>JAFDXP010000037.1 GCA_018267875.1 Bacteroidota bacterium | reverse complement strand
TGCCGCCTGCTGCCTTCAGATTTTACCTCACGGTAAACACCCTTGCCCTTGGCTAACGATAAGTACTGCAACTCTCGTTCGGGACTTGCACCCTATAGATAAAGAACATGCCTGACACACAAAAGAGTCGGTTATTCGCCGGCTCTTTTTATTTAGAAATGTTTTTGCATTCAATCGTTCCAACTAATTTCTTTGATGAAGATTTTACCTTTCAATAATTCAAGTAAAACTTCAGCTTTTGCAAAATCAGGATTTACAAATCGGACTTCAAAAACAAAGTCAGCTTCAACTCGCTCCATAGTAAAAGTTTGCATTTTAGAATAGGGTTCTTGGGCGAATGTTTCAAGAAGGCTTTTACTATCGTCTTCCGAGCCGGTTACAATTCTCAGTGTTCGCTGTTTGTATTTAGCTGCATACATTCTTTCAAGCGGCTTCAAAGCCCACAAAATGGCTAAAGCAATAAAAGTGGTAGCTGCTGCTGCAAAATACATTCCACTACCGGTAGCCAATCCTACCGCTGCTACAGTCCACAATCCGGAAGCTGTTGTAAGCCCACGAATAGTTCCTTGTTTGAGCAATAAGATAGTTCCAGCACCGATAAAGCCAATGCCACTGAC
This sequence comes from Bacteroidota bacterium, assembly GCA_018267875.1. Lineage (GTDB taxonomy): Bacteria > Bacteroidota > Bacteroidia > Chitinophagales > Chitinophagaceae > JAFIGV01. Next base: position 12,259 of record JAFDXP010000037.1, on the reverse strand, counting down.
TACTTGAGCTGCTATTCGTGATGGATCTAAAGTAACATTAGGTGTTCCTAAAATATCGGCAAAACCAAATGCAGAAACCATCATAATAAGGCAAGAACCCACACAAACCATCATGTGGGTTCTCATTCCTGCTGTTTCACTTTTTCGCTCGCGTTCCAGCCCTACAAAAGCACCAAATAACGAAGCTAACAGCAGGCGAAGTATAATCTCAGACCAACTCAGCATACAAAAAAATAAAAAAATTAAGGCTGTGCTTGCTCCATGGCATCCATGGCAATAGTGGCATGAGCATAAGCAGCCCCGGAACGCATTTCAGCCGCAACCCAAATTGCCTCCATAATTTCGGCTTGCGAAGCTCCTTTCTTCAATGCTTGTGGAACATGTGCCTTTATGCAGTAAGGACACTGTGTAACGTGTGCTACGGCAACCGCAATGAGTTGTTTTGTCTTTTCATCTAACACGCCTTCTTTAAATACGGCGCGGCTAAAGTTTCGCCAAGCTTCTATTTGCTTAGGTGCGAGGTCTGCCTTTTTCTTGGCATTTTCGGCTGTGGCTTCCGGATACATATTTGTGTGATCGCTCATGGTAATAATTTTTAAGCATTTTCTAAAGTTGCTTCCATTGTAATTGGAATGCTCAAAGCCTTACTAATCGGGCAGTTTTCTTTGGCAGCCGTAGCGCATTCCATAAACTGTTTCTGATCAATATTAGAGATTCGTGCCTTCAAGGTAAGATGAGAACCGGTTAGTGCTAATTTTTCAGCATCCATGGTAACTTCTGCTTTCACATCCAATGATTGTGGTGTAAACCCATGTTGCCCCAAAATAAGGCTTAAAGCCATAGCAAAACAACCGGCGTGGGAGCTGGCTAAAAGCTCATCAGGATTGGTTGCAGTGCCATTTCCAAAACGGCTATTAAAGCAATAGGGATGATTATTTAAGACCTTACTATTCGTTGTTAGTTTGCCTTCACCTTCTTTTAAGGAGCCGTTCCAAACAGCATAGGCAGTGTGTTTTTTCATGATTAGATTGTTTAATTGTTTACAAGAAGAAATAAGAATACCTTATTCCTATGGTGATTCATTTTTGACTTAATTGAAAGAGCTGTGATTTCCAATACTGAAAGTTAATACATTCAAATGCTTCTATCAAGGGTTATTTTTCAAAAGTTACCGCATTCGTATTGGCACCGCATTCTAATAGAATATTTGAGATGGCTTTTATCATAGGATCAGGGCCACAGATATAAAATTGACTTTGAAAATCAGAAACATATTGGCTAATGAAAGCCTTGTCAATAAAGCCATGCAGGTATTTTCCATCCGAAATATCTGTTACAACAAAGAGTGCATCATCGCCTAAAATTTCTTTTAACTCTTCATAATAAATAATGTCCTTTGGAGTTTTGTTTGAAAAGAATAGTTTGTTTCCTTTTGCCTTTCCTTCTTTATGCAGCTGCCTTAAGATTGCTATAAACGGCGTAATGCCCGCCCCGCCTGCAATAAAGTAGCCTGAACCTTTGTAGCTGATAGCACCCCAAGGATCATCAATAATTAATTCATCTCCAACTTTTAATTGCCCGATTTGATTAGTTACACCATAATGATCGCTATAACATTTGATCGTAAATTCTAAATAAGGGTCTTCGTTTAAAGAAGTAAAAGTGAAAGGTCGCTTTTCATCTTTCCAATCCGGAAGGTTGATTGACACATCAGTTGCATGTCCCGGAATGAAAGAATAGCCTTCGGGTTTTTTAAGCCTTATTTGACGGACATCATGGGTAACTTGTTTTATTGAAATAATACTTAGAACATGGTTCATGATTTATTTATTTTAGATGGTCAACATTGAATAAAATCTTTGTAGCGTGTTTTCGTTCAAAAACTTCCCATGAAAACTCTCCGTTAATGTAGAAGCACCAGTATGAGAAACACCACGAGAAGAAACACACAAATGTTCTGCTTTTATGATGACGGCAACATCTTCAATTTCCAAAACAGATTTTAAGTATTCCGCAATTTGAACAGTTAATCGTTCTTGCACTTGAGGACGTTTGGCAAAATAGTTGGTAATTCTATTCAACTTTGATAAACCTATCACGCTACCTTTTGAAATATAGGCCACATGCGCTTTTCCAATGATAGGAACAAAATGATGCTCGCAATAAGAATAAACAGGTATATCCCTTTCTAACACAATTTGGTTGTACTGATAAGGGTTTTCAAACAAAGTAATTTTGGGTTCATTTTCAGGCCTTAGTCCGGAAAAAGTTTCCTTTACAAACATTTTAGCTACTCGATGAGGTGTATCCTTCAAGCTATCATCATTTACATCAAGACCAAGAGTGGTCATAATGCTTTTAAAATGCTGCTCAATTAATTTTATTTGCTCTAACTCGGGTAAATGAATAGTGTGATGTTCTGTGGGAATTGATGGACTGTGTGCAAGCATAATCATGAGTGGATTTTGATTTAAATGATAAGGTTTTATTTAGATAAAATGAAACTCGTTAACTCATTCCCTTAATTAGACGCAATAAGTACTTCAATGGTTACAATGTTTTTTTAAGCCTTAGTCTTTTCGATGGCTGGTGCTGTTCAATAGCCTTTTGGTGGCTGGAATTTTATGTACGGCACAGTCTTCACCAATAGTTTTAAATGCACGTTCTAATCTACACTCTACATCAGCTTTTAATGAGGAACAAGGAAACTTTAGTTTGGAAACAGTTGATAAAAGTGGGAAAATATGGTTTGGAACTTGGGAAAATGGTGTGTAATGTTTCAAGGGAAAAACATTTCAACTTTTTTCAATCACGCTTTAGTTCAGGGTAATGTAAAGAACAAGGCATAGCTTATTGTAAATATAAAACAAGTTTCTCGTGAAGATATCTGATTTTCTTCATAGCACGGTGGTGGCGTATAGTGGTATTAAGATCAACAATTTAACCAGTATCTACCGAAGAGCAATTAATTATCGTAGCATTGAAGATGCGCGCAATAGAGCAAAAAATATAGACAGATTGTACAACTTTAAGAATGACCAAACTAAGCATATAAGTGATGACCTGATTTTTTTTCAATAACAGAAGACTAAAATGGTTCCTTATGGTTTGGTTCGTGTCGTTGCGGGGTATTTTGTTCTGATGGTTCTTGTTTTACTGTTTTCTAAAATTTTTTGTTCTCTAAGTCTTCATAAATTCATATCTTTTTATCCAAATCACCTTATGGAACCACTGACCTCTATGCCACCTTTGAATGACCACGATATTATTCAAGAAATATTGACCGGAAACAAAAAAAAGTTTGCGGTATTAATGCGAAAATATAACCAGCGAATCTTTCGAGTGGGCATGTCTTTACTGCATGATTCCGTAGATGTAGAAGATGCCATGCAATCAACATACATCAGTGCCTATACTAATTTAGCTCAATTTTCCGGTCGCTCTGCATTTGGCACTTGGCTGACACGAATCATGATGAACCATTGCTATGATATTCTTCGTAAAAACAAACCTGAATCATTTGTCGAAATCAATACGGATAATTATGTATCTCAAAAAACACCGGCTCGTATTTTAGCAAACAAGGAGCTAAAACATGCACTGGAAGCGGCAATAGAAGATTTACCTGAAAAATACAGGTTAGTTTTTGTGCTTCGCGAAATAGAAGAGTTATCTGTTCGTGACACCTCACACACTTTAGACATTGAAGAGGCAAACGTAAAAGTTAGACTGAACAGGGCAAAAGCCATGCTTAGGACTAAACTTCAACCCTTCATCAAGGAGCATATTTATCCTTTTCATCTGACACGATGTGATCATGTAGTAAACACGGTTGAGACACACTTAGGTTTTCAAGAGTAAGTTTTGGCAAGTAATTTCGGTTCTAAAACTTTGAAAGATGAAGGCATAGCAATTCAATTTAAAATCCAATTAAACTTCACTTTAGCCAAAAAATCTTCGAAAATTTTTTCGTAGATAGCACCCCATTCAAGAGCAATTATTTACAAGTTTGCCGTTGTCATTGACCTACTTTTGCGCTTGTAACGATATTATCAATGAAACGTTCAGACGAAAGCATTCCGTTATCACCATCTCTTTCTTCCCTCAACAAAAAAAGTGATAGCCCACAACCATTTGAAGTAAACAGGCGAATTTTCTTTCTGAGTCTTCAAGCAATTTTCAATGCATTTATTATTGGAGGTATAGCCAAACTATTGGTCTATTTAATTGAGTTGATAACAAACCTATCTTTCTATGGTAAGTTTTCAATTGAGCCTGCCAGCCCTACAAACAATCATTTGGGTTGGTATGTCATCTTCGTTCCTATAATAGGCAGCTTGTTGGTGGGCATGATGGCACGATTTGGATCTGCGGCTATACGGGGTCATGGAATTCCGGAAGCTATGGAAAAAATCATTTTGGATGAAAGCAAAATTCCACCACTCATCACTTTACTGAAACCCTTATCAGCCGCCATTTCCATAGGAACGGGCGGACCATTTGGTGCCGAAGGCCCTATTATAGCAACTGGTGGTGCTTTTGGTTCGTTTACAGGACAGATTATGCACATTTCAGCATCCGAGCGAAAGATTATGCTAAGTGCCGGAGCATGTGCCGGTATGGCTGCCATTTTTGGAAGCCCCTTAGCAGCCGTGTTGTTAGCGATAGAACTTCTTTTATTTGAATTTTCAGCTCGCTCAATCATTCCAGTAGCCTTAGCTTGTGTTACGGGTGCGGCTATGCACTTGTGGTTGTTTGGTAGTGAGCCGGTATTTGCCATGGGTGCTATTCCTGTTCCAAGCGGTAGTGATTTGGCGGTATATGTAGGCATTGGTCTTTTTGTTGGTGTGGTTGCTTCTTTTGTATCAAAGTCTGTTTATGCAGTAGAAGATTTGTTTGAAAAACTCCCAATTCATTGGATGTGGTGGCCGGCAATTGGCGCGGTGGCCGTGGGTGTTGTGGGATATTTTGCACCTTATACTATGGGGGTTGGATATGACAACATTCAAAACTTGCTTACCGGAAATCTACCGCTTACCGTTTTGTTGTCACTTTGTTTACTCAAGTATATTTCCTGGGTCATTGCTTTAGGCAGTGGCACTTCAGGTGGCACATTAGCTCCTTTATTTACTATTGGCGGGGCATTAGGAGCCTTATGCGGAACATCCTTGCTTACGGCATTTCCTTCTTTGAGTATTAACTTAGCCACAGCAGCTTTAGTAGGTATGGCTGCTATGTTTGCCGGCTCATCGCGAGCATTGCTTACCTCCATAGTTTTTGCATTAGAAACAACCGGACAACCACATGGACTACTTCCATTAGTAGGTGCTTGTGTAGCTGCCTATTTTGTATCATTCTTTTTGATGGAAGGGAGCATTATGACCGAAAAAATTAGACGACGTGGCATCACAACTCCTGAGTCATATCAGCCGGATTTGCTCATGCTATCTCACGTCAAAGACTTAATGTGCCCTGCCGATCCAGATGATCAATATCCTTCGATAAGTGAAGATGAAGCACTTGATGTCTGTGTGCAATTAATGGGAAAACTGCAAGTTGCTACTTTATTAGTAACTGATGCTACTGATGAACAAATCATCAAAGGCAAAATTTCAGCAATGGATATTATTGGATTTTACACCATGAAGAAAGAGTCAGAACAAAAATACAATGGACCTGCACGAACAAAACGTTGGATGGTGTACACCCGACAAGTCATCAAACATAGAAGATCGGGGTTTAAACATGATTGATTTTTTCGGCTACAATAGCTACCGCTGTTAAGTTCTGATTATACTTACAAAAAAGATGGCGCATTGTTAGAACTCTCTTTCGAATTTCTGATCGAACAAGCACATTGGCTGCTATTCGAAGAGTGCCCCAATAGCCTTCATCCTTTATGATATTTAAAGGACGGAGTAAGCCCATTGGCTCTAATATCACCTTTTTTTAATTTTTAGCCCTTGAGCTTCCAATAAAGCTTTCCATTCATTTACGGTTAAAGGCCGAGCATTAACCATGACCGATTTTGCTAAAACCTTTTGAATATCGGCTTTCACATTGTCATCTATCATTTCAGGAAGCAGAGCCAATTCATGAATACCATACAAGCCACCCTTGCGCAGTATCCGAGTTGCTTCTTTAATAATTTCAATTTTTCGATGATCGGCTTGCATCGTAAGCATGGCTTCCCCAAACACACAATCTTTCATTCGGGAAGGGATAGAGGTATGGGCTGCATTGGCTTGAATAAATTGGATGTTTCTGCCTTTGAATTTTCGTGATAATTGGAGTACGGCTTTCGCATCAGTATCAATACCGATATAAGAAAATGGATCTCGTTGTAATGCCAATGCGGCAGTGGCTCCTCTGCCCGGAGCAAACTCAACCACATCATCACCATACTTGATTTGCAATTCATCCAGCAACCGAAGAGTGAGCTTCATGCCTCCAGGTCGAAGTACTTTTTTACCAATTTTGGATAAGAGTGCATAGCCGTCCAACTTATTATCTGCCTGCATAAAAAAGGGTTTAAATTACAATCTATGAGCGTTTTGGAATCAACTCAAGAGTAATAAAGCAGCAAGTTAGACTAAAATCTAAACTTTTGAAACTCAAAACCTTAACTTAAACTAAAGCAGTCTTTTCGTTACCTCGAAAATATTCGATTTTAGCTAAAAACATAGTAGCCATTTTATCCCCACGCCATTTGGCTTCATTAGCTATTTCTCCTTCGAAATGCGTATCTAAAGTAGCATACCAAAGTTTCAACCATTGATCAAAATGTTGTTGAGAAACGGGCAATTTTGCGTGTGGTGGAAATGGTGCGCCAAAATAAGATTGTTCATCTAAAAGCACGGTTTGCCAAAAGCGATACATCTTAGCTAAATGCTCCGGCCACCTATCTTGAATGACTCCATTAAAAATTGGTCCTAATAAACTATCGGTTCGAATACTGTCGTAAAAACTATTTACCAACAATTCAATGTCCGCGATACTTTTAATGTCCTGTTTTTGCGTCATGCAGATTTAATTATGCTATGGCAAAGTAACGCAACAAATAAAACAAAGCCCAACCGGCAAAACCTATCAACGCAATCCATATCCACCAAGGAATGCTTTGTGGAGTTTCACTCCCTAAAATCAAAAATGATTTTTGGTTTCCTTTTCCATAGGCATTGATCATTAAGGGCAGTACGCCATCTACAACGGAATTTTCTTTGATTCCTTCTACATCTATTGCCGGGCCATTTCTAACCACAAAGGGAATTTTCCGAATCCCTTCATTGCCGGTAGGGTCTTTACTGACAATTCGCAATACATGTTCACCATCGGTCAGCTTACGGGTGTCCAAGTCAAAGCTCACCGGAGATTGTACCTTGGCGATGGGCTGGGTTTCTTCATCAATAAAAATGAAAATCGTGCTTTTGTCGCTCATCGTTAATCGTTATTTAAAATGAACCTTTTGATATGTTGCTCTGATTTTTCGCCAGGTTTCACAATCCATTTGATAGAAAAATACAAAGTTGCTATGACGATCAGAACCGTTGTCCAAACAATAAGATAATCCCAATTGCTTTCCGGGCCAGCACCATGTGTGATGCCCCGTAATATTTTAGGTTGATTACGTTCACAAACCGGGCAAGCGATCAGATAGCCCATTTGTAGTAATAATATTCCGATTGTAAAAAAGATTCGTTTCATCATATAGTCAATTTGATAAAATACATTTTTCAGCTGAAATTACTTTCCTGCTTTTTGTTTGATGGTTTCCATTATTTTTTTGATTTCATCCGGAGATACTTTTTTACCTGTATTTCCCCAGCTTGATCGTTCGTAATTCATAATGGCTGCTACTTCATGTTCTGTGAATTGCGCATTGGTTCCTACATTGGGCATCGCTCCAAACTCGGGACGAGCATCATATCCATTCATGATGATGTCCACATATTTTTCAAGATCATCACCATTTACAACAGAGCTGCCTTTCAATGGGGGGAATGCACCTGGTAAGCCTTCTCCCGTTGCTTGGTGGCATGTTTGACAATTTGCGGTAAACAAAGCTTTACCATCGGGTTCTGCACCTGCTGCGGCTCCGCCTGTTTCTTTTTTCTCTCTTTTATACAAGAAAGCGGGTGCTTCAATACCTTCGGGCAATTTGGTTTGCTTCAACGATTGCAGGTAGGCAAGCAAATAAAGAGCATCTTTCGTAGCCACTACTTTTCCTTCCTGTCCATTTAAATAAGATGCAGGTACATTGACCACTACATCACCTTTGACTGGCTGCTTCTTTATAATAAAAAGCCAAGGATATGCCGGCATGATTGACTCTTTAACCACAATTCTCGGATTATACAAGTGTGCCAAGTTCCAATCTTTGCTGGGTTGGCGGTTGCCCACATCGGTAAGATCCGGTCCGGTGCGTTCGGTGCCCATTAATGTTGCTGTATTACGCCAAACATCTGTGCGATGAATATCGGCATAGTCAGCAGCAAGGCTGGGACGAGAACCCCACACTTTATCCATATCCACATTTCGCACTTGCTGTGTATGACAAGCCACACATCCATTGGCAATAAAAACTGCTTTCCCTTTCACTGCATCTTCGCTCAAGGATTGAGCTCCAGGCAGTGGCTTATTGATATTTTGGTTTCGAATAGCCGGAATAATGGCTACGACCAGCGTTAGTGTAATGAAAAACAATGCTGCTGCACCAAAAAGTTTCTTGTGATTATCGAAAAATTCCATCGCTTGATTGTGTATTGAAGATTATGCAATTGGGTTTCCGGAATGAATGGTAGATGTGAGTTTTTCTATTGCCGCATCACGCACATCCACTTCATTTCTGTTGGCCATCATTTTATACATGTTGTAAACGAAGAACACATGTGATAGCCACATCAGACTACCGCCAACAGCGCGCCACAGCCAATAAGGTGCCATCATGACTACACTGTCAATAAAGGGTTTACCATCCATCCACATAGAGCCACGCAAGGTGCTGCCTAACATAAGCGGAATAGTATAAAACAACATGCCAATCAAGGCTAACCAAAAGTGTGCTCCGACCGTGATTTGTGGTGCTTCTTTTCCGGTAAGGCGCGGAATAACCGCATAAATACTTGCCCATAAAAAGAAGGAGATGATTCCATACATGGTCAGATGTGAGTGTGCTACTGTGAAATCGGTAAAGTGCCAAATCAGATTGGTGCTTCGAAAAGCCTCGGCCGTGCCTTGCAAGGATCCTGTAAAATAAAAGATGATACCGACTAAAAAGAAGGGAAGAGTATAGCTATCGCGTACTTTATACCAAGCACCTTTGAACGTCATTAAAAAATTAGTAGTGCCGGCTAAGACTGGAATTACCATGCCCATGCTACCCACAATGGCCACCGTTTGCAACCACCAAGGAATAGCACTAAATACAAAGTGGTGAGTTCCGATAAGGGTATAAAATAAAATCTGGGTCCAAAAAGCTAAGATGCCCAAACTGTAAGAATAGATAGGTTTATTTAACTGTTGAGGCAAGAAATAATAGACTATTCCAAGCGTAAAAAACATAAACCACATCCCTACACCTTGGTGCATATAATATCCTTGTGCAATGGTTTCTCCAAGTCCGTTTTGCCAATAAGGAATATAGGCAACCAGCATGATGACAATTCCAAAAATAATAGCTGAAACCATGTACCAGTTTGAGATATAGATTTCCTTCGTTGTTCTGCGGGCAATGGTTTGCAGGAAGTTGACTAATGTGATTCCTACCCCAATTCCAAAAAGCAACATGATTGGCCAAATGTATTCTCGATACTCTCCTCCCCCATTATTGATACCGGCCATGAGTGCTAATGTACCCAAGATAACCGCTGCATTAATAAGCCACAAAGCATACCAGCCCATTTTGATACTGGCTAATTTTACGTTACCTACGCGCGGCACTATATAATGAGCTAAACCTAACATGCCTAAAGATGCCCAACCCCAAAACACAACATTGGTGTGAACCGGGCGAAGTCTTCCAAAGCTTAACCAGCTTACGTGATCAGCATCCGGTGCTACAAACTTAATTCCTACATATTCGCCAATAGTAGTTCCAAACAATAACCAGAAAGCTGCACAACCTAAATACCAAAGTACCAACTTCGATAGTTCTGGGTCTATATTCGGGCGAGGTAAGGCCTTTTTCTTTAAGGCAACTATTGGCAATTCGGCTTGTTCATTAATTTGAATCAACCCTTTTTTATCTTCCGGCTGTGCGGTGCCTGAAAGTTCATGATGCGTCAATTGAAAATCAAGAGATAGTTGCCGCCTTTTCAGTTCAGCTTCTAATTGCTCTGGTGGCAGAGATTTTAAATATTTCACCAACTGATTTGCTTCATTTTGGTTTTCAAGATTCTGGGTTCGATGAATGGTGCCAATCAACCGAAAAATCAGATACCCGATAGTAAACAAAACAGGAATCAGTAATAAAATGATAGTAATAATAATTCCCCCCTCTCCCATTAACGAACTTTTGTCGGCAGACCCTTCGCCTTGTGCCATTGCAAAAGAAGGAAACATTGTGGCAAGCCCTATAATAACGAAGGCTACAACCCAAACATGAGAACTCCTTTTGGCAGTAGATTCAAGAATTTTTTTGATCTGCTCTCCGGAAAATTTTCGTAAATAGTATTTCATTTTTTGTTCTTCTTCTTGTGGAGAATGATGTTGTTTGCTTATGGCATCCGCTTTCCCTTTTAATACAAGTGCGGCTACAAACACAACCAATAGCGTCAGCAAAAGCAACCCAGTAAGGGCAGATTGCGAGCTGAATGAAAAACTATACGGCGTGGTTCGCTCTGCGTGAGCAGTTATGCTTACAAACAGTAAGCCCGTCACAATTCCGGCTGTTCTGCAATTAAAAATATATCGCTTCATTTGTGGAGGATATTAATACCTTTTTGTCTTTTATTATTTTCTAAAAAAATCAACGCTTTAAAAACAAAGTATGTACGGAATTCTCTTCAGTAAATGCTCCCACTTTAGTTTTCTCCAACATTGATATAATTCCTTTTCGAATCTGCTTAAATTCATGATGAATAGGACAAGGTTGAACTTCGGAACATTGTGCCAATCCTAATCCACAACCTGTAAATATCTCATCTCCATCAATAATACGAACAATTTCAGCAAGTGGTGCTTTTAATCCCTGCTTATCTAAAAAAAAACCACCGCCCGGTCCTTTGACCGACAACAACAAATTATTTCGACTCAAATTCTGTAAAATTTTTGCCGTAAAATATTCGGGTGATGCAATGCCTTCCGCTACTTCTTTGACACTAACCCGCCTATCTAATTTAGACTGTTGTGCTACGTAAATCATTGCCCTGATGGCATATTCACAAGTTTTGGAAAACATCCATTTATTTTATGCGGCAAAGATAATAGTCCAATTTGAATAAAAGACAATTTTGTCCTTTATTTTTTAAAAAAAATTTCTTGTTACAAAAGAATAAGGTTATGCTGATGATATCTCAACGTATATTATCGTTACCCTTTTATTTGTGTTTTACTTTCTTGCGAGTTACATCATGAGTAAACAAGTGTAAAACATAGCCATACAAGAGCCCAAATACTAACCTATGCAAAAAAGAAAATGATAGTTTTGAAAAAGTAAGTGGTTGTTTTTCAACTAAAGGAAATAGAACGCCCATCGTAAGAAACATAAACGCTCCCCACACTAAGCCTTTCCATATCCATTGCTCTTTCCTTTGGCTGCATTTACTATTTTCCATTTTCAACTATAAAAGCAGCTAAAATTACAACTAAAAAGCACTCTTCAAAAGCAAAAATAATTCCCTTACAATCAATTAGATAAAAGAAAAAGGGTCAGTTGAACCGAAGCTCATCTGACCTACATTTTCATTCTAATCAGAAAAACAACTTAACGTTTTACAAAACTAATTTTAGATTTTTCACCACCTTTTTTCATGAGTTGTAGGTAATAAACTCCGGCTGATAATGAGCTTACATCATATTGCATGTCGCTTCGTGCAGTTAGTATTTGAACTGTTTTCCCATCAGGTGAAATGATTTCCAACGAAATTAAATCATCCATTTTAAGGTTTTGAACAGTTATTGTTTTTTCAGTCGGGTTAGGGTATAACCACACCATGGCAATCCGAAAGTTTTTTCAAAAATGCTTAAAATGCTTTGAAAGTCCCTGTTTATAGGGGTAAAATTTGCTGATAGCTGGAATTATCTATGTCAAAAAGTGTTT
>JAFDXP010000036.1 GCA_018267875.1 Bacteroidota bacterium | reverse complement strand
TTTGCCGCCTGCTGCCTTCAGATTCCATCTCACGATGGACACCCTTGCCCTTGGCTAACGATAAGTACTGCAACTCTCGTTCGGGACTTGCACCCTATAGATAAAGAACATGCCTGACACACAAAGAGCCACCGGAAGAATCCGGCGGCTCTACTTACTAACCCATTAAATTCACAACTTGACACAAAGGTAATGATACCTCCGAAAAGTAAAAAAGGTTTTCATTATCAATTCAAAATTCAAATTACATTGTTTTAACACTTGTTTTATTTGTATCGCATATCTAATTGAATAAAAGAACTGTACAGCCATATTATACTCCATTGCACATTATCTATACTGAATTAGACAAAATCTAATTTAACAAATCGAACCCAACCAAATGCTACAAATTGCAACAATAAATCTACAACAACAACTAAAAAAACCTTACTTCAAAGTATCCATCTACTTTTAAAATTTACCATTGAACCCCATGAATTTTATCCCGACAAAATATTCTTTATAGGTGCACACTTTTTCACCTTTAGTTGTTTCGCAAAACGGTATTATTGTCAATTCAAAAAAACAAAGAATTACATGCCTTCCATGCTACAAAAACCGCAGCGTACTTTTCTTCCTGCCGACTTTAACGTTACAACTTGGGAACAATTAGAACCCTATTTTAAAGATCTTCAAAATCGAGTTCTAAACACCATGGAGGATTTAAAAACCTGGTTGCACAACCTTTCAGAAATAGAAGCTATTATTAGTGAAGATGCTAGTTGGCGGCAAATAAGAATGACTTGCGACACTACCGATACTAATTTAGAAGAGGCGTTCACCTATTTTTGTATGGAAATAGAGCCGCGAATGAAGCCCTATTTTTTTGAGCTAAATAAAAAATTGCTTGATTGCCCATTAGTTAATCAACTGCCCAACGATTCATACTTTCCCTACCTACGTTCTGTAAAAAATTCCGTTGAATTGTATCGGGAAGAAAATGTTTCAATCCAGGCTGACCTGAGTGTATTGGCTCAACAATATGGAGCTATTGCAGGTAAAATGTCTATTGAAATAGAAGAGAAAGAATACACTTTGCAACAAGCCGCGCGCTTCCTTCAAAACCCCAATAGAGCTATTCGTGAAGAGACCTTTAGAAAAATAGCAACCCGAAGATTGGAAGATACCGAGAAACTAAATGAACTATTTGACAAACTTCTTACCAAACGTCATCAAGTAGCATTGAATGCCGGCTTTGAAAATTATCGTGATTATAAGTTTAAAGAATTAGGACGATTTGATTATACACCTGCAGATTGCTTTCAATTTCATGAAGCTGTAAAACAACATATTCTTCCACTTCAAAAAGAGCTGTTGCTTCACCGACAAAGGAGATTAGGCTTGGCCAACCTTCGCCCATGGGATACTGATGCCGAACCGGAAGGCGTGCAACCTCTACATCCATTTGAAACCGGTACAGAATTATCAAGTAAAGCCATTCAGGTGTTTGGCCAATTACGACCTTATTTTTCTGATTGCCTAAAAACAATGGTAGAAATGGGAAGAATGGATTTGGAAAGCAGAAAAGGGAAAGCACCCGGAGGCTATAATTGTCCATTAGCAGAGACAGGTGTTCCTTTCATTTTTATGAATGCTGCTGGCACTGTTGGTGATCTGATAACGATGGTTCACGAAGGTGGACATGCCATCCATTCTTTCCTTTCTCACTCTTTAGCCTTGAATGCTTTTAAAGAATATCCGATGGAAATAGCAGAGCTTGCCAGCATGAGCATGGAGCTTTTTTCCATGGAATATTGGGATGTATTTTTTCAAGATAAACAAGATTTACAACGAGCACAACTGGATGAAATGGAAAGAGTGATTTCCGTGCTTCCTTGGATTGCAACAATAGACAAATTTCAACATTGGCTTTATACCCATCCCGGACATTCGGTGAAAGAACGTGAATTTAACTGGCTCAGTATTTTAAATGAATTTAACACTGGCATGGTGGATTGGGCTGAATTTGATTCGTATCGAATAAACTTTTGGCAAAAACAACTTCATCTTTTTGAAGTACCCTTCTATTATATTGAATATGGTATTGCGCAATTAGGAGCTATTGCTATGTGGCGACAATTCCGTACCGATAAAGAAGTTGCTCTTAACAATTATATGTCTGCATTAAGTTTAGGATATACAAAAACACTAAAAGAGCTTTATTCGACAGCGGGGATTCCATTTGATTTTTCACCGAATTACGTCAAAGAACTGGGGTCTTTTATGCAAAGTAGGTTATCAGAAATGGGAATAGCCAATACATAGAGTAATCAAAAATTAGGACCATGAAAATTATCTATACGCTTATTGAAATCATTAAGTGCAAGTCTGAAAGTCGCTTTTAGATTTTAAGTAACTTTGCAACGAAAATAAGGAAGCGATATGTTGCATACAGGAAATGCTCTTGTGAGTATTTATACAGAAATGACCCCCAATCCGGAAACGATGAAATTCGTTGCAAACAAATTACTGTATCCGGGTAAGAGTATTGACTTTCCGGATGAAGCGAGTGCATCTCCTTCTCCCCTTGCAAAGGAGCTTTTTGCATTTCCTTTTATTCGAAGTGTTTTCATTGCTAGCAATTTTGTTACGCTGACTAAAACACCCGAAACAGCTTGGGATGAAGTGATTCCAACAGTACGCGAATTTTTAAAAGGATACTTGGAAGATGGTAAAACTATCATCAATGAAGATGAAGTGATTGCGAAACCAAAAGCTGCTTCGAATAGTGTGAACGAAAACGATACAGACGTTGTAAAGCGAATCAAGGAATTGTTGGAAAACTATGTGAAGCCTGCAGTTGAAATGGATGGTGGTGCCATAACTTTTCGAGGATTTGAAGACGGTGTTGTACGATTGATGATGCAAGGTTCTTGCTCAGGTTGTCCTTCATCTATGATTACATTAAAAGCAGGTATAGAAGGCATGATGAAGCGAATGATACCGGAAGTAAAAGAGGTTGTAGCAGAGGCAGAATAATAACTGCCTCTTTTTTTTTGCAACAGAAAATTGAAAGTAAACCCATCCTTGTGCCTCAGTATTCTCCTCTCTATGTATTAACGAAGATAAAGCAACGATTATTTTGATTTCTTTCAGTCTTGCAAATAGAACGAGAACTCTTTCTGTTTTATTTAAATTGTAGCAGCTTAGCCGGTCTGATTTTACGAATATAGAGCGATGGCAACCACAAACAAAGAATGCAAATTAGGAGCGTTGCTGAATCAATAGCAAGTACATATCCCCAATGAATATACACCGGCACTTCACTCATATAATAGCTGGCTTCTGACAGTTTGAAAATTCCGGTTGCCGATTGCAGCCAGCACAACCCTAAGCCTAACACATTTCCCAGCAAGATACCTGCAAGGGCAATAAAACCTCCATAGTATAAAAACAGATTTCTTAGTGCTGAATAGCTCATTCCTAATGCCTTTAGCAAAGCTACCAAACGAGCTTGTTCAACAATCAGAATAAGTAAGGCAACGGCTAAGTTAATGATAGCAACGATTGCCATAATGATCAGTACAACTTGTGCGTTCACATTGAGCAATTGCAGCCAATCAAAAACATTGGGATAAATTTCCTTTATAGTGCTGGTTGTAAGCGGTGCCTCTATATAATCATTATAAATCAAGGAGGACAAAGTGTCGGACAATAAAGGATTGTCTAAGTCAACTTGATATCCATTAATATTATCGGGTCGCCAATTGTTGATGTGTTGTAACAACCGAATATCGCAAATTCCAAACTCTCGATCTACTTCATCCATACCAGTATGGAAAGTGCCGATCAGCCTCACTTTACGAACTCGAGGGGCAATAGCTCCAGGATCTAAAAAAGCCAGTAAAAAAGGATCGCCTATTTTTAAGTTCAATCTATTTGCAGTGCTCTGCGACAAGATAATTTCCTTACTATATATAGAGTCGGTAAAATGGATGGGACTGCCGATAAGGGATAAGCCTTTAGGGAAACGATAAAGACTATCAACCCCCTTAAGTTTTATTCCTTCAATGGTTCCCTGAAACTGTAAAATAGCCGGACGAACGGCATAGGGCACAACAGATAAAATATGTGGCAATGCTTTCAACCGGTTAATCAATTCATCATTTCTAAGTATAGGAGAAGTGGTGATCAGATTGGCTGCATTGGGGTTAAACTCTGTTATATGTACATGCCCCCAAAATGTGAAAAGCTTGTTTTGAATTTGATACCTAAATCCGCTAATAAGAGCGACTGCCACTATCATTACAGCAACGCTTAACCCTGTTGCCAATACTGCCAAACGCACAATAAAAGAAGAGAAATTTCCCTTCTGACGAATTAACGATCTACGCGCTATAAAAAACGGCAGGTTCACGAAATGTTCAATAATTTGAAGCTCAAAATTATGTCCGCCATCATACTATCTTACATTTCATAAGTAAGCTAAGCAATCGCTAAGATTTTTTGGCATAGTAAAGCGTATTGCAATTGTTGGGATTTAGCACATCTTTTGCTGTTTGAACTAAAAAATCAGCAGATACAGACTGATAGCGGTCTAATTCTTTATTAATTAATGCTGCATCGCCAATCAATTCATAAAAAGCAAGATTATTAGCACGAGATAGAATGCTCATATCTTCAAACTCTATCATGGCCTCAATTTTGTTTTTTGCTTTTGCCAATTCATCATTACTCACCCCATTATTGACTAATAAGCTCATTTCTGCTTCAATGGCTGCATTGGCTTCTTCAAGGCTTCTTCCTTCTACTAATTTCCCTTCTACTACCAACAAGCCGGGATCAAGGCTTCCGGTATGATAGCAACTAATGCTGCTAAACAACTGTTGTTCTTTTACTAATCGTTGGTGTAGTCGAGAGGCAAATCCATTGCCCATAATTTCTGTTATCAAATCGGCTGCATAATAAGCTTCTGAAAGTCGTGCACCAATATGCCAAGCTTTATAAATTGCATTAAGCGGCACATCAGCTGAAACTTTTTGTGAACGTGGCTCAGTCTGCTTTTGTTCTTGTGGTAAATTGCGTTGATATTTTTGTCCCGATTCAATATCACCAAACCATTTTTCAGCTAATGATTTCACTTGTTCAGTTTGCACATTTCCAGCCACGCAAAGAACCGCATTCATCGGGCAATAGTGCTTAAAGAAAAAATTCTTTACTTCTTCTAATTGTGCTTCTTCTATTTCTTTTAAACTTTTTCCGATTGTCATCCATTGATACGGATGTTGTTTATAGGCAAGCGCACGTAAGTAACTCCACGCATCACCATAAGGCTTGTTCAAATAGTGTTCTTTAAACTCTTCGCTGACAACTTTTCTTTGCACATCCAAGCTTTTTTCGCTGAAGGCAAGGCTTTTCATCCGGTCACTTTCCAGCCAAAAAGCCGTTTCTATATTTTGCTTAGGCAATTGAATATAGTAGTTTGTAATATCGTTTGTCGTATAGGCATTGTTTTCGCCGCCAGCCATTTGAAGCGGTTCATCGTAACTGGGAATATTTACAGAGCCGCCAAACATCAGATGCTCAAAAAGATGAGCAAATCCGGTACGATTAGGATCCTCATCGCGTGCCCCTACATCATACAAGACATTTATAGCTACCATAGGAGTGGTAAGGTCTTGATGTACCAATACTCGTAAGCCATTGCGTAGCGTAAATCGCTCGAAAGAAATTTCCATAGCCAACAAAGATAGGAAGGTGAAAGGTTTTTACGGGATAAGAACTAATTTATTCGTTCGTACTCGAAAGTAGGGCTACCTTTTTGTCCACTTGCATTGTAAAAGTCGAGGAAATGGAGTTTCCAATAAGTTCCGGATTGAGTTTTCACTACATATACCTTTGCCAGTTTTGTGTCATAGTGTGCCGTAGTAAAATTATAGTCTTTCCAATCAAATCCTATCACATCACGATGATTGCTGAAAGGCTGTTGTACTAAAGGCGAAGTAAATAATATATTGGCAAAACGAATGCTGCTGTCAGCCACGCCGGATGTTCCATAAGGATTGAGCAAAGCTCCGGTTACACTATATCGAGTATTATCCAAGTTGTAATAAATATACCTATATCGAGTAAAAACAACATCATAGCTATTTCGAGGTGGTTCCGGATGAACTATTTGGCTTGTTTCAAAATTGAAATAGGCATAATTATAGGATGAATCTTTGGGGATAGAAATGGAAGAAGATGTTTTACTATTAATTTCACCAAATAGAATTGTGTAATTTGAATCACTGACGGTTTTTAGAATAAACTTTTTAAAACTGCCATCATTATATTTAAGAATAAAGACCTCATTTTTAGACACTCTATCCTTTTCCCAATCGCCTGCATACGTACCGTTTGGCAAGCCGGAAGGATTATCAAATCCCCAAGCAGTATCAGCTACATTATAGGCGTTACTTTCATTGATAGTAGCAAAATCGGTGGAATGGGTATTGTATAATGATACGTCCTTACCTCCATTCATAAATACATGATAGCCGTCAGTCGAAGCTTCTAAGGCAATATCCCAAGATAGAACGGGGGAAGTCAACACGATCTTGCCGGTAGAAAAATTAAAATATACTTGATTGGCATAATCTTCACCCATATCAACATGCGAAATTTCGGCTGAACCTGCCGGTGGCAAGGGAATAGGAGATTCCTTTTTTTGGCAAGCAATATTGGTAATTAGAATGAAAATTAGAATTGCAAGAATAGAACGCTGATTATCCAAGCCCATGACGCTGCAAATATCTAACAGGTACAAAATCCAAGTGTCAGCCTAATGTCATTCGCACAAATGATTGTAATCAATAACAAGCAAACACATTTATACAAGAAGCCCTATTCCTTGTATTATTGCCAAAGCCTTAACGTTTATAACGCATACTCAACAAAATATTTTTTTAGGTTTGCATCGTTTTTTTAAGAAACTATATAACAGCGATGCGATTACGACATTTACTCCCTTACCTTTCTTTGGTATTGATTGTTTCTGCTTGTTCCAACAAGGAAAATAAGTTTACCATCACAGCACAAATAGATAATATGCCTTCACAAAGCATTACGCTGGAAGAGATGGGAATTAATGATGTAGTGGTAATTGATTCTGCCCATTCTGACGAAAAAGGCAAAGTAGAACTGCATGGCACAGCAACTGAACCCGGATTATACAAACTACATTTTAGTGAGGGTCAATTTATTTTGTTGTCTTTAGATAAAGGAGGTCAGGTTCAAATAAAAGCAGATTGGAACAACTTGCCGGAATACAAAGTAAACGGCTCTGCACCTTCTGCTGCCTTAGCACAGTTCATCAAAATGGTGCGTGAACATCTTCGCGATTACAATACAATTTCAGTAGTGATAGACAGCTTTGTTGCGCGCGGAAATGACAGTATGGTAAAAGTAGCGACCAAAGATCGCTCTACGATGAATGCAGACTTTACACAGTACATTGAACATTATGCCGACACCACCCAATATTTGCCCAATGCACTTTTTGCCGTGCAGATGTTGAATCCTGCGGTAGAAGGCGAGTTTCTTAAAACGTTTTTAGGTAATGTTACTGGTCGTTTTCCCAATAGTAAATTGGCGAAAGATTTTGTAACTAAAGCTAATAAAATGTTAGCTACACCCGCACAAGAAGCTCAAACAAGCTCGGGTGTGCAAATTGGAGCTATGGCACCTGAAATCTCGTTGCCGGATGTGAACGGAAAAACAATTAAATTGAGTTCATTGAGAGGGAAATATGTTTTGGTTGACTTTTGGGCATCTTGGTGCGGGCCTTGTCGAGGAGAAAACCCCAACGTAGTGGCTGCTTACCATAAATTCAAGGATAAAAACTTCGCCATTCTGGGTGTCTCACTGGATAGCGACAAAGACAAATGGCAAACAGCAGTCAAAAAAGATAATCTCACCTGGACACATATCAGCGACCTAAAAGGATGGGAATCAATAGCCGCTCGGGATTATTCGGTAGAGTCTATTCCTTCCAATTTCTTGATAGACCCTTCGGGAAAAATTATTGCTCGAAATTTGCGTGGAGAAGAGCTTCAAAACAAATTGGCATCCACATTGAAATAGTGAATTTCAGCTTTAGGCAATCCGATTGCTGACCAATCTCATTTTATCACCCTACTTTTGCGTCCATCTATGCAGATAGAAGTATTAAAATCTAAAATCCACCGAGTAAAAATTACTGAGGCTAATCTCCATTACATCGGCAGCATTACAATTGACGAAGATTTGATGGATGCCGCTAATTTGATTGAGAACGAAAAAGTGCAAGTACTCAATATTGACAATGGTGAAAGGCTGGAAACTTATGTCATCAAAGGCATTCGTGGATCAAAAATGGTATGTATGAACGGGCCTGCGGCTCGACGAGTAACCGTTGGAGATACCGTGATTGTGATTTCCTACGCTCACATGGATTTTGAAAAAGCAAAAACCTTTAAACCGGCTATTATTTTTCCAAAAGCAGACAATAGCCTTTAATATCATTAACTTTACCGTTTGCTATGAAAAAGAAGACGGTACTAACTCTGGTTCAATACATTATCTTCTTTGGACTGGGTGCACTTCTCATTTGGTGGCAGTACACCAAATTATCTCCTTTAGATAAAAATGAAATATTTGCATCTTTTCATGCCGTAAATAGCAAGCTTTGGTTGCTGGCACCGGTATTAATCATCGGCTTCTTATCCCATTTATTTAGAGCCTTAAGATGGAAATTATTATTGGCACCACTAAAACTTAAACCCTCTACGCCAAACATAACCTTTGCTGTGCTCATCGGTTACTTAGTGAATTTATTAGTGCCTCGCATGGGTGAAGTAGCTCGTTGCTCAGTTCTGGCAAAGTATGAACAGGAACCCGTAGATAAAATAGTAGGCACTATGGTTGCCGAGCGTTCCTTTGATTTTTTATGCCTCCTATTTATTACCCTCCTCACCTTTGTGTTACAAATTGAAGTAGCCAACGATTATGTGCAACAGCAGTTGAGCAAAGTGCACTTGGGAATAGGTAGTATTTTGATTTTTCTGGGCGTTGTTATCATAGGTATTTTATTGTTGATAGTTACTTTCAAAAAACATAAACATAGTAAAGTTGGCAAATTCATCAGTGGTATTGGACATGGTATCTTATCCATAAAGTATATGCGGCAAAAAGGGCTTTTTTTAATTTATACTTTTTTGATTTGGTTTTGCTATCTATCCTTAGTTTTTCTTGGATTCAAAGCCATTGAAGCAACGGCACATTTAGGTTGGATTCCGGCTTTGTCTGTTATGGTTTTTGGTAGTTTGGGCATGATCCTTACCCCTGGTGGAATCGGTGCTTATCCGCCCGCCGTACAATTAGTATTGGTACAATTATACAACATCAAAGGCTCTTATGCCCTTGCCTTCGGATGGGTTAGTTGGATGGCACAAACAGCTATCACTTTGCTTTTCGGACTTTTATCTTTGTTATTATTGCCACTTTACAACGTAAAAAGAAATGGACAAGCTACAATGGATCACTAACAAGATCACCGATCTGCCAACTCTTGTTCACCGTGTGAATGGATGGAGAGCTCTCGGCAAAAAATTAGTGTTTACAAATGGCGTTTTCGATATTCTTCATCGTGGACACATTGACTATCTGGCTAAGGCTGCAAGCCTTGGAAACATTTTAATCGTTGGCGTAAACTGTGATGCATCGGTTAAAAGATTGAAGGGCAACGAACGTCCTATCAATTCTCAAGACGACAGAGCCTTTCACTTAGCATCACTTTTATGCGTTGATGCCGTATGTGTATTTGAAGATGATACACCTCAAAAACTGATAGAAACCTTGTCCCCAACCATCTTAGCAAAAGGTGGTGACTATTCCTTAGAAACCATTGTGGGTGCTGAGTTTGTACTAAAAAATGGCGGAACAGTAGAAATAATTCCTTTTGTAAACGGATACTCTACCACTTCCTTTATTGAACGTATCAGATCTTAGCTTGTAGATTAACTGGGTTAAGAAAATTGTCTAAAAAAATCCACATGACTAAAACAAAACAGAAAGACAATCAGAAAACCATTGTAAGAGATATCAGTTGGCTGGCTTTCAATGCACGAGTGTTGCAAGAGGCAAATGATCCTTCTAACCATGTGTATGATCGGTTGCGATTTTTGGGTATTTTTTCTAACAATTTAGATGAGTTTTTTCGAGTTAGGGTAGCAACCTTAAGCAGAATGGCACGCTTAGTCAAACCCGGACGTATTCACTTGGAAGCTAACCCTGAAAAGATTTTACAACAGATTCAGCATACCGTCTTATCACAGCAAAATGAGTTTGATAGAATATATGCGGATGTTATTAACGAACTCAAACGGCAACGTATTTTCATCAAAAATGAAGATGAACTCAATCCGGAACAAAAGCAATTTGTAACTAAATATTTTGAAGAAAAAGTGCGTTCGCAAATTGTGCCACTCATGCTTCAAAGTATCCCGACAATGCCTTTGCTTCGCGATAAGTCAATCTATTTGGCTTGTATGTTGGGCAACACAAACAATCCAATTCTCCATCTTTATGCACTAATTGAAGTACCAACCCATATTCTGCCCCGTTTTATTATTCTCCCATCTAAAAAAGCAACCCACGACATCATCTTGCTGGAAGACATCATTCGCGTAAACTTGCAACACTTGTTTGCTCCATTCGGTTTTAATCGCTTTTTGGGATATGCCATTAAGGTTACGCGAGATTCTGAATTAGATTTAGATAATGACATCAGCGGAAATATCATTAGTGAATTGGAAAAAGGCTTAAAAAACAGAAAAAAAGGACGAGCAACTCGATTCGTTTATGACAAAGAAATAGATCATGGGCTATTAGATCATTTGATCAAGCGATTAAATCTCACAAAAAAAGACAACCTGATTGCCGGAGGAAGGATTCACAATTTTAAGGATTTTATGAATTTCCCTTCATTGGTGTTCAGTGATCTACTACCTCGCCCAAAACCATTTGTTCATCCACTGCTTCAACAACCCGTGCGCATCATGCAAGTACTCGAACAGCGTGATGTTATGCTTCATTTTCCTTATCATTCATTTGATTCTATCATTGATTTACTTCGTGAAGCTGCTATTGACCCCTTTGTTCAAAGCATAAAAATTACTTGCTATCGGTTAGCAAAAGATTCTAAAATTGTCAATGCCCTGATTAATGCCGTGCGCAATGGCAAACAAGTAACGGCAATGTTAGAATTACGCGCCCGTTTTGACGAAGAAGCCAACCTACAATGGAAAGAAAAATTAGAAGATGAAGGAGTGAAAGTGTTACTGGGCTTCCCCGACATGAAGGTACATGCCAAACTTTGTATCATTAAAAAACGGGAGTATAACGTCACCAAACAATATGGTTTTATATCAACCGGCAACCTCAACGAAAACACCGCTACCTATTATACCGACCATTGCCTGCTGACTACCAACCGATATATTCTTGCGGACATAAACCGCATTTTCAATACCCTTGAAATGCCAACCTTCAAGCCTGATGCACTTCGAGCTTGTAAAAACTTAATTGTTTCACCGGTCAATATGCGCAAGTTTTTCTTAGATCAAATAACTAAAGAAATACGAGCAGCTAAGAAAAAGAAAAACAGCTCCATCACCCTTAAACTCAATAGCCTGGCAGATGCAGCCCTTATTGAGAAATTGTACGATGCAGCCAAATCCGGTATTCAAATTCAACTTATTGTTAGAGGCATCTGTTGTGCCATTTCCAGTTCAAAAGCTTTCAAAAAACAAATTCATGCCATCAGCATTGTGGATGAATACTTAGAACATACCCGTCTTTTTATTTTTAGCAACGGAAAAAATTCAAGCTACTACATCTCATCTTCGGATTGGATGGTTAGAAATTTAGACCATAGAATTGAAGCTGCTTGCCCTATTCTTGATCCTGATATTCAGTCTGAAATGCAAGAAGTCATAAACATTCAACTCAGTGAAAATGTAAAGGCACGCATACTTGACAATCATCAGCACAACAACTATGTGCTTCCTGAAGAAAGCGATCCGGAAGTCCGCTCTCAATTAGTTATCTACAATTTTTTAAAAAATAAAATCTACAAACAGTGATTCTTGCCGCTATTGATATAGGCTCTAATGCCGCACGCTTACTTATTTCTGAAGCACTCCCTTATAGTGATGGCACGGTAGATTTCACAAAACTAAATCTGCTTCGTATTCCCCTACGCTTAGGCATGGACGTGTTTTCTAAAGGGTTCATTTCTCCCGAGCGACAAGAAACTTTTGTGGAAACCATGAAGACCTATCGGTTATTGATGGGCGTTTATAAAGTAGAACACATGCGTGCTTGTGCCACCTCAGCCATGCGTGATGCATCAAACGGAAAAGAGATTATTGAACAAATCAAACAAGAAACCGGCATTGAGATTAACATCATTTCAGGAAGCGAAGAAGCCAATATTATTTATGAAACACACATTGCCGAAAACCTTTCCTACAACAAGTCTTACCTATATATTGATGTAGGCGGCGGCAGCACGGAATTGACATTTTATTCTCAAAATAAAATAGTTTTCAAAGAATCTTTTAACATAGGCACAATAAGGCTATTGCAAAACACAGTAAGTGAAGCAACTTGGGAATCGCTTCGCAATTTTTTAAAAACGAACGTTAAAAACTTTGCACCGATCGAGGCAATAGGAAGCGGTGGAAACATCAACAAAATATTTTCCCTTTCCAAAAGAAAAGAAGGGAAACCATTGCCGCTTGAATTACTCAAAGATTATTATAAAGAATTGAGCGATGCTTCAATAGCCGAACGCAAACATTTTTATGGCTTTCGCGATGACCGAGCAGATGTGATCGTACCCGCCCTGCAAATATACATCTCTATAATGCGATGGGTGGGGGCTACAGAAGTATATGTTCCAAAAATTGGCTTGTCTGATGGAATAGTAAGAATGTTGTACAAAGAAAATATAGGCACACCGTAACTTTGATCTATGTTCTACGCTTTTAAAGGCTTTATACCGGTTGTGCATCCTTCATCTTTTGTTCACCCTCAAGCAGCTGTTACCGGCAATGTAATTATTGGCAAAGACGTATATATCGGACCGGGAGCAGCATTGCGTGGCGACTGGGGCGGCATTGTGATTGAAGACGGATGTAATGTGCAAGAAAATTGTACGGTGCACATGTTTCCAGGTGTTACGGTAATATTAAAAGAGGGTGCCCACATAGGGCATGGAGCTATTATTCACGGAGCCACCATCGGACGAAATGTATTGGTAGGTATGAACAGTGTTTTGATGGACGAAGTGGTGATTGAAGACGAATGTATCATCGGTGCTCTATCCTTTGTGACGGCAAAAACTATTATTCCAAAACGATCTTTAGTCGTAGGAAATCCGGCAAAAATCATCAAAGAAGTGAGCGATGAAATGATC
>JAFDXP010000035.1 GCA_018267875.1 Bacteroidota bacterium | reverse complement strand
TGTTTGTTTTGTTTGTTTTTTAAAGGTGTCATGTTCGTCGCTTCGCTCGGTTCATGACTTGTTTGTTTTGTTTGTTTTTTAAAGGTGTCATGTTCGTCGCTTCGCTCGGTTCATGACTGTTTGTTTTTAAAAAATTTTGTTGTCGTTTGTTTTGTTTGACGATGCAAAGATTAGACGGCGATTAAAATGCTGCAATCTTTAGCCCCCTGCTTAACGACAGCTTTGCAACCGCTTAACAAGTCGTTTACAAATTTCTTTTCTTTTTTGGCACAACAAAAAAGCCGCTCCATATTGCTGGAAGCAGCTTTCGATTGAATTTAATGGAGTGAGGCTTATACTGTACTATACCTTCTCATTGAAAATTGAGTTGATGATTTTTATTCAGTAGTAACCCATTTCTTAAAAGTGATTTGCCTATTCTATTTTATTTAATGATAGAATGTAAGACAGCTTCGTTCACTTTTACTGGATATTTTTTTCTTAGATCGTTATTCCATTTTTTCTCCAAATAGTCTTGATATTCTGCTACAACATACCCACGAGCATCATCAATTGATTTTTGAGAATTAGTGTTGTAAATGATGTTTGGTTTTGCTACTGAATAAGAACCATCATCGTTTTTAATAGGGTCAGATAGTTTTCCTTTTACCAGTTTATTTCTGTCTAATCCGGATAATTTGGAAAACTCAAATCGTCCTTGTTGAATGCTAACTATTTCGCCCTCTTTATTCATTTCAGTAAGAAGCTTATCATCAGAAATAGGCTTTGGAACACGCAATAAGCTCATGCCTTTTTTGAGTGAAGCTTCATCTTTAAAGCGATAAAGTACTCCGGTGAAACCAGGTTCCCATTGGTATTTACTTTTGTTCGCTTCATAGAATTTTGATAGTCCAACACTGTCTCTGCTGGCTTTGCCCCATACGTTTTGATCCATGAGTTCAAAGAGCAGAATGCCATCGCGATATTCGTGCATCAGGTTTCTGAAATCTTCATTTTCAGCTTCTAATTTATGCTCTTGAAAATCATTCAAAACTCTATCCGAATAAAGTTTGTAAAGATCTTTCACTATGACTTCGCGAGGTCCAATAAGTTTGCCACGAGTTAGATTTTCTGAGAAGGTAAGAAAGTCACGTTGAGAATAGGTGATTCCACTTAACTTAAACATAGGTTTATTGAGGTCATTAAAGTTTGAAGCTTGAAATTCATTGGCAAATTTTCCGGTGTCAGGAATTGTACTCATGCGTTTTGCAACTTCATCAATATTGGCAGGATATTCCTGAAAACCATTGCTCTGCTTGACTTTCATCACATACAGCTCACGTGCCATTTGTGCTCTACTATCGTTGTCCACTTGTTTTTTGATCTGAACAATAAGGCTGTCATAAGGTTTTATAGGATATTTTTTTATCAGCTTAATAATGTGGTAGCCATATTCTGTAAGCACAGGAGCGGAAATATCACCGGGTGATTTAAGAGAAAAGGCAGCATCTTCAAAGGCTGGAATCATGCGCCCAACACCGAATTGAGGTAATACACCATTATTTTCAATTGAAAATTTATCTTCAGAATATTTTTTTACCAAATCAGTAAATGAAGCTCCTTTTTTTAGCATAACCTCTACTGAGTCTGCCGTTTTTTTAGCTGCTTCAATTCCGGCTTCTCCTTTCGATTTGGGTGTAGCAATCAGTATTTGTGCTACTTCAATTTCTCCTCGAGATGGACGTGTATCTATCACTTTGACAATGTGATAGCCTAATTGAGTACGGAATGGTGAGGATACCTTTCCTTTTGGCGTATTATAAACTGCATTTTCAAACGGATAGAGTGTTTGCAAAGCTGTCATGTAGCCAATATCACCACCGCGTTCTTTAGACCCACGATCATCAGAATATTTTTCTGCTAACTTTCCAAAATCTGCTTTCTTTTTTGTGATGGCATTGTAGATGCTGTCAATGCGATTATAAGCTATTAAACTATCTTGTGGAGATAGTGCAGGCGAAGCCATAATGAGGATATGAGCTACATGTCGCTCTTCTTTCATTCGGTCATAGGCTTCGCGATATAGTCTTTGGTTGGCCACTTCGTCAGTTAAATAACTTTTAGCTAATTGCTTTCTATAAGTATCTAATTCACGCTGAATGCCAGATAGGGTATCAAGATGCTGATTGTCTGCTTCTTGTACTTTCATCCGAAAAAGGGAGTACAGTTCGAGATAGTCGTTTACTGCCTTTGACGAATAATCAGGCTGTTTATTTTGTGCATTTTTGGAATAGTTTCTCAAAAAATCCTGCTTTGAAACAGGAATGCTGCCAAAGGTGAAAAGTGTTTGTGCTTGGGAAGAACTAATTAGCAACCCCGCAGATGCAATGGTAAGAACCAGCTTGCGCATGATAAAGTGTGTTTTTATTTTATTATTTACCAGAATTTTTCTCTGTATGTTCCAACATGTTGATCACTTCAAGTACATTGTTATGATCTAATCTTTTGCCGCGAATGATTTTTTTCTCGTCGAGCAAATATATAACTGGTGTGCTATAAACATCATACATTGCCCGATAGTTACTTTGATGTTCGGGATCATAAACATTTGTCCAATCTGTCAGTTTATTTTTCTGGATGAAGTCTTTCCATAGTTTCACATCTCCTTCGGTGCGAATCGCAAATACTTTTACATCTTTTTGTTTCAATACCGCTTTATATACAGAATCAAGTGCCGGAATTTCTTTTGTGCAATGCCCACAAGTAGGATCCCAAAACGCAACAATGGTATATTTAGCTTTTATAGAAGATAATGTTTTCTCCTTTCCATCAAGCCCTATCATTTTGATTTCAGGTGCAACCCTACCTATCAAATTAGGAGTAATTTTTGCTGCACGATCATAATATTTTCCCAACCCTTCATTGTCCAACCAGTAGGCATCACCTTTCATAAAATAGTTTTCTACTAGATAGACAAAGACGCGATCCATACCCATTATTTTGCTGTTTTCAGCATTGCGAGTTAGCCACCAAAGGGTATATTTGAATAGCTCTTTTTGACCTCGAGTTTTGGACAACAACCAATCACTCTCTTTGATCACACTGTCTTCAATTGGTGGCACCACTTTGTTGATATACTCATCTAATTTTTGTTCGTAAATTGGTGTATTAATTAACCGATCATCTTGAAAATGAAATCCATCCCAATAATGTTGTTTGTAAAAATGATAGGCAAATAAACTATCCTTTTTTCCATTGGGTAATAAATGTTCACCTTCCGGAATTTCAGGTACTTCTAAGGCACCGAAAATGGATGCTAACAAACTGTTCGGATTGCGTTTTACATAGTCGCGTCTATAGTTGATGAGATCCTTTCCGGAACTAATAATTTTATTACGAACCAGTGTACTGTCTGAAGCAGTTTTGGCAGATGCCATTTGTTGTTGAAGGCTTTCTTGTTTTTTTGAAAAAACGGTAAGGAAATTGACATATTGCTGAAAGTGCTGGTTTTCTTCCGAATTTTTATAGGTAACACCATCGGGAAGTTTGGCTACATCTGCATTAATAGTAAAATCATCACCATTGTTGAGCAGAAATTCTAAGTATGTTTTTTTGTCCTGAAGCATCAAGATATAGATGCCACCTAATGTGTATTCTTTATTTTGAAGAATGGCACGTCCGTTTTTATCAATTCGTGCTGAATCTGTTTTGTAAATTGTTGGCAATGGTTTACCATAATAGTGCGCTAGGAAAACCATAGAGTCTTTCGCACCGTTTAAATTTAGTTGAATGCGATAGCCGTCTTTCGCAATCAATGGCTGCACCAAGCCGACCAAAGCCAGCAGTGCAAGAAGTGTACATTTCTTCATGATATTTAACCCAATAATTTTTTTGTTCAGCAATAGAGACGGTCGCTCTACTGTATATGTTGGGAGTGGGTAAAATTAATCGTTAAATAGAGGGTATCCTAAGATGCACACTGTATTTTTGCGTCCATTTAACAATTAAACGAGTATTCATTGTCACGTAAGAAAAAACAGCCTGTTCTGGGTATAAAAATAGTGGCTTATGCAGCCGAAGGGAAAAGCATAGCTCATTTGGCTGATGGCAAAGTGCTTTTTGTGGAAAATGCCATTCCGGGCGATGTACTTGATGCACGTTTTATCAAAGAAAAGAAAAGTTGGGCTGAAGGTAAGATGATTAAATTGGTTGAACCGTCACCGGATCGAATTGAAGCTTTTTGCCCTCATTTTGGAATTTGTGGCGGTTGCAAATGGCAAATGTTGCCTTATGAAAAACAACTTGTTTACAAACAACAACAAGTTGCTGACCAATTAAGCCGAATCGGTCAAGTATCCTTGCCGCCTATGATGCCCATTTTAGGAAGCCCGAAGGATCGGTATTATCGCAATAAGTTGGAGTTTACTTTTTGTACTACACGCTATTTGACTGATACAGAAATCTTGGAAGCAAATGGTGCTCCTATTGAAAGAGAACCCGCTTTAGGTTTTCATGCGCCGGGCATGTTTGACAAAGTAGTGCCTATTTATACTTGTTTTTTACAACCCGAACCAACCAATACACTACTACAAGTTTTACGAAGTTATACAACGGCAAACAATTTGCCTTATTACGATTATAGGCTACAAAATGGTTGGTTGAGAAATGTGGTGATTCGTGTAGCGAGAACCGGAGAAGTATTGATAAACATAGTGATGCATCATGAAGATAAACAAGCTCGGAAAGCCTTGCTGGATCAAGTATTAAAAGAAGTACCCGGAATTACAAGCCTTCATTATACGATAAACCCCAAACTTAATGATAGTATCTATGATTTGGAAGTGGTAAACTATTTTGGTAAAGGATTTATTGAAGAAATGTTGGAAGATTTCCGTTTTAAGATATCTCCCAAATCTTTCTTTCAAACTAACACATATCAGGCTGAAACACTGTATCGCTCAACAAGAGACTTTGCGGGATTGACAGGAAATGAAGTGTTGTATGACTTGTATTGTGGCACCGGAAGTATTGGTATTTTTTGTTCGAAACAAGCAAAGAAAGTGATAGGTATTGAGGTGGTGGAAGATGCCGTAAAAGATGCTAAGGAAAATGCCATTTTAAATGGGCTATCACATTGTCATTTTTTTGCCGGAGATGTTGCACAAGTTTGTACAGATAGTTTCTTTGCTGAACATGGTCGCCCGGATGTGATTATTACAGATCCGCCACGTGCCGGAATGCACGAAAAGTTGATTCAACAAATTCTTCAGATAGCCGCACCCAAAGTTGTGTATGTGAGTTGTAATCCCGCTACACAAGCTCGAGATCTTCAATTGTTAAACGAAAAGTATATGGTTACTCGACTGCAAGCAGTAGATATGTTTCCTCATACGCACCATATTGAAAATATTGCTCTGTTGGAATTGCGCGGATAAATGTTTGATTGAAATTGATTCTGGAGCTTAATAAATAGTGATATAGCCTGTTTCTATTACGGTTCTATTTTTGCGCATTTCAAATTTGTATAACCCTTTTCGCTGAAAATTGCGCTTATCAATGATGACCATAGGTTCATTGATAAAGGGTACAAAAAGTATCTTCTTGTTTTTAGCATCGAAAAAGGAAAGGGAAAAAATTGAATGCTTATCAGTGCTATCAGGCAACTCTACATTCACGTGTCCGGTAAATGGGTTGGTAAATACATATTGAGAACGAACGTAGGTATAGTTGTTCAAATCGTTTCCTTCTGTATTTGTTGGTGTGCCGGAAGCAATTGATGTCAACATTTTTTGAAGAGAATCATTGGGCGGAAGAACAGGTTGTTTTAGAAGTTGCATACTGTCAACATGTAGCTTTACATTGTTGCTGATCCATGTCAAATCTGAGTTGAATACGATATACAAACGATACCAATTGATGCCGGGCATTGGGTGTCCATCAACAAATCCTTGATTTCCCTTTTTGATGTTTTTTACATAACCAATGGTTGAAAAACTGACAATGCTATCGTTGCTTCGTTGAACGGCAATAGACCGCACGCCATCATATTGACTGTTCCAAGAAAGGATATTAATTCCTCGCGAGGTAGTCGCTCCAATATTGGGCAACACGGGTTGTGAATAGGAAAATAGAGCAAAAAAAAGACAAGTAGTTAGGGCAATGCAAAAGCACAAAAAGCGAGTGGCAAACATGCGCCCAAACCTACTGCAAAATCCGTATGAGCAATCGTTTATTCGTATAATTTTCTTTTCTGTAACATTTTATTTCGACCGTTCCCATTTGTCCAAACGCTGATTTATGTTTACGTTTAGCCATCATTTTACACTTATGGGTTTATTTGTTCGAAAACCATTACAGCAATTATTAACGGAGGCTTCTGAGTCTGAAAAGGGTTTGAAGAAGACATTAACAGCACCAGCTTTAGTTGCATTGGGTATTGGTGCAATTATAGGTGCCGGACTTTTTTCTATTACGGGTTTAGCTGCCGCCAATAATGCTGGTCCGGCAATCACTATATCATTTATTGTAGCAGCGGTTGGTTGTGCTTTTGCCGGATTGTGTTATGCTGAGTTTGCTTCCATGATTCCGGTTGCAGGTAGTGCTTACACGTATTCCTTTGCTACCATGGGCGAATTTATTGCTTGGATTATTGGTTGGGATTTAGTGTTGGAATATGCGGTGGGAGCGGCAACTGTGGCTATTAGTTGGTCGCGTTATTTAGTTAAGTTTTTGGGTAATTTTAATATTACGGTTGATCCTGCTTGGATGTCTTCTCCTTTTGATGGAGGCATCATCAATATTCCGGCTGTTTTCATAGTGATGGTAATGTCGTTAATCTTAGCAAGAGGCACTAAAGAATCTGCTATGATAAATGGAATCATTGTTTTGATTAAAGTTACAGTAGTATTGATTTTCATTGCACTAGGTTGGCAATATATTCGACCAGAAAATTATCATCCCTACATTCCAGAAAATGTTGGTCATTTTGGTGAGTTTGGCTTCAGCGGAATTATTCGTGCAGCAGCCATTGTTTTCTTTGCCTATATTGGTTTTGATGCTGTGTCAACAGCTGCTCAAGAAACGAAAAATCCTAAGCGAGACATGCCAATCGGTATTTTATTGTCTTTAGCTATTTGTACTGTTTTATACATTTTGTTTGCTCACGTCATGACGGGTGTGGCCAACTATAAAGAATTTGCCGGAAAGGATGGAATTGCACCGGTTGCAGTGGCAATTGATCACATGGGTAAGGTAAATGCTGATGGATCTATTACGCCCGATTATCCTTGGCTTAACAATGCAATCATCATTGCTATTTTAGGCGGATATGCATCTGTTATTTTAGTCATGCTGATGGGGCAGTCGAGGGTGTTTTTTTCAATGAGTAAAGATGGATTGATACCCAAAGTTTTTTCAGCCATTCATCCCAAATTTCGCACTCCGGCAAAAAATAATTTCTTATTCATGTTGTTTGTAAGTTTGTTTGCTGCCTTTGTACCTGCAAGGGTAGTGGGGGAAATGACCAGCATCGGAACACTTTTCGCATTTATTTTGGTGTGTATGGGCGTAATGGTCATGCGTGCCAAAATGCCTGATGCTCCTCGTGCTTTTCGTACACCTTTAGTACCCTTGGTGCCTATTTTAGGTATTCTTACTTGTTTGTTTATGATGGTTTTTCTTCCGTTGGATACTTGGATTCGATTAATTGTGTGGATGATTATCGGCTTTGATGTCTATTTGTTTTATGGTATGAAAAATAGCCTGCTCAATGGAGGAACGTTTTCTGCAAAAAGTTATAGTACGGTTGCTTACACCGGTGTGGTTTCTTCTCTGTTGTTGATTGCAGTTGCTTTCAGTCATCATGCAGCTCCGGAGTCTGATGATTTGCCTTTGTTCATTTTCTCAATTTCGTTTGCCATCCTTCATCTCATTTTGTTTTTGTTCAAAACAAGAAGAAGTCTCAAGTAATAGGGATAATAGTTTTTAATCTTTTAGCCTCAAATTATTTTGAGGCTTTTTTAGTTTTTTTTTTAAAATAATGCTTGAAAATATTCTAAAAGTTACATGATTATTGAAATCTGCTTTGTTTTCTATTTTTTCTTTCATTAGAATTAAGTTTCTATTCATCTTACTTTCGTGGTGAAAAATTTCCAATCCATTGGCACGCTATTTTCCTTTGTTTATCATTTCCTTTGTTTTCACCTCTTGTAGCAATCTTAAAAAGACAACTCAAGACCCACCAATCAAAAGGAGTTTAGATACGATTGTAGTCAAATCAAACAACCCATTGGATGTATATAGAGCCGCTGAACCTCGCTACTGGCTTATTAAAAACACAAATGTTGCTTTGTCTTTCAACTTGAAAAGCAAAGAAGCATACGGAATCGCGCAATTGAAATTAAGCCCATATTTCTATGCTACTGATAGTTTGGTATTGGATGCCAAAAGCATGGAAATTGATAGTGTGTGTCAGTGGGTAGGCAAGTCAAAATTACCTCTCCCTTTTCAATATCGTGATGACCGATTATGCATTCAATTTCCTCATTATTTACAACAAAAAGATACTGTTTCCGTATGGATAAAATACACAGCAAAGCCTTATGCAGTAGTAACCGGAGGGAGTAAAGCAATTTCAGATGATCGAGGGTTGTATTTCATTAATAGCAACCATGAGGTTCCCGGAAAGCCTGTTCAGATTTGGACTCAGGGCGAAACGCAGTCTAATTCACATTGGATGCCTACTATTGATCATCCCAATCAACGTTCTACATTTCGAATCGAATTGACCGTGCCGGATAGTTTTAAAACCTTGAGTAATGGTGCTTTGATAGCTTCAAATCGTGTTGCAAATAATCTTAGAAAAGACATTTGGCAAATAGAAAAACCCATTCAAGTGTATGCCGCTATGTTTGCTATAGGAAAATTTTCTGTAGTTGTAGATGAGCCTTGGGAGAGGATTCCGGTAGAATATTTAGTTGAACCGGCTTATGCACCTTATGCTAAAAAAATGTTTCAACATACACCTGAAATGATCGACTTCTTTTCTTCATTTACAGGTGTACCTTTCCCTTGGAATAAGTATAGTCAAGTGGTCGTTCGCGACTACGTATCCGGCGCAATGGAAAACACCTCTGCCAGCTTATTTGGCGAGTTTATGAATCAAAACTTTCGTGAAATAGCTGATAAGAATTATGAGGATGTGGTTTCGCATGAGTTGTTTCATCAATGGTTTGGCGATTATGTTACCGCAAAATCTTGGAGTAATTTAACACTCAATGAATCTTTTGCAACGTACGGTGAACAGCTTTGGCGTAAGTATAAATATGGACCAGCTTGGTGTGATGAATTAGCTTTTGATGATTTAGCCAAATACTTAGGGCAAACCAACAATAACGATGAACCATTGGTTCGGTTTCATTACGCCGGCCGAGAAGATATGTTTGATAGAATCTCTTATCAAAAAGGAGGTTCCATCCTTCACTATTTACATGGATTGTTGGGCGATAAGGCTTTTCAGGCATCCATGAAAAATTATTTGTCCAAAAACGCATTACAAGCGGCAGAAGCAAGTCAATGGCGTTTAGCAATAGAAGAAGTGACAGGATTAGATTGGAATTGGTTTTTCAATCAATGGTATTATCGGGGTGGTCATCCGGAATTGGATATGAGTTACCGCTATGACGATAGTACCCAAAAAATTTGGGTAACGGTTCGACAATCTGTTTCTGATAAGGGTTCTATGTTTCAAATCCCTTTAAAAGCTGCTTTGATATCAGGCACTAAAATTTCTGTTTTTGATTGGATCGTTTCTGAAAAGAAACAGACATTTACTTTCGATTATATAAACGGTAAACGCCCACTTTTTATTCCAGATTATGAACACTGGTTAGTTGGAATTATTCGAGAAAAGAAATCAACTGAATTATGGTTTCGTCAACTTACAGAATCCAAAGATTATATCAACAAGCGGAAAGCCGTATCCAGCGCATTTTTAGCACAAACGGATTCTGTGGCACAAAAAATATTTCATGTTGCATTAAACGATTCATTTTCCGGAATTCGCTTACACGCACTTCAATTGTTAACTCGCCTTGATCAAAAGTCGGTTTGGGTTAGTGCTTTTAGCAATGATATCTTGCGAATATCCACTTCTTCCGATGAATCTCGAATTCGAGCAGCAGCTTGGGATGTTATTGCTCAATGGAAATTAAAAATATCTCCTAATAGTATGGCTTCAGCTTTAGTCGATAGCTCATATTCTGTTGCTGGTGCAGCTTTGAATGCCTTGTCAAAAGTAGATTCGACATTGGCTTATCAGAATGCACAAAAACTGGCATGGCAAAATCCTAAATCAACCTTGCAAAAAGTTGTTTGGCAAATCATAGCAAAACAAGGTAATGGTTCTGATTTTTCAGTTTTTGCTTCTTCAAAAAATGATATTTCCGGTCGAGCCAAATTGGATTTAGCTTTTAGCTTGTATCAATATTTGGTTCATCTACAAGACTTGATTGTCTTTAATCAAACACTCAATTTGCTTTCAGAAATGACGGAACAAGAATCTTTAAAAATGAGTCGCTTTGTTATAGGTTCACAAATTTTTGAAGCATCCGAATTTTTCAAACAAAATCTTTCAGCAGAAAAAATTGGAAGTAAAAGAGTCTATTTTCAATCATGCATCGAGGCATTAGAGGCTAAAAAGAAATTGATTTTAAGCCATGAATCAGACCCTGAATTACTAAAGCAATTTAAGTCTTTGTGAAAACTGAATATACTAAATAGTTAAGCT
Organism: Bacteroidota bacterium; assembly: GCA_018267875.1. Taxonomy (GTDB): domain Bacteria; phylum Bacteroidota; class Bacteroidia; order Chitinophagales; family Chitinophagaceae; genus JAFIGV01. The sequence continues at coordinate 37,717 of JAFDXP010000035.1, read as the reverse complement.
CCCTTACAATTGATACCTTCGTGGACTTATTTCCACTTTCTATAAAGTTGTTAAGCCTTATGCGAAGATTTTTATTGTTTTATGGCTGTCTTTTAATATTCTCTCACTCATTTGCTCAAAAAAATGATAGCCTTTTTGTGATTCCCGGACATAGCGGAATGTCAGTTGAATACAAAGTAAAATCAGGCGAAACGGTTTTTTCAATTGCTCGCAAATTTCATGTTCCTCCCGCTATTCTTACAGATGCAAATGATTTTTCGTTTCAGCAAAATTTAGTAATCGGTACTCGAGTAATAGTACCATTGGGCGCTTATAACTTACTGAACGCAGAACCTATTAATAATGAAGCTCAGCCTTACTATTATCGGGTAACTTCTGAATCTAAACCGTCTAAAATAGCTAAATATACAAGTGCTTCGTGGGTTACTATTCAGCGATGGAATAATTTGACAACAAGCACTTTGAATGTAGGACAAGCATTGTTGCTGGGTTGGGTCATGTATGATGCCACACCCATGAATCTTCCTAAAACTACAGCTGAAACAACACGCATAAAAGTGGTGGAAGATGATATGAATCCGCGAACTAAAAAATCTTCGGAAGTAGTATATATCAAACCTGAGCCTGTGATTGCCCAACCTTTGCCGGATACGATTTCTGAAGGAGAGCAACTTTTTTTATCTCAAACCAATCAGGGCGGTTCAGTGTTTCAAGAAAAAGGTACGGCTGCCTTTTTTATTCGTGCCGGAAGAAGTACTAATGGAATCTACTTTGCCTTTCACAACAATGCAAAAAGAGGTGCAATTCTTAAAATATTTAGCCCTGTCAGCGGAAAAACCATTTATGCTAAAGTCATTGGTACTATTCCCAACACAGCTATTTTTCACAACGCTATATTAGGAATTAGCAGTGATGCAAAAGTAGCTTTAGGCGCGCGAAGTAATAAACTTTGGTGTGAAGTGAGCTATGCGCCTTAATTCGTTTCTTTGCATTTTATCCGCATGAAGATTCTCCTGATTCGCTTTTCTTCCATTGGCGATATTGTACTTACTACACCGGTTGTGCGTTGTTTGAAGCTACAAATGCCGGAAGTGGAAATTCATTACCTCACCAAAAGGTCCTTTCAGTCTATTCTGATTGCCAATCCATACATAGATAAGCTTCATTTTTTGGATGATAATCTGGACGAAGTAATACCGGAATTACAAGCAGTGCATTTTGATTGGGTGATTGATTTGCACAAAAATATTCGTAGCCTGAAAGTGAAACGAGCATTGAATGTGCCTTCTAAATCTTTTGACAAAAAGAACATTGAAAAATGGTTATTAGTGAATTTTAAAATCAACTGGATGCCTGAGCAAAGCATAGTAGCACGCTATCTGGCAACCGTTTCTGATTGGGGCATTGTGAATGATGAAAAAGGATTAGACTATTTTATTCCAAAAGAAATAAAAATAACCAATAATGATGTTCCTATGAGTCATTGGGCAGGATATGTAGCCTGCGTGATTGGCGGATCTTATCAAACCAAAAAATTACCCGTCAACAAATGGAAAGAATTGATTAATAAAATCCCATTTCCGGTGATGTTGATTGGTGGACCCGAAGATAAAGCAGAAGGTAGGGAAATTGCTGAAATGGACACGGTGAAAGTGTATAATTCATGCGGGAAATTCAATTTAAATGAATCGGCACGGCTGATAGAAAAATCAAAAGTTGTTGTAAGTAATGATACCGGAATGATGCATATAGCAGCTGCTTTTCAAAAGCCAATTATTTCGCTTTGGGGAAACACATCTCCTGAAATGGGTATGTTCCCTTATTTCGGTAAAAACGATTGGAAATCACACCCTTCTTCCTTGTCTTTGTTTATGAATAATAAAGACTTGTATTGCCATCCTTGTTCTAAATTAGGCTATGCAAAATGCCCGAAAAAGCATTTTCGATGTATGAAAGAGCTGGATATGGAAGTAGCGGCCAATGGAGTGAAAAAATTTTGGCTCATACCCAACGGTCAAACACCATAACTTGTCTTAATAAAAACTATGGTAAACATACTTGTGTGCTAAAGCAGAATGATTATATTTGTTTCGCAACAAGAATGCAAAAGGCAATTTGATTGTCAATTTGTTCAATAGTTGCTACCATAATTTTAAAAAATAATAACGAACCAGAATAATTGGCTGAATCATGACAAAAATTACGCGCCAGATTTTTTTACTTACTTGTTGTGTGCTGAGTTTGTGGACAACTCGAAGTGTTGCGCAAAATATCCCCTGCCCGCCTAATATTGATTGGGAAATGGGTGATACTACCGGTTGGATAGGACAAGTTGGAGGTCCAAATTCTAATACTGGTCCGTATGGGACTTTACCTGGTGGAGTTATCACAACGGGTATTATTTATCCTAATAAAACAACCATTACCACACCTGTTTCGGGCTTTTTACCAGGTCGTTTTACTATCACTAACACATCAATGCCAAATGACCAATATGGTGCTTTTCCTGTTGTGTCGCCATTAGGTGGTGGGCACGCAATAAAAATTGGTGATGATATTATCAATAACGCTGCAGAAAGAGTTCAATATGCGTTTACGGTTCCAAGTAATAACAATAATTACAGCATTGATTTTTTATATGCAGTTGTTTTATTTGATGGTGGTACAGGACATAATGCGAATCAACAGCCTCGTTTTTCGGTTTCTGTACTTGATGCCACTACCGGACAGTCCGTTAAGGACGGCTGCTATGACTTAAATTTTGTTGCATCTTCAACAATTCCTGGTTTTTATAACTCAACTGTTAATCAGGATTTTAAATGTAAAGGTTGGACAGTACATACTTTAAACCTGAGCGGACTTGCAGGCATGAATATTATTGTTGATGTAGTTGCAGGCGGTTGTTCTTTAGGAGGACACTGGGGTTATGGTTATTTTGATGTACTTGCTTGCAAGGAGTTTAAAGTAGATGTTGATTCTTGTAACCTCGACAAAGGCGGTGTACGGATGCACGGTCCAAACGGTTATATGACTTATCAGTGGTGGGATCAAAACTTCAATACCATGGTTGCTACTGGGCAATATGCCAGTTTTCAACCCATAACCTCTACTCCACAGAAGTATAATTTAATTTTAATTCCTTATCCATCTGTGAGTTTATGCCCGGATACCATCAAAACAGTAGATATTGCTAACATTAATATAAACAAGATTGACAGCACTTGTATGAAAGATGGGACATCTATCCAATTAGATGCCAATATCTATGGCGGTTCTGGTCCTTTGACTTATTTATGGACTGAACGATATCCTCAAAATTCGTTGAGTTGTACTGCTTGCCCTATACCAACGGTTACACCTACTACCTCTAATTTTTATACAATAAAAGTTACCGATACCAGCGGATGTACACGTACTGAAATTATGGGCATGGGTGTAAACGATAACACCATTAAGGCAAAAACTGATTTTGTGCTTTGTCGTCCGGGTTATACAGAATTGGATGCTGATGGCGGTGGACCACCACCACGTACTCCGGTCCCATGTGATACTATCAGTACAGCCTATTGCACAACACCTATGAAAATAGATTTGGCTACACAATATCGCCAGCAATTTGGAAATAAGTTTGACACATCTACTTTGAATAATCCATTTGCAGGTCAATATACATCAGCTCATGCACAATTCCTGATCAACAAGAAGGATATGTACGCTTACGGAATTCGTTATGGCAGCATAAGCGGTCTTGGTATTGAAATGGCTGATACAGGTACCGGTATTTATAAAAACTTTAAACTTTCATTAGGATGCACAAAACAAACAGCATTGTCTGGAGCCTTTAACGCCGGTGTTATTCCAATGATTACTGTAACGTCCTACAAACCCACATTAGGTTGGAATGATTTTGCCTTCTCCAAAGCCTACACTTGGGATACTGCTCAAAACCTAATTGTAGATGTATGCTGGCAACAAAATGCTACCAGTACACCGGCAATTGCCTTAGTCGTGAATACAGGAAATGCAGATGCCATAGTGGGCTACACCAGAGCCATAAATGGTAATGTATGTGGAACCGGCACACCTCAAGGTATGTATTATTATACCGGAAGACCGTCTATGCGTATTGATTATTGCAAGTCTCCAGAAGCACCATTCCCTTATACTTGGACACCCGGAACGTTCTTACAAGATTCTACAATAAAAACACCGGCTGCCTATCTTAACCACACCACCAAATATTATGTAACAACAACCGGTGAAAGTGGTTGCCAAGGTTTGGATAGTGTTACTGTAACTGTTCCTGTACATGATTACAAGTTTTTCCCTCGTGATACCTCCATCTGTTATGGCGCACGCTATGGATTGTTTGCATCAGGTACGCCTGCTTCCGTACAATGGTATGAGGTAGATAGCGTAACAGGAGCCTTTTCTGCTGCAACCAGCCTTATTTGTGAAGGTTGTACAGACCCAAATACCTTCCAATATCCACAAGCTATGCCTAAGCATAATACCATGTATGCAGTCGAGTATAAAGATCAATATGGATGCTTGGATACCTTCTTCTCTCATGTTGAAGTACGTCCTTTACCAATTGTGAAAATATTGACGCATGACACTACTATCCGCTATGGTCAAAGCATACAATTGTTAGTGTCCGGAGCCTATATGTATAGTTGGTCGCCTATTTCTTCTTTGACTAACCCTAATCTTGCCAACCCTTATGTATCACCAACCGAACCAACCACTTTCTATGTGTGGGGATTGGCTGATGATGGTTGCCGCAACTTAGATTCGGTTAGAATAAATATTGACTACCGCGATAATTTATTTGTGCCAACTGCCTTTACACCAAATGGTGATGGTAAAAACGATGTGTTCCGTGTGTCAAATATTACTTTCCAAAAGCTTGAGGAATTCCGTGTTTTCAACCGTTGGGGACAAGAAATCTTTAGCACCAACGATCCTAAAAAAGGATGGGATGGAAGTTGGAAAGGTGTTCCTCAAGACATGGGTGTATATCAATACCTGATTCGGGTAGCTTATCCTGACGGCTATGTTGAAACCTATAAAGGAGATGTGACACTGATAAGATAAGAATGCTTCTTTTAAAAAAATTAAAACCACCTTGTTTATTCAGGGTGGTTTTTTTATTGAATTATTTTTTGCTGTCAAACAGTTTGACGCCTAATTAAGTATCGGCTAATTGGTACACGAAAAATGATTCTAACGATACTGCTGAATCAATGAGAAATTTATACGAATTCCTTTTGCCTCCTTCCGTTATATTTCTTTTGGAAGTATCTTTTTGAAGAAAATGATTGGAATAGCTATTGGGATAACCTAACGAATTAGATCAATTAATCTAAACCGCTTTTTTCCGCAACAAAAGCAGATTGCGTTTCTGCCGGTCGTAATACGCGTAACATTTGCAACAAAACAGAAATCACGATCATGCCCATTCCTACATAAAAACTCCAAGTTAGTTCTTGGTTTTCCCGAAACAAAAGAAAGGCTAAGGTAATGCCGTATAAAGGCTCTAAATTGACACTTAAAGTTGCGGTAAAGGAACTAATATGCTTCAATGCATTTAGTGCAAGCGATTGTGCCCAAACGGTACAACAAAGGCTTAATACAACAAGCCAGATCAAATCCCACAAAGAGGGAGAAAATCGAGTGTGTGGAAAATAAAAAAATTGTGCCGGCAACAGAATACTAATTAATAACCATCCCGTTGTCATTTCATAAAAAACCATAGTTCGAGCAGGATATTTTCCAGCTATTCGCTTATTGAAAACTGTAAAAATTGCACTAAGAATGGCCGCTATTATGCCACAAATAATTCCTCCATTCCGATAGGGTAAAGGGTCAACTGTAGATGTATGAGAAATTGACTTTTCAATTTCTGGAATCATATACATAAACATTACACCCAAAAGTGCCAAAATACCGATCAATAATTCCTTCGTATCAATCTTTTTCCGGTGCATTATAGCATCTGTAAGCGTAGTAAAAATGCTGGCTGTTGAAAGGCATATTAGGGCAATAGATGCGTTAGCTAATTTGATAGCACCATAAAAAGCAACCCAATGAATAGCCATTAAGCAGCCGACAAGCGTAAGTGTTTTTAAATCATGCTTGGTTATGCGTACCCAGTGACGGCGATAGGTAATGATGCCTGCCATGAAAACCGCTGTGAGAAGCATTCTATACCAAACTAAAATAGGCGCATCTAAAGTTATAGCACGACCCAATACACCGGTAAACCCCCATAGCAACACTGCCATATTCATTTGAACAAGTGCTTTTCTCATGTTTATGCTAGTCAGTAGATCGTTTGAAAAAAATTACCTCTTTTGTGACCTGATTGAAGCCCTTAAAAAGGAAAAAATTATCAGAAAAAGAAATAAAATTAACTTGTAAAAGGGTGTTTACTCAAAAAGCACAAATAAACGTAGAATTTCTAAAGAAAAATGATCAATCATTTGCAGCAACTATTAACTTTGTTAGCTCAAAAAAATCAGCCATTTTAATCGTTTACTTCTTTTCTTAGAAAGATAGATGAATAATACTTACACCGACCTCGTACAACAAACTTTCGATTTTCCACAACACGATTTTGACGTAAAGGATAATTATCTCCGCTTCAATGGGGTGGATATTAAAAGACTCATTGACAAATACGGAACCCCTTTTAAGCTGACCTATTTGCCTAAGATAGGCGACCAAGTAGCGAAAGCAAAAAAAATGTTTAATGATGCAATAAAAAAGCATCGTTATGATGGTAATTATTATTACTGTTATTGCACAAAAAGTTCTCATTTTTCCTTCATTGTTGAAGAAACTTTGAAACAAAATGTACACATTGAAACTTCATTTGCTTATGATATTGAAATCATCAAACAGCTCTATAAAAGAAGAAAAATAACAAAAGATACTTTCGTTATTTGCAATGGTTTTAAAACCAAAGCTTATACCAAGAACATTTCCCAGCTTATTAATTCCGGTTTTAAAAATGTTATTCCAGTCCTTGATAACAAAAATGAGTTTGAAGACTACAAGAAGTCCATTCGGGCAAAGGATCCGGTTAAAATTGGTATTCGCATAGCCAGTGAAGAAGAGCCAACTTTTGATTTTTATACTTCCCGTTTGGGAATTCGAATTAGAGATGTGCTTGAATTTTATGTTGATAAAATAAAGGGCAATAATAGATTTCAATTAAAGATGCTACACTTCTTCATGAACAAAGGCATTAAAGACGATATTTATTATTGGAGTGAACTCAATAAGGTTGTCAATTTGTATTGTCAATTAAAAAAGATTTGCCCGGAATTAGACGGACTGAATATTGGTGGCGGTTTCCCCATTAAACATTCTTTGGCTTTTGATTATGACTACAACTATATGGTCAATGAAATCATTAGTAACATTCGAAACGTGTGCAAGAAAAATAAAGTTCCTGTGCCTGATATTTATACCGAGTTTGGATCTTTTACGGTTGGTGAATCCGGTGCCGTAATTTATAGCGTGCTCGATGAGAAAATGCAAAATGACCGCGAAATTTGGTACATGATTGATAGTTCTTTTATCACTACTTTACCAGATACTTGGGGAATTGGAGAGAAATTTTTACTGCTGCCAATCAACAAATGGGATAAGGAATATCAAGAAGTGCATCTGGGCGGACTAACTTGTGATAGCCATGATTTCTATACTTCGGAAGAGCATATCAATGCCGTTTTTTTACCCAAGCTTGAAAAGGATAAAAAGACTGAACCTTTGTACATCGGCTTCTTTCACACCGGCGCTTATCAAGATCAATTAGCGGGCTATGGAGGCATCAAACATTGTATGATACCCTCTCCTAAACATGTGGTTATTGAGCGTAATAAGGATGGGGAATTAGAAGATTGGTTATATGCTAAAGAACAAACTCCTCAAAGTATGTTGAAAATATTAGGGTATATTCGGTAGCTCCTAATTGATAAAGTTACTTTATGGATTGGAAAGGTTATTTTGGAATAATAGCAGTTGTGTAGCTGGCTCCATAACCTGCCCAAACGCCAAGTGCTCCACCTTTTATGTTTGTTTGTACATTGACAGGAGACGCAAACGGATTTCCTATTGTCCCTGTTGCATATTCAAAAGTGCGGAAGAAATTAAACACACCTTGATCAATAGCACACCATCGTAGTGTTACGGTATCACCACGAAAAAAAATGCCTAATGAATCCATGTTCACATCTTTTGCTCTATTGTATCCGGCTGCCAAATAAAGACTATCAATCGTTTGACCGTTTACAATAGCATCATCATACACAGAGTTGATGCCCGGATAAAAAACTTCTTGGTTCCTTCTAGTGAAATACCGAATATAGTTTCCAGGGGTGTCAGGATCCGTAAAACGAATAAACATCATCATAGCTGTTTTGACTTTTGGATCACCCGATGGTGGTCGAAACCACATAGAGTCTATTGGTCGAACATTGGGTATTTTTGTTACAGACTCATAAACTTTGCCATCATAGGAAACCTTGAGATAGTACTGCCTTTCCGTAACTCCTCTAAAATTGAATGAAGTGGGATTGGAGGTATCCACAGTGTAGAGATAAAATTTATTTACTCCGCCTATTCCGGTATCTAAGGAATATTCTTTCAGTGTAACGCTGCTGAAACCATCAGAAACAGTAACTTTTGCCCCGTGAACAAAGCTGTTTTCTAAAGTGGAAAGATCAACTTTTGAAAAGTAGCCAATTGACTTAGTGATGACTACAAATGGTACTCCATTTGGCTCAATCTGACCATCAATGACTAATTTAGAACTGCCGGATTGCAAATTGATATTCACTTCTTTTTCGCAAGAAATCATACTCAAGCAAACCACCAATAAAATTAAAAATTGAGCGAAGGAAAATTTCAACATAGCGGAGCGTGCAAAGGTAAATAGCAAATGAAATAAATGAAGTACATAAATTTTTGCAAAACTCTGGTAATTTTACATAAATCACGAATAGTATGTTACGCGGAATAGAGAAATGGATCACTTATTTTGTATTGTTGATCGTATTCATTTTAGGGCTTGTTTTTTTAGGAAAACAAATTCACGTTACAAACGATTTGAAACAAGGTATTGCACAGTCTAACTTAGCCTCTCCTGATTTTCAAAAAATAGTTGGGCTTCACAACGCATCTTCAAAAATATTTTTCCTCACTTTTTTTTCGCTATGCTTATTGCTCATCGGCATTATTATTATGATGAAACGTATTGAACGTGCTTATGATTATTCAGAAGTCAAAGAAAAGGTTCGTTATCACTTAAAGACTACTACGCCTGCAATGGCTATGGTTGTTATCGGTGCCTTCTTGTTAGCTTTTTGCACCTTTCGTTCATCTAAAATTGAGTCGCTATATGCCAAACAATTAGTAGATAATAATAGAGATAAATTTGCTACTGAAAACAATATTCCAGATGCACCAATCAGTAGCCCAAGTGTTGATTCAAATGCTATGACAAAGCTGAAATCACAAGATGCCCCTCAACCTATTAATAGCAATATTACTCCGGGATTAAACAACGTTTCGAACATCATGCCTAACGATCAGATTGGGAAAAGTATTCCAAGCACTGATTCCTCTGCCTTGGCAAAATCTAAAAGTGATCCTTCTAAACCAGATAAAGCACAAAAGGCTCAAACAAACACTTTAGGTCAAAATGCCCAATCTATCCCATTACTGAGTACCCATTCAAATGAAGCAAAAAAGACAGAATCCGACTCGAAAAAGACAATTTCAAAACCGATAAACAATGATAAAAAAGGCAATAATACACATATTGCAATTTCAAAAAAATCAAATGAATCATCATCCTCAAATGCTCCCATTACACCTGCGGATGTAGCATGGGCAGGGGATTTTCAACGAAATGTAATTGTGTCAGGATATAATCCTACAAAGTCAGAAGAACAACGATATAGCCATGTTTTAAAAGAGGGAGAAAAAGAAATGAATAGTAATTTGTCGTGGGCATATCAATTTTTACAAAAAACAAAGAAAGGCTATCAGCCAACTATTCAAGAATTGCAACGATTTGAAACAGTTGTGCAACAAAATTTAACGCAGGGAGCCAATTAGATTTTCAGTAGAAAAATTTGTTAAGTTGAAGCTGTAATTACACACAATTTTTTATACCTTTGCACTTCTTTTTTAGGAAGGGGTCCGGTAGCTCAGTTGGATAGAGCATCAGCCTTCTAAGCTGAGGGTCATTGGTTCGAATCCAATCCGGATCACACAACTTCTTCCTTTTTGTACTTCTTTCTTTTATTGGATCAATCGCTCTTGAAGTTCCTTGGTCGAAAAGTTGCAATAGATTTTGTCTTTATACCACTGGTGTCTTTTTTGAGCTATAAAATCATAAATGCCATCTCGAATAAAAGATGGAATCATCCAAAAAATAAATAGCAATTTCCACCAACCGCCAAGTTGATAGGCAACCGTTAAAACAGCATTTGATTTAGCTAAAAATTTTCCTCTTGAAAACAACAAAACAGAGTTTGGAGTTGTTTGCTTTTTTTCTGCATAATACTGTTTGATTCGAAATTGGAAACTGCCACTTAGAGTAGAAAATTTAAACTTTTTTTTCGATCCTGTTGTATGATGATTTGTACAGATCGCCGACATAAATAACAGTCGTCATCAAAAAAAATAATGAGATGTTCATCAAGCGGAAGCATTATCGAAGAGGGGGTAGCTTAAAAGCTATTTTGCTTTTCAAAATTACGAAATCACTTATTAAGATTTGTTTTTGAATTTCAATCACCAATTGACGTTATGATTTTTTCCTAAAACTTAGGACATTCAATAAATACACAGTTCTTAATATCTTGATCTTATTTTTGAAAATGATGCGCCGGTTTTTCTTAATGACTTTGTTTGTGGTGAGTAGTACAATTGCACAAGCTATTTCCTTTTCATTATGGAAAGAAATTCCGCTGTTAGCACGAATGATGACTGTTGATGAACTGGGAAATATTTATGTAGTGCGAAACGATAACGGGATTGTTCGATACAATGATAAAGGCGATAGTACTGGATATTTTCAAAGTATTCAAAATGGAAAAATTGGTAGTATTGATGCAACAAACCCTTTACGGATTTTAGTTTATTACCCTGATTATGCCAAGATAGTATTGTTAGATAGAATGTTGGCTTTGAAAACTGAATTGAATTTACGGCAGCTTAATATAGCAGCAAATGCAGTTGTTGCTTCCAGTGCTGATGGGAATATTTGGATCTATGATCAGTTTAATGCCCGTTTGAGAAAGGTTGATGAGCAAATGAATGAGGTTTCAGTAAGTAATGATTTGCGCCAAGAAGCGCATATTGTACCGTTCCCTTCTTTTATGATAGAGCGTGATTGGAAAGTGTTTCTTTGCGACACAACAATAGGCATTATTACTTTTGATAGGTATGGTAACTACATCAATACACTTAGCATTTTTCAGGCTCACCAGTTACAAGTTTTTGGGACAGAATTAATATTTCGTCAAAAGGACAGTTTATTGAGCTGGGATTTAAAAAGAGTAGTGGCAAATACTTTACCGCTTCCCATAGGCGACAAGCCGATTCTTTCAGCTGCAATTGTCCGTTCCATGCTTTATGTACTTTATGCCGATAGGCTTCGGTTATTTCAAATAAATGACCAATAAAGCTTGTTGAAAGAATTATCTGTTGGCTAATTGCCGATTGATATTATCTTCGCAATCCTTATTACTTGTAACAAGCGATAGAATTTCCTTCAGAATGGCACTTATTAAATCTATATCCGGAATTCGTGGTACAATTGGTGGAACACCCGGAACTGCATTAACACCTATTGACCTCGTAAAATTTACCTCTGCTTATGGTGCTTGGATTTCCACACAAAGTACAGGTGACAAAATAGTAGTTGGACGCGATGGTCGTATTTCAGGACAAATGGTACGTGATATTGTAGTCGCAACTTTGCAAGGGCAAGGTTTCCATGTTTTGGATTTGGGTTATAGCACAACTCCCACTGTGGAAATGGCTGTTAAAATGGAAAAGGCTGCGGGTGGAATTATTCTTACTGCAAGTCATAATCCTAAGGAATGGAATGCTCTTAAATTGCTGAATAAAGATGGCGAATTTTTAAGTGCCGCAGACGGACAATGGATTCTTGATTTTGCCGAAAAGGGAAATATGGAATTTGCAGACGTAAATAAATTGGGAACAGTTACAATTTCTGATGCCTTTATTCAAAAGCATATTGATGAAATATTAAAGCATCCTTTAGTAGATATTGAGGCTATCAAAGCAAAAAACTTTAAAGTTGTTGTAGATGCTGTAAATTCTACGGGAGCTATCAGTGTCCCACCACTTCTTCGAGCTTTAGGGGTCGAACAAGTGCAAGTAATAAATGAAGAAGTTACCGGACGATTTGCTCACAATCCTGAGCCTCTTCCCGAAAACCTTCGAGAACTTTGTCAAGTTGTAGAAAAGCAAAATGCACATCTGGGAATTGCAGTTGATCCCGATGTTGATCGCCTTTGTTTTGTGTGTGAAGATGGAAGTCTTTTTGGAGAAGAATATACATTAGTTGCTGTAGCAGATTATATTTTAAAGCACAAAAAGGGCAACACAGTTTCAAATCTATCTTCTACACGCGCACTTCGGGATGTTACAGAAAAACATGGAGGATCTTATGCGCCAAGCGCAGTAGGCGAAGTGAATGTGGTAAAGAAAATGAAAGAAATGAATGCCGTTATTGGTGGAGAAGGCAATGGTGGCATCATCGTTCCCGAACTGCATTATGGTCGCGATGCATTGATTGGTATAGCCTTGTTTTTAACACATTTGGCTAAATCAGGAAAGACAATGAAAACCTTGAGAAGCAGCTATCCGGACTACTTTATCTCGAAAAATAAAATTGAATTGGATGAGAAAGTAAATCTCGCCGAGATATTTGAGAAGATTAAAAAGAAATACAAAAAACAACCCATCAACACTGAAGATGGATTAAAAATTGAGTTTGATAAAGATTGGGTACATCTTCGCTCATCGAATACAGAACCAATAATTAGAATCTACTCTGAAAGCACTACCGAAACAATGGCCAATAACATAGCCAAACGCATCATGGAAGACATCAAAGAGATGATGATGGCGCGAGTAGAGTAGGGCATACACGCGAGTAGGCAGTACTATTTTTCAATTAATTTTTCTATTGTCAGCTACGCTACATATTCAAGAATATTCTGAGCCGGATCGTCATCATTATGATGTCGTAATTATTGGCAGCGGACTTGGGGGGTTACTGTGTGCGGTCATGCTTGCAAAAGAAGGAATGAGAGTTTGTGTGCTGGAGAAAAATAAGCAAATAGGTGGTTGTCTGCAAACTTTTTCGCTTCATAAAACCGTTTTTGATAGCTGTGTTCATTACATCGGCGGGCTGGGCAAAGGGCATACGCTTCATCGCATTTTTAGCTATGCCGGCATTATGGATAAGCTTAAGCTATTTGCTTTTGATTCCGATGGGTTTGATCGGATTACGTTTGGAAACGAAGAAATTTCTTATCCACAAGCTGTAGGAAGCAAAAATTTCGTAGAGCAATTAGCTACCTATTTCCCCGATCAACAAAAAAATCTTAAAAACTATATAAGTATTTTGCGCCATGTTGGCGATCACTTTCCATTATACCGACTAAATAATGGAGACACAGCGGAAAAGTCTAAAGTTGCTCATTGGGAGTTACTGGAAACACTAAAAAATATTTCTCCCAATAAAAGATTACAACAGGTTTTAGCCGGAAATAATTTGCTTTATGCCGGTGTGCCAAATAAAACCCCTTTTTATCTTCATGCCTTAGTGCTTGAAAGTTATATTCATAGTGTCCATAAAATTGTACCCGGAAGCTCGCAAATCGCCAAACTGCTTTGGAGAGAATTACAAACACAAGGTGGAGTAGTGTATCGTCATGCAAATGTATCTGGTTTGATTGAAGAAGATGGACTGTTGCAATATGCTGAAACACAACATGGGCAAAGGTTCTATGCTAAGCATTTTATTTCTGATATTCATCCGCAAGCTTTGTTGCCTATCTTAAAATCTAAGTTAATTCGCTCAGCCTATCGCAAACGCATTGAAGGATTAGAACAGTCCACTTCAGCATTCATGCTAAACCTGGTTTTACGCCCACATTGTGTTCCTATGCGTTATCACAACTTGTATTGGCACGCTACCGACAATGTATGGTCGGCTACATCCCTTGATTCTGCAAATTGGCCACATCAATATGCATTGTATTTCACCGAAGACTACCGATATCCGGGCTATGCTGAAAGCCTTTCTATCCTTACTTACATGCCATATTCAGAATTAAGCAAATGGACAAACACCTATAATCATTCCGGCAATCCGAATGAACGCTGTGTAGAATATGAAGATTTTAAAGCTGAAAAGACTGAAATTTTATTAAAAAAAATACAGGAACGGTTTTCGGATTTAAAAGATAACATTCTCGCTCAAAGTTCCGCCACACCGCTAACTTATAGAGATTATGGAAACACACCGGAAGGGTCACTTTATGGTATTTTAAAAGATGTTTCCAAACCCGCTGAAACACAAATTTCAGTAAAAACAAAAATTCCCAATTTGCTGCTAACCGGTCAAAATGTAAACCTACATGGCGTTTTAGGCGTAAGCATAACCGCTGTTGCGACTTGTGCAGAAATGCTTGGAATGGATTATTTACTGAAAAAAATATAAACCCCAAAACATTCAAAGTAAATGTAGGAGAAAATTAAACTTTTCTTAGTATCAATATCCATTAATATTCCTATCTTTGCACTCCAAAAAAAATTTCACCTAAAAGGAGGACCAAAATCTTGGAAGAAAATCAATTAACTAACACTCAAAATCAGCATCCTGTAACTGAAGAACAAACACAGGACGTTCCAACGACAACTACGTCAAAGAACGAACACAAAATCGAAGCAACCGCACACGACGACTTCGATTGGAGCGTGGACAAACGCAACGTTGCCACTTATTCAAACGATAAGCGGGAACAAATGGAGAAGGTCTATGACAATACCTTCAAACAAGTGTCTGACTCTGAATTGCTAATCGGCACTATCGTGGGTCTTACAAAGACAGATGCGATTGTAAACATCGGTTTCAAGTCTGACGGTTTGATTTCTCTCAATGAATTCCGCGACATGCCAAACGTCAAAAACGGCGATGAAGTGGAAGTTATGGTAGTTGAAAAGGAAGACCGAAACGGACATTTGCACCTCAGCCGCAAATTGGCGCGTGCAACTCGTTCTTGGCAGCAAATTGTTGAGTTTTACAAAACAGGAGAAATCGTTACCGGAAATATCACCTCTAAAACTAAAGGTGGTCTTATCGTGGATGTTCATGGATTGGAAACTTTCTTACCAGGTTCTCAAATAGATGTGAAACCTGTTACAGACTACGATCAATACGTAGGTAAGACAATGGATTTCAAAGTTGTGAAAATCAACGAAGCTATCCGCAATGCTGTTGTATCTCACAAAGCTCTTATCGAAAGCGATATTGAACAACAACGTAGCGTAATCATTGGTCAATTAGAAAAAGGACAAGTGTTGGAAGGCACCGTGAAGAATGTAACCGACTTTGGTGCATTTATTGACTTGGGTGGCGTAGATGGCTTGTTGTATATAACTGATATCAGCTGGGGACGTATCAATCACCCAACGGAAGTATTGGAAAATGGACAAAAACTCAATGTTGTTGTGCTTGATTTCGACGATGAGAAAAAGCGTATCAGCCTTGGCTTGAAACAATTAACTCCTCACCCTTGGGATAATCTTTCTGAAGAAATTAAAGAAGGTTCAAAGGTTAAAGGTAAAGTAGTCAATATTGAAGATTATGGTGCATTCTTAGAAATTCTACCGGGCGTAGAAGGACTGGTGCACGTATCTGAAATCACTTGGTCTTCTCAGCCTATCAACGCCAAAGAATTCTTTAAAATGGGCGATGAGTATGAAGCAATGGTTGTTACCTTGGATAAAGATGAACGTAAGATGAGCCTATCTATCAAGCAACTTACAGAAGATCCTTGGGAAACAATCGAAAATAAATTCCCAATTGATAGTCGCCACAAAGGTGTAGTGAAAAATATCACTCCTTATGGTGTATTTGTTGAGCTTGAGTCAGGCATTGGTGGTATGATTCATATCAGTGATCTGAGCTGGATTAAGCGTTTCAATCACCCAAGTGAGTTCACTAAAACCGGTGAAGAAATTGACGTTACTATTCTCGGAATAGACAAGGAAAACCGTAAATTGTCTCTTGGTCATAAACAATTGGAAGAAGATCCTTGGAATACATTTGAAACAGTATTCCCAATTGGCTCTATCCATGAAGGTCATGTTACCCGTAAAGATGACAAAGGTGCAATGGTTCAACTTCAATATGGTTTAGAAGCTTATGCTCCAATCCGCCATCTTCGTAAAGAAGACGGAAGCAATGTAGAAAACGATGAAACTCTACCGTTTATGATCATTGAATTTGATCGGAATGATAAGCGTATTCTCGTTTCTCATAGCCGTGTATGGGAACAAACTAAGGCTGAAGAGAAAGATACAGTAAGAAAAGCTGCTCGTGCGGAAGATGAGAATACGAAGAAAGCAGTGAAAAATGTACAAAGTAAAGTAGAAAAACCTACACTTGGTGATTTAGGTGCACTTGCTGCCCTGAAAGATAAGATGAAGAAAGCAGAAGACGATTCTGAAAAGTAATCTGGTTAACACTAATTAATATAAAACCCGCTTCATTCTTTTGAGCGGGTTTTGTTTTGTGTGCAATAGAATTAGTATCATGTTCCCTTCTCCTGACTTGATAAGCACACCATGAAGTAGAATGGATATCAAACCTTTGCTTTCTTTCCGTTCTGTACTTCACTTTTAGATTCAAAACCTCAGTTCGTCATGTCCCAATGTGTTGTCTTTTAGCTGTTTTGCTGAAAAAAGCCCTATTCAGTAAGATGTTGTTTGTCAGCCTTACTCAAAAGTAAGATGGAAAGGCTATGTGAACATAAGATTTAGCCAAATAGGGGTTTAAATGAGAACTTTAAATGCTACTCATACAGCGGAAAGCCACTCATGAAATCGTTCACCTCATTACGAACTTTAATTATAGTTTGTTCATCATCAGCAGCCATTAAAACACGGTCTAACCATTCCACAATTTGAGGCATGTGAGATTCATTCATTCCACGAGTTGTTATAGCGGGTACACCTACTCGAATGCCCGATGTAATGAAAGGAGATTTATCATCAAATGGAACCATGTTCTTGTTTAAAGTTATATCGGCTTTAACCAAAGTGTTTTCAGCTTTTTTGCCGCTGATGTTTTTGTTACGAAGGTCAATGAGCAACAAGTGATTGTCTGTTCCTCCAGAAACTATATCATACCCCTTTGAAAGAAAGGCATTAGCTAATGCTTGTGCATTACTTTGCACTTGTATTCCGTAGCTTAAAAATTCAGGTTGCAAAATTTCAAAAAATGAAACAGCCTTTGCTGCAATGACGTGTTCTAAAGGTCCGCCTTGAATGCCTGGGAATACGGCTAAATCTATCAATTGACTCATCATTCGCACTTCACCTTTTGGACCTTTTATACCCCAAGGATTTTCAAAATCGTTTTTCATTAACACAATGCCTCCACGTGGCCCGCGAAGTGTTTTATGTGTAGTAGAAGTAACAAAATGACAATGATCAAACGGGCTTTTCAATAAACCTTTAGCAATTAGCCCGGCTGGATGTGCTATGTCGGCTAACACTAATGCCCCTATAGAGTCTGCAATAGCTCGAATACGGGCATAATCCCAATCGCGACTATATGCAGATGCACCACAAATGATTAGTTTGGGTTTGTGCTCTTTTGCTTGAGCTTCCATCATGTCATAATCCACTAAGCCGGTTTCTCTGAAAACACCATAGTGAACAGCATGATACAGTTTTCCTGAAAAGTTTACGGGTGAACCATGCGTTAAATGTCCGCCCATGCTCAAGTCCAAACCAAGTATCGTATCGCCCGGTTGTAAACAAGCTAACATGACAGACGCATTTGCTTGTGCTCCACTATGAGGCTGAACATTGGCATAGCTTACACCAAAAATTTCCTTAGCTCGGTCAATAGCCAATTGTTCACTTTGGTCAACCACTTCACAACCGCCATAATAACGTTTACCCGGATAGCCCTCCGCATATTTGTTGGTCATCACATTTCCCATGGCGTGCATGACTTGTGCTGAAGTGAAATTTTCTGAAGCAATCAGTTCTAATCCTCGGCGTTGACGTTGAAGTTCTTCTTCAATCAATTTGAAAATGGCTATATCTTTTTGCATGGTTTTTTTAATGAAAAAATGGGATTGCAAAGTAAGGAAAATTTAACTGTTAATGTAGGGATATAAAGTTGAAAAGGAAATAAATGTTTTCAAAGCTTTGAAGTTGCTTATTCCGTCATTCAGAAGTCATAGTTAGATGTAGAATGGTTAGCCATTTTTAAGACCAAATACATTCAAAAAATAAATTTTGTATAAGTTGTTATTGGTAAATCATTGCTTTTAATACTACTATTTAAAAGGAGATGAAAATTTAACATTAATAACATACAGTTAAGCTAAGCATTTTTAGGCTATTTGCTTAATAATACCTTGAAATATTGCTTTATTGTTTAAATCATATAGTTTACTTAACCATTTTTATAGAATAATTATAATTTATAATGTCATTTCAATATACATAATAACATCAAAATATATTCCTGCTGGACCCCATTTATTCTTGAATATAAACGTCTTAATCCTGAAAAATATACAATTTTCCCTATCTCTTCAATATTAAATGCAGCGTATGCAACAAGGAAGCCGGAGTCTAAATAGATACCTGCTAAAAATAGAACTTTATCATCCAATTCTAATTGAGGCGGCGTTTGCTTAGGTAAAAATTTCATAACTCCCTTGAGCATATTATTCATTTTACCCTCCAATATCAAACCAATATTTGAAAATTCAATTCAATATCTTATGGTTAGGTAGGAATTTTTTCTATTAAAACGGAATTTCCTGAATGATCATAATAAGTACAAGTCATTTTTTCTAAATCTACGATCCATTTTTCTATTCCCGTTGCTGCGCAATGTTTGCAAAATGTTTGGAAATTTGTCTCACCTTGTTGGTGAATTTTCAATGAATATGCGAATTTAACTTTGTCTGTTATGTTTTCAATTATTAACTTATCGTTTTTAGGTTGAGAGGCTATTTTATAATCATTTTTTCCAAAATATACTGTGCGACTATCATTCACCCAAGTTTCAAAGGCTATAACCCCCATTGATTTTATCTCTTGAATGTATTTTGGAAACTCGGCACCTGATTTTACTTTGCTGTGAGCAGCTTCGATTTGTTCTATTGTAAACATTTATCATTATCTATTTGTGAATAATTTTGTGCAATTTTTGAATCAAAATTTGATTCTACCACTAAGCAATTTTAGCTTGCCAGAAACTCTAAATTATTTTTGCTTAAATCAAACTTAGTACTTTTTAAAGATTCTAAACCCCAACTATTTCATGAAATTGACTTTAATCACCAATTCAAGGATATAAGTGAGGTATGCCATAGTTTTGGAATGAATTGTTTTAATGCAAAGTAAAAAGTATTTTGATAAAGTAATTTTTAATTTAGTTTTGCTTTAATTTACTTTTATTTCACCCCCTATTTCCTTTATTATTTCACCCACTAAAAATTTTAAATAATGAAACGAAATTTACTAAATCCGACTTTGATTGCTTTGGGTATTGCAATCATGATTTTATCATCTGGAGCTGCAATTTTTTTACCTCAATCTGCACAGGATTTTGAAAGAGAAAATGAAACAGATGAGCCATTGGAAGCTATTAAACAAGAATTTTCAAAAACACGAGATCCACAACTTAATGTGGTTCCTCGTGAAAGATTAATCAGGGCTTTGAATTATTATGGGCAACAAACATTGCTCCAAAAAACTTCAAAAACTACTTCAACTTTTTCGTCCATCACTTGGTTGGAACGGGGTCCCAATAATGTAGGCGGAAGAACACGTGCCATTCTTTGGGATGCAAATGATGCAACCGGCAAAACCGTTTTTGCTGCCGGAGTTGGCGGTGGTTTATGGAAGTGTTCTGACATTACGGCTACTGCACCTGTTTGGTCTGTTGTCAATGATCAGTTTTCAAATTTGGCTATTACTTCTATTGCCCAAGATCCTTCTAATGCACAAATTATGTATTTTGGAACAGGAGAGGGTTATGGAAACCTAGATGCCATCAGAGGAAATGGTATTTGGAAGTCAACCAATGGAGGAGCTACTTGGTCACAATTGTCTTCAACAAATAATGTAAGTGACTTTGCTTATGTTCAAAAAATTGTTGTTAATAGTTCGGGTGTTGTTCTTGCTGCTTGTAGTGGAACTTTTAGCAACACCGGCGGTTTACAGCGATCTTCAAATGGAGGTACCAGCTGGACAAGAGTTATAGGAAGTGGGTCAACTGATATGGCAATTTCTGATGTTGAAATAGCTGCCAATGGTGATATTTATGCTGCTACAGGAATTTGGACTACTGGAAAGGTTTTTAAATCAACAAATGGCGGAACCAGCTTTAGTAACGTTTCGCCTTCCGGCTCTTATTGGAGAATAGAATTAGCAACGGCACCAAGC
Source organism: Bacteroidota bacterium (assembly GCA_018267875.1). Taxonomy (GTDB): domain Bacteria; phylum Bacteroidota; class Bacteroidia; order Chitinophagales; family Chitinophagaceae; genus JAFIGV01. The sequence goes on along the minus strand of JAFDXP010000035.1, from coordinate 16,954 downwards.
AATTCAAGTGTTGTTTATGCCGTATGTCAAGGAAATTCATCAAATAATGTTTCTGCAATCCAATACACTTCTAATGGCGGAACAAGCTGGACTTCACAAACCATACCTACCATTTATGATCAAGGAAGTAATTCTCCTTACACTCGTGGGCAAGCTTGGTATGATCTTTTGTGTGCCGTTGATCCTAATAATGCTTCAACTGTTTATATTGGTGGTGTTGACTTGCTAAAATCCACTAACAATGGAGTAAGTTGGACACAAATTACCAGTTGGTCACTTTATAATAATCCCGGTAATCCTTTATCGCCATTTCCATGGGGTTCTTCTCAAAATGTTCATGCTGACCATCACGCATTTGTCTTCAAGCCAGGAAGTTCTTCTACGGCGTTAAATGGTAATGATGGTGGAATTTTTTATTCTACCGATTTGAATGCTGGAGCAGGTTTGCCAACTTGGGCATCAAAAAGCAGTGGCTACAATGTTACCCAATATTATGCTTGCGCTACACATCCAACTAATGCCAACTTTTTCCTCGGTGGTGCTCAAGATAATGGTTCTCACCGATTAAATTCTACTTCTATAACAAGTGGAACAATGGTTTCCGGCGGCGATGGTGCTTTTTGTTTTATTAGTAGTGCCAACGGAAATAATCAAATCACTTCCTATACCAATAACAATTACTATTATTCAATAAATGGTGGAACAAGTTTTAGTGGCGTAAATGGTAGCGACAATAGTGGACGCTTTATTAATCCTTCTGATTTAGATGGTTCAAACGATATTTTATATTCGGCCGGTGCAACAAACACCTTGGTTCGATTTGCAAGTGTGTTTAGTGGTAGTGCCAATAGAACCGACTTAACTGTCAGCATTGGATCTAATCAGATTTCTGCCGTAAAAGTATCGCCCAATAATGCTTCCACGGTATATGTTGGAACGGATGATGGAAATGTATATCGGATTACAAATGCCAATGCAACGCCTACTGTAACGCTTCTTACAACCACTGCTTTAGGCTCGGGTGGATATGTTAGCTCTATTGATGTTAAAAAACGCACTACAAATACGGATGATAGCATCTTAGTTGCCTTATCAAACTATGGAATTAATAGCGTCTATTATTGTGCAAATGGAACAGTAGCTTCTCCAACATGGGTAGATATAGATGATAACTCCACTTTGCAGGATGTTCCGGTACGCTGGGCTATTTGGTCGCCTATAAGTAGTAAAATTATTTTTCTGGGTACAGAGGTAGGTGTTTTAGGTACCGGAACTATCAATGGAAATTCCACAGTGTGGACTTTGCTAAACAATGGTATTTTACCCAATGTTAGAGTGGATATGATTAAGGTGAATAGTGCTAATCAATTAGTATTGGCAACGCATGGACGTGGTATATGGACTTCTAATGATGTTTCTCCTTTGGCTATACAGCTATTGGCTTTTCATGCAAACTTGATTAATAATGAATCTGTACTTCTTGATTGGACGGTTAATCAATTTCAACAAAATACTTCATTTTCATTAGAACGTTCTTATGATGCTATGGTGTTTGAAAAGATTAATAGCCAAACATCAAACAATAACTTACGTTACCAATTTACAGATAAGGATTTTGACAAAGTGCACGACAGAATCTTTTATAGGTTGTGCATGACAGATGGAAAAGGTGAAAAACAGTATTCTGATATTCAATCTGTAATTCTACAAAATAGGACAAACGTATTTATTGAAAAAGTTTATCCAACTATAACTCAAGGGAAAGTTTCAATTAAAAGGGGCAATACTTCAGCGGTTACTATGCACATCAAATTGATTGATGCTTTAGGAAAAGTATATGTGGATGAAGTGATGCCATATCAAGACACAGAATATGATTTGTCGCGCTTTTCAGCAGGTACTTATCTGTTGTATATAACGGATGAAATTAATAGCTACAAATCCTTTAATCGGATTATAGTCAGATAGGCTTTTCTTGAAGGTTTTGATTACATATATTTCATTGCCAAAAGTCAGAAGCTGTTGAACTTTAGTTTTGTCATTTTCGATGGCTTTCGCTTTATTTACTAATAGTGCCTGTAAATAGTCGTCTAATTTAGTTATGTCAAAATGTGATTAAACCCGATTGAAGTCAATATCAACACACAGTTTTTTTGATTTTTAGCCAAATTTATATTGAGGGACACTGACATGTAAGTTTGGCTAATGCTTTTCACTTGATACAGAAAACTATTTTTATTCTTGTGACATTAATTAAAAAAATATATTTATTGGTATATCCGTATGCGATTTCCTGTTTGTCTTTGTCCGTTCACCTGATAAGCACTTAATATATTGTAATAATCACTTTCGGGCCGGTAAGGAAAACAAGCATTGCAACCTTGCTTCTCAATTTCAAATCCGGTCAAAGCGAAAACCTGACTAGTGCTAAGAAATTTTATTTTATAGTCATAAGTTGTAATAATTTTATTTTTTGTGTAAACAGTAGAATAGTTGCCGGTTTTGTTTGCTTGGGTTGTGGAACTGTCTATTGCTGTCGTAAAGTTTGAATTTTTCACATAGCTAATTAGAACAATGGTGTCGAGGTTAGCATGAGGGAAGTTGTAAAATTCAATTTCATGAATTTCGTCAGAGCTTATGCAATATTTTTTCGTGCAACAAGCATTTATACTCAATAAAAGCACTGTTGTCAAAATTGTAAGCATGATAAATTTCATTGTTCAGCGAGTTGTACGTTTGGTTGTTTTCTAAATATACATATATTTTAACCTATTAAAGCACTTTTAAGTCAACATAGGGTGTCGTTTAAACGCTAAATTTCGATCAAAAAGATAACGGTAAGTTGCTAATCTTCTATTGCAATGAGTGCCAAGATTTTCGGCAATATTTACCATTTTGGGGTTAAAATCTCCAACCCAAGTCATCTCATATTGACTGTATTTGATGTTTGGTTGCACTCTTTTAGATGCTTCTACAATCATATATGAGTCCACTCCTTTTCCTTGAAATTCAGGTATAATTCCAAAAACTAATCCTACAAATTTTGAACAGCTTCCGAATTTCTGTAGCCATAAAAATTTTAGTTTTTGTAACAATCCAAACTTGCCATTTAAATGACGAAAATATTGGTTAAGGTCTGGTAAATTCACCCAAATACCAATAGGTTCGTTTTTGTAGTAAGTAAACCAAGTGATGTTCTCATCCAACACTGGCTTCATTTTTTTAAACATTTTAAGAACAGTCCTTTCTTCTATCTGCTTTCCACCACCATGCCCTGCCCAAGCTTTGTTATATACATAAGCAAAATCAGCAGCAAATTTTGTTAGTTGTTTTGTATCAATAGGAATAAAACTAAAATTAGGGTCGCGTGATACTTCTTGATGTCGTTGGATATATTTGTCTTGAAGTTTTGTCTTTACTTCCATTGTATAGCAAAGTTGAAAATAGTACGGCTTAAATCCGTAGGTTTCAAATAGTTGTTGATAATAGGGTGGGTTATAATTCATACAGTAAAGGGGTGGCTGAAATCCTTCTACTTGTAACCCCCACCATCTATCACGCTCACCAAAATTGATGGGGCCATCCATTGCTTCCATGCCTCTTTCCTTCAACCAATTTTTACAATGGTCAAACATGAAGTTGGCTGCATTTTGATCATTAGTACATTCAAAAAAGCCAATACCTCCGGTAGGTTGGTCATTTTTATATTTCTTGTTGATAAAAGCAGCGATACGCCCTAAAACCTTTCCCTGTGGGTCTTTTAGAAGCCAACGTTGGCATTCGCCTTGTTTAAAAAATTTGTTCTTAGATGGATCAAATACTTCCTCTATGTCTTTATCCAGTGGACGAATCCAATTTTCATCGTTTGCATAAATAGGGATGGGCATTTCAAGAAATTGACTTCTATCATGTTCGTTGATTACTTCGTGCATTTGCATGGCGGTAAAGTTAAGTCAGCAATGGAATTGAGTTATACCTTTTGAACAGGTTACGCACAAGTTTTTCTATTTTTGCATACAGATGTTGTTGCGCTATTTAACTACTTTTTGTTATTGCCTTTACTTTTTGTTGCCAATTGATGCCTTTGCTCAAGGTGTAAAAGATAGTGTGATTCAAACTTCAAATTCTATAGTCGAATCAGATAGCACAATAAATGGGCATAGTGCAATCCCAATAATTGCTAAGAAAAAAAAATTGCAACAAACCAATAATCCCAAAAAAGCAGGGCTTTATTCAGCTATTTTACTCGGATCAGGGCAACTTTACAATAAGCAATATTGGAAGATTCCGATTATTTATGCAGGGGCAGGTGCGGCTTTTTATTTCATCCAATTCAATAGCCAGAAATATCAAACTTACCGAAAAGCTTATATTGCTGCTTTAGAAGGAAAGCCCAATGAATTTACCGGTAAATATGATCTAAATGCGCTTAAACAATTACAAGACGGCTATAAACGCTATTTAGACATGACAGTTCTTTTTACCGTAGTCGGCTATACGCTTCAAGTGATAGATGCTATCGTCTTTTCGCACTTAAAGAACTTTGACATGTCGCCGGACATTTCAGTGCATTTTACACCTGTAATTTACCCTACCGGCGGTGTAGGAATGGGAATGGCTATTAATTTTAAATAGCCTAAACAGCCCTTCCCGCGCTAATTCTGCTAAAAATATGAAAGCAGTTTTTTGATTTAATCAGCCTCCCATTATTTTTGTAACATGCAGCTATCGAAACCGAGAGAAGATAATTATCGCCATAAAGGACTAAGAAAACAATTAGTAGAAACATTGCGCAAAAAGGGAATTACGGATGAATTGGTTTTAGCTGTAATTGAACGAATCCCTCGTCATTTTTTTTTAGATACTGCCTTCGAACAATATGCTTATGAAGATCGGGCTTTTCATATCTTAGCTAATCAAACCATTTCACAGCCATTTACGGTAGCTTTTCAAACGCAGTTGCTCAATGTAAAAAAGTTTGATAAGGTTTTAGAAATTGGAACTGGCAGTGCCTATCAGACTTGCGTGTTAGCAGAATTGTGTGCCTCGGTTTATTCTATTGAACGTCAACGAGAGCTTTATGAATTTGTATCGAAGTTTTCATTTCTAAAAAACTATCCAAATGTAAAACGTTTTTATGGTGATGGCTTTCAAGGCTTGTCAACATTTGCCCCATTTGATAAAATCATTGTTACGGCTGCAGCCCCTATGATACCGCCAAAATTAATCGAACAATTAAAACCAGGCGGTATTGCTGTAATTCCCGTTGGTAGCGACAATGGACAAAAAATGTTGCGCATCACTAAAGATCAATCAGGCGTTATTTTCAAAGAAGAATTGGGTGATTTTATGTTTGTGCCTATGCTTACCGGAAAAAATAAATGATCATTCATTGAGCGGATGAAAATATAAAAGCGTTAGTGTGTATAACCAACGCTTTTTGTGATGTGAGTGATTATAGAGGCTATTACATTTTCCAACCTATTGTCAGTGCAATGGTGTTCATGCTGTTATTCAACGTAGCAGTAGGTGCCATCAAGCCGGAAGGGTAGAGGACAGATGCCGGAATGCTATACGGTATTTCAGTTTGGTTATAGAGACTGTGAACAAAAGCTACATCAGTAAAGAATCGGCTACCACGAAAACCAAGACCTAATGAAAAATCTTTTCTCATAGCCTCATTGTTACCATTTTTATAGGGGTTTCCATAGTATCCAAAACCGGCTCTGACAGCAAATGCGTCCATACGGCCTTCTATCCCTATGCGAAAGTTGGATGCGGCTTGAAAGGCGCTCTTTATAGCATTATTTCTAACAGTTTGTTCAGCTTTGTAATCGTTGGCAAAGGAGTAATGCATGGAGTTATAGTCCACATATTCATAGTCGGCAGTGATAAAGCCATATTTACCCATCATTCCTGTTGCACTAATTATTCCACGCCAAGGTGTAGATAGGTTGTAATTAAAAAGGTTTTGGTCGTTGTTGATAGTTTGTATGCCTTTATAGTTTTCAGTGTTTGCTGTTAGTCCTTCATCATAAGTATCTTTCATGCTAAACCATGTCGGTGTATGCACTGCTAATCCAAACCTGAAATAATCACTAGGTTTTAAAATCATGCCTAATTTCATATTGATTCCAATGCCGCTGGTCCGAAGACTTTCTGTATAACGAAAACTGCCAAATCCATCAGCCGGATTGCCGCTGGCATCTGTTTCCTGAAAGTACGCATCGCGTGAATAGCGAAGTGTAGGAATGCCAACGGTCATGCCAAGCATCAGCTTTTCTTGATAATTTCCACCTAATGAAAATAAAAGCTCACTTAATCCACCTTTTTCTGAAACGCTCCTTGCTTGATTTAAACCTAAGCGCGAGCTGGCCAAAGTGTAATAGCCTAAAGAATCTTGATTGATAAGGTAGGTTTGATAGCCAAGATAACCCAATGTTCCATTTGTTGTTCCATTACCCGGATTCGTTGCAATATCATTGACAAACAGTTCACTAAAACTATTGTTGGGCTGACCCGGAGCGGTTTTCATAAGCCCACCATAGGAGTAGTTTCTATTGAAATCAGCAAGGCGATTTAGTCCAATTCCAAAAGATACAGCCTTCCAGGCAGAATGATCATACCTTCTACCTCTTTCTGCACGAGTGAAAACCATGCCAATATTGCTAAAGTTGAAAGCTGTTTTTGTTTCTTCCGTTGAAGTACCCAAATAAGAGCCTGTTGTATTGCCAAAACGTAATGATGGGGTAAACATAAACTCGGATTTTCGATAAATACCAATTCCGGCTGGGTTTACACTTAATGAGGTGAAATCTCCACCTACAGACCCCAATGCATTTCCAAAACCCATAGAACGAGCAGTTCCCTGCGGTGAAAGCATTGAATATCGAAGTGCGTCAGAGGCATCTTGAGCAAAAGAAGATTGGGAAATGGTAAGAATGCCAATTGCTGCTAAGGAAGCCAAGTTTGTTTTATTAAGCATAGTATTTCTTTTTGACAGAATATTCTTCGAAACTTTCAAAATCAAAAACTGTACCGAATTATTTTTCAACACAAACTTCTATCATCTGAATTGATAAATAACAAGTCATTGCACACTATTTTTGCAATTAGATGGACGAACATTTCAAATCGGGTTTTGTCAATATTTTTGGAGCACCCAATGCAGGAAAGTCAACCCTGTTAAATGCATTGTTGGGTGAGCGACTGGTTATCACTTCTCATAAAGTGCAAACTACTCGACACCGAATAATGGGCATTTTAAATAACAATGATTATCAGATTGTTTTTTCCGATACACCTGGAATTATTGAACCCAAATATAAGCTGCATGAAAAAATGATGCGCCAAGTAAAAAGTGCATTAGAAGACGCTGATGTGGCTTTATTGGTACATGATATGACACAACCTCTTGATGAAATAGCAGCTATTGGCGAGGCTTTAAGGTTGAAAGTACCAACAATTTTGCTGCTCAATAAATCGGATCTGATTAAACAAGCAAGCGAAGTAGAGAAAATCAAAAAGCAATATGCCGAACGATTTCCAAAATGGGTTGTTGTGCCTGTTTCTGCTTTGAAAAATGAAGTTGAAAAAATTATCCCAATTATTTTAGAGCATCTTCCGCAAGCACCTCCTTTTTATCCAGAAGACAGCATGAGTGATCGTCCGGTAAGGTTTTTTGTTAGCGAATTGATACGCGAACAGATTTATACACTCTACCATGAAGAAATCCCTTATCATACTGCGGTCATAATACAATCTTTTGAAGAAAAGCCTACACTGACCGTCATAAAGGCAGAAATAATCGTGGCGAGAGAAACACAGAAAATTATTCTGATTGGTAAAGGCGGTAGTTTAATCAAACAAATGGGCATCAATTCCAGAAAATCTATAGAAGAATTTTTACAGGGAAAGGTGCATCTTGAACTTTTTGTGAAAGTGCGTCCTAAATGGCGCGACAACGATACTTATCTGCGCGAGTATGGATATAATGGATGAGCATAAGGTTGTGATTCAACAACTGAAAAACGTTCCGAATTTCCTTTCTATTGATATACTAAGGCTCGATTTGCTACATTCTATAATTTCCGGTAATAAATGGTATAAACTTCGCCCAAATATAGAGGCGGCAAAGAAGGCTAAAATATTTACCATCTTGACTTTTGGAGGCGCATTTTCTAACCATTTAATTGCCACTGCTGCGGCTGCCACTCAGTTCGGATTACAATCAGTTGGGGTGGTTCGGGGCTTGGATGCTGAAACTACCTTAAATCCAACGCTGGAAGCTTGTAAACACTATGGAATGAAGCTCCATTTTGTATCTCGAGAAGATTATCGAAAAAAAGAATCGCATGAATTCTTAATGAATCTTCAGAATTTGTATGGAAAAGCATTTATAATTCCGGAAGGAGGAGCAAATGAAAATGGACGTTTAGGTGCAGAAGATATTGGGAAATTGATTCCCCATAGTTATTCTCATGTCTGTGTATCGGTAGGGTCAGGGACTTCCGCTGTCGGTATCTTGCGGCAGTTGTCTTTAGAACAACAATTGTTGGGCTTTGCACCTATGAAAAGGGGTAAATACCTAGAAAGTGTTATCAGTCAGCATTTGTTGCCAAAGTTTCTTCCAAATTTTCAATTGTTTGATCAATGGCATTTTGGTGGGTTTGGACATTGGAAACCGGAACTTTTAGATTTTATGAACCGATTTTATCTTTTCGAAACGATTCCACTGGACATGGTTTATACAGCAAAAATGATGTTCGGTGTTTTTGATCTGATTCAACAAAATTATTTTCCTAAAAAGGCGAAAATCCTTTGTGTTCATACAGGAGGGCTTCAAGGAAATACATCTATTCGATCATTTCTGTGTTATTAGTCAATAAATATTTTTTTACCAACACAGCACACTATTTTTACCCACTATGCACGAGCCAACAAATGCAGGAAATGGAAACCGATTAACCTTCTATATTATTATCGCATTAGTGGCGGGAATTGGTTTGGGCTTTCTACTCAATACAAAAATTGTTCGTTCTGATAATTTACATTTATCAGCAGTTGAAGACAGCCTTCAATTGGTAAAACAACAATTGTTGCAAACAGATTCTCTGCAAACAAATTTTATAACATTAAAGGCTGAAAAAATTAGACTTGGCACGATCAAAACAACTATTACGGAAAGTCGAAATGCTGTCTTGGAGCCATTTTCCTTGATGGCTGACATTTTCCTTCGATTGATTAAAATGATAGTTGCTCCCCTGGTTTTCACAACGTTGGTAGTTGGTGTTGCCAAGCTGGGTGATATTAAAGCTGTTGGTCGTATTGGAGGGAAAACATTGTTGTGGTTTTTGTCTGCATCCTTTGTCAGTCTGTTGTTGGGCATGATGTTAGTCAACTTTTTTAAACCCGGAATAGCCATGCACTTACCCTTACCTGAAACCGTGGATACAGGAATTGTAAAGTCGGCTCTTTCTCTACGCGAGTTTCTCTACCATGTTTTTCCAAATAGTGTCTTTGAGTCAATGGCTAAAAATGAAATCTTACAAATCGTAGTGTTTGCATTGTTTTTTGGTGTTGCTACAGCCGCTATTGGGGAAACAGGACATGTCGTTATCAAAGCGTTTGATGCTATGGCGCATGTTATTCTAAAAGTAACCGGATATGTGATGAACTTTGCTCCTGTAGCCGTTTTTGGTGCTATGACAGCTATTATTGCTAAGCAAGGATTGGGTATTTTAAAGACATATTCTCTTTTTGTCGGTGAATTTTATTTTGGACTCTTATTGCTATGGATTGTTTTGCTGTTGGCAGGGTCTGTTTTTGTGAAAAAAAGAATTTTTACTTTATTTAAAAGAATTAAAGAGCCAATCATTTTAGCCTTTAGCACCAGTAGTAGTGAAGCTGCTTTCCCTAAAACAATGATGGAATTGGAACGCTTTGGCTGCAAGGATAAAATTGTTTCTTTCGTATTGCCGTTAGGTTATTCTTTCAATTTAGACGGGTCTATGATGTATATGACTTTTGCATCGCTTTTTATAGCCCAGTCATACGGTATCCATCTTGATTTTGGAACTCAAATGAGTATGTTGTTAGTGTTGATGCTGACCAGCAAAGGAATTGCCGGTGTCCCTCGTGCTTCTTTAGTGGTGATAGCAGGTACTTTAGCCACATTCAATATTCCGGAAGCCGGATTGGCTTTGCTTTTGGGCATTGACCCGCTTTTGGACATGGGCAGAAGTGCAACCAATGTTGTAGGCAATAGTGTGGCAACGGTTGTAGTAAGTAAAATGGAAAAATCACTCGAACACCAATAGCATCCTTCTTGAAACTCTATTATTTTACGGCTGCTTTTTCGTAAGATACTCTCGTGCTTAACCAGCTATTTTTTAACGGCACCAACCAAGTGTCTATAAGCTCTTTTTTAGTTGTCGCTATATTGTTGAACAATACCGTGTCTGCATTAATATAGCCTTTATCCACAGCATATTGCACTTGCTCGAAAGGCAACATTTGTGCTTTCCCTTCAATAAGAAAGGTAAGTGTCATTCTATCAAAAAAACTGACTTCATATTGCCGTTCCAAGCTTTTTATCATCCGTTGCATACCATCTGTACTGCAACCACCAATCGGATCGTCAGATAAATCAGCCATCACAACGATGAATTGGCTGAAAAGTAATTTTGCCCAGCTTTTTACTTCGTCACCATGCGACTTCCACTGACTATAAAAATGATGTAACTGTTCGTCTATTTCATTTTGTTCTTTTTCTATAAATGGACGACTACCCTGATATATCCATACACGGGCACTGTCAGAAAAATTAGCTGGTAGTAGATTTGAAATTTCAACTGCATTCATGATACAAAATTAAGCGCAATGTACAATGGCAAATGAAATGATGATTAGAAACATCTTTTTAGCCATCTTGGCTTTTAAAAATTTAATAAAATAAATGAAATGTCATTACAAAAAATATGGATTTTTTATGAAACTGGATTACGGAAGTACCTTTAAAAGAATGAAAATAATTTCCTGAAAAGTGTTATTAGAATCATGTTTGTAAATGGTCTGAGGTTAAAACTTTTTACGGGTTCATCTCATATTTATTTAACTTCGGGCTTTTTAAAGTAGGTCTTATTCATTTGGACCTATGGTTTGTGTAATTTAGCTTTAAGAGAAGAATGGTTTTGTCAAACGTAAGTAATAAAAAAAAGCCAAATTTTGAAGTGCGAAAAAAAAATGTTGGTATTTCAAAACAGAACCGTTACCTTTGCAGTCCATTTTGAAATTCATATTTAAAGGAATCAATGCCTACTATACAACAATTAGTTCGTAAAGGTCGTCAGCAAATCCGCGCCAAGTCAAAGTCTCGTGCTTTAGATGCTTGTCCGCAACGTCGTGGTGTGTGTACCCGTGTTTATACTACTACACCTAAAAAACCGAATTCCGCACTCCGAAAGGTAGCAAAGGTTCGTCTTACCAATAAAGTAGAGGTGATTGCGTACATTCCCGGTGAAGGACACAATCTTCAAGAGCACTCAATCGTGTTGATTCGTGGTGGTCGTGTGAAGGATTTACCTGGTGTTCGTTATCATATAGTTCGTGGTGCGCTGGATACAGCTGGTGTAAAAGACCGCAAACAAAGCCGCTCGAAATACGGTACGAAGAAAGAAAAAGCGAAAAAATAAATTTTAATAAGTAATCAAATAAAGCCAGTCATTTACAATGAGGAAGGCACAAGCTAAAAAGCTACCATTAGCTCCAGATCCAAAATTTAACGATAAAATGGTAACCCGTTTTGTAAACTGCCTTATGTGGGGCGGTAACAAAAGCGTGGTTCTTACCGCGTTTTATGATGCGATAGAAAAAGTAAGCAAGATTTCCAACGAAGAAGGATATGAAGTGTGGAAACGCGCATTGGCAAATGTTACCCCTTCAGTAGAAGTGCGTAGCCGTCGTATCGGTGGTGCTACTTTTCAAATTCCAACTGAAGTTCGCCCTGATCGCAAAATCTCTTTAAGCATGAAATGGTTAATTCGTTACAGCCGTGAGCGCAATGGAAAATCAATTTCTGATAAATTAGCTAATGAAATCATAGCAGCAGCAAAAGGTGAAGGAGCAGCTTTTAAAAAGAAAGAAGATACACACCGTATGGCAGATGCAAATAAAGCATTCTCCCACTTTAGAATATAGTTGCCAACTAATTTTTTATTAAAACCGCTCCATTTATTTGTAGCGGTTTTTGCTTTTATATTCATTACCTAAAGGTATTTATTTTAATGGGATTATACTCTAACCTTAAATTTGATAGGATGAAACAAAAGTGTGGAGAACTTTTTCTTAACCTTCACTGATAGTGTCTTAATTTTGCCACTTATAATGCTGTAAGTGGTAAATATTATCTGGAAATTTATTTCCTTTTTTTGATAAATCAGCAATATATTTGACCATATAAGTAATTAATTAAAAACACATCATACGCAATGGCTACAGTAGTAGAAGACAAATTGAAAGTGCTAAAACTTGCATTAGACAAGATAGAAAAGGATTACGGTAAAGGATCGGTAATGATGTTAGGCGACAAACAACAAGTTGCTATTGACGTAGTGAGTACCGGTTCATTAGGGTTAGATGTTGCATTGGGTGTAGGAGGCTTACCTCGCGGTAGAGTGATTGAAATATATGGACCAGAATCTTCAGGAAAAACCACAATTGCAATTCACACAATTGCAGAAGCGCAAAAGAAAGGTGGTATTTGCGCAATCATAGATGCTGAACATGCCTTTGATGCCAACTATGCTCGAAAGTTGGGCGTTGATGTTGACAACCTTATTATTTCACAACCGGACTATGGTGAACAAGCACTTGAAATAGCAGATCGTCTTATTTCCTCAGGTGCAGTAGATGTTGTAGTCGTTGACTCAGTTGCAGCCTTAGTCCCTAAAGGTGAATTAGAAGGTGAAATGGGCGATAGCAAAATGGGTTTGCAAGCACGCCTCATGTCTCAAGCCTTGCGAAAGCTTACTGCCACAATTAATCGAACAAATACCATCTGTATTTTCATTAATCAACTTCGTGAAAAAATTGGTGTTATGTTCGGAAACCCCGAAACAACAACTGGAGGAAATGCGCTGAAGTTTTATGCTTCTGTTCGTTTAGATATTCGTCGAATTGCCCAAATCAAAGATGGTGATACCGCTAGTGGAAATAGAACTCGAGTAAAGGTTGTTAAAAATAAAGTAGCACCTCCTTTCCGTCAAGTGGAATTTGATATAATCTTTGGTGAAGGGATTAGTAAGGTCGGAGAAATTATAGACATGGGTGTAGAACTTGGTGTACTCAACAAAAGTGGAAGCTGGTTTAGCTATGGCGATACCAAAATTGGTCAAGGACGCGATGCCGTAAAACAATTTTTGTGGGATAACCCAGAAGTAGCTGATGAAGTCGAAGCGAAAATTAGAGAGGCACTTCAACAAAAAGCCTAATCATCTCATTTTAGTAAGTACAAAAAGGCGCTTGACGGCATGTCGGCGCTTTTTTTCTTTAACCCAAATTTTCAATTTTCTAAAACGATTTTTGAAAGTGATTTTTTGCAAACAAAACAATTTATATAGTTTAACTTATGAATAATACGCTTGCTTTTTTCTTGGTCATAATTGGTACCATTGTGTTGGTCTTTTGGCGACGCAAAAAGATAAGTCAAACAAAGACTATTGAACTGCCTTTCTCAGATGATGACAGGAAAATTTTAGAACATCAGGTTGCATTCTATCAAACCCTTTCTCAAGAGGATAAAACAAGTTTTGAAAACCGTATTCAGGGCTTCCTTTCAAGGATAAAAATTACAGGAGTAGGTACTTCCGTTGAACCTTTAGATCGAATGCTGATTGGTGCCAGTGCTATAATTCCAATCTTTCATTTTCCACAATGGAAATATTCGGATTTGCATGAAGTGCTGCTTTATCCTACAACTTTCAACCAAAAATTTTCCCAACAAGGAGAAAATCGAGATGTGCTGGGAATGGTAGGTGATGGTGCCATGAATGATATTATGATCCTGTCGAAAATTGCATTGAGAAACGGTTTTGCCAACAGTATGGATCGTAACAATACAGGGATTCATGAATTTGTACATTTAATTGACAAAACAGACGGAATTACGGACGGTGTTCCCGAAGTTTTATTGACACATCAATACGTGCTACCTTGGATACAGGCTATGCACCAAAATATTGCTGAAATTGCTAAACAACATTCAGATATTAATCCCTATGCGGCAACGAATCAAGCAGAGTTTTTTGCCGTGGTTTCAGAATATTTTTTTGAACGACCTGATTTATTAAAAGAACGGCATCCGGATCTGTATTCTTTGCTGGAAAAGGCTTATGCAGAGCCTAAGGAACCTGAAAGGAAATAAAATCATTTGATTTTTTAAATAAATAGACTCAGATTGAAGTAGAAAATTATTAAAATAAGGCGCTTAACAGGAATGATTCTTGAAAAAATCAAACTTTACTTGTAGGATTCTTTTAAGACACCTAATTCTTTTAAAACCTTTTTTGCACTTAATGATATTAAACAAGGACGGAGAATTTAATATTCTTATTTTGTTGAGTTATCATTATTTTACACCCCTAATTTGTGTGTAAAGTAGAATGGACATCGCTAAGTATATCGGACTTTTTCTCTTAAAGAACAACTTTGTTTATGTTCCCGGTTTAGGGAATCTTGAATTGAAAAAAAAGAGTGCAACCTTTACCGGTGACGCATTGCAAGCACCCACTTTTGAGGTATTGTTAACTGCCTCCGGGTCTATTGATGATAATTTGGCTAACTTTATTGCTACCAATGAGCAAACCAGCATTAGCAAGGCTTCTAACGCTCTTCGTGATTTCAGCCAACAAGCTCGTATAAATTTACAAAATAGCCAAAAAGTAACAATTCCTGCAATTGGATATTTTGAAGAAGAGCGAAGTAAAATTCGTTTTGTGGTTGACCCTAATTTTCAATACACACCACCACCTTTGCCAACCATTCGAATAGCTAAAAAGCAAGAAGACCCAGTCTATAATTCCAGTGTAGATATGCCGGTCGTAAAACCACGGTATATTGATCCGGAAGAAGAACAGGAAAATGCAGGTGGAATTAGTTGGACAAAAGTGACATTATGGATTTTAGCCTTGCTCTTACTCGCTTTCATTGGTTATTTTGGCTTTCGCTACCTGCGGGGCTCCCACAGCCCTATTAATGTTCCTATTACACCGGCATTGCATGATACTTTGCCACTCAATAATCATACTCCCGCAGTTGATTCAACTCAAATTGATACTACGGCGACACTTAATTTAAGCAATCAAGCAATCAATATTGATGTCATTTTGAATAGTTACACCATTTTGTCAAAAGCAGAACAAAGAACAGCAAAACTTAAAACTTTTGGTCATAATGTAGAATTAGTCAGTGAGGCAGATTCTTCTATGTTTTATGTCGTACTGCCTGTTTCAAAAGTAAATCCTGCCGATACAACAGCACTATTAGACTCACTTACTAGAGTTTTCAACCCAACTCATGGTGTGAGAATTTTGCAATAATAGATTGGATACTACTTTGGGGAGAATTATTTATGAATTGAATGCATAGCTTTTTGTTACACCCAACAACCTGATACGTCGTAAGTAATATTGCCTTTATAAAGCTTTCTGGTTTTCACTAAGCTATAAAAGTAGCTTTGAATTAATTACTTGAAAAAGGAAGCACAATTTGTTTGTTGATAAAATCTACCGATACTCGCCCATATTTTTCAAGTAGATTATTACTGAAAAAACCGATTGATTTTTTTGATTCAAAATACCCTTCACTGGGTTGCAATACAGCATAGACAAAAGGTACACGTTGTTGGTTGCTCAAAACAACACTATTTAATTTGACAGTTTTAAGAAGAACATTACCGCCAACACCTTGCCCCCATAAATTCTTATGTTCTGAGATGTCGTTCCCCTTTATGTGTAAAGAATTCCATTGAGTCGGGCTTAAATTTATGTACACACTTTTGTCAAACTCCATACTCACGCCACTGTTGTAATGAAGAAAAGTTTGAAAAGTGTCGTTCAACTTGACCGAAATCTTGGGAATACCTTCTGGCATCTCAAATAAAATTGTCTTTTTCCTACCTGCCGGAATACCAGTATTTTGAAAGACGATTTTTTGTCCCTTAAAATCAATCGTAATAGCAAAAAGTTTGAGTAAATCAGTGCCTAAAATACCATCCACCTTTTTCCCGTTTAGGGCAATAAAATTGCGTAACGTTCTTGACGTAATCACTATATTTTTCAGGGTGCTATTTCCCAGTTTAAACAAAGCAAGTGTAACTATCTGAACTCGTTCCTTCCCCGCTGTACCTGTTACTGAGTCTTGTTTTGAAGTTGCAACAATCCTTAGCCTTGCAGCTACATCTTTATCAATTACACTTGCATTAGCTCCAGTGTTTAAAAGAAAAAGCAGATCATAATTGTTCACCTTAACAGGAATGAAAATCAAGGATTGGTAGTATTGAAATTTAAGTGTTTGCCCGAAACTATTTATAATGAAAGTGAGCAAAAGAAGCAAAGAGAATACAAGTTTCATAAAGCAAAAAATATCTGAAAGTAAATACTGGCGTGGATTTAGGGTTATTTGATGAGCAATGTGGAAAACTTATTTTTGGTGTAATCAAAATCATACCACACCTTTGCACTCCCAAATCAAATAAGCGTTTGGGTTTAGTTCTTACGGTTAAAGAATAGGTGCAAGGAAAGGAAAGAGGCGGGTATAAAAAAATATTTGTCCAGTAAAAATAAAGTCTTACCTTTGCACTCCCAAAAGAGAAAAGGCAGATGTGGTGAATGAGTTTGGGAAGTTCATAAAGAGCGAGTTTTTCGAGAGATAACAGAAAAGAAATTTCGAGAAAAAT
>JAFDXP010000034.1 GCA_018267875.1 Bacteroidota bacterium | reverse complement strand
TTTAGTCTAAAAAACCATATTGTCGGAATGGTATTGGCATCTATGCCCACCACTGCCGCTCGATATTCCGTAGGAATATCTGTGCCTCCACGTACATTTCCCAACACAATATCCGGCAACAAAGCTGGAAGGGTGTATTGAGCTGTGTGTCCCGAACCATCTTCAAAATACAAGTGTGTATTGAAAGTGCCTACACCCTCATCCCATGCGATTGCTTTGATAAAATTCCCATTCCCATCGTTGAGCATGTCGCAATTGATGTTAGGTGAGGTTGAAAAATTTACAGGCGAAACCACCTGATCCGCCATGACGGGATTCACAAACACTTGGGCATTAGCGGAAGTAGTCATAATTACCCCCCCCCCCACATGGCAATTTTGATTAATGTCTTTCTCATTTTCTAGATTTTTTTGGGTTAATTGAAAAAATGAAACCTAAAGGTAAAAAAGAATAATTGGAAATGCAATGAGAATTTTTAAAAAAAAATTTAGAAATTTAAGAACGGTTGTTTAACAGAAATATCATAAAAAAGAAAGCCCTTCGAATAGAAGGGACTTGTTGGAAATCGGTTCGGTTTTAGTCTTACCAATCTACATTTTGGCGACTGTGATGGCCCGGCACCCAAAAGCGTCGCCCACGAGAAGAATATTCCCAATGTCCGGGAATCCAAACCTTGCTTCGAATAGAACCGTGTCTGCCTGTATTGACCGTTACTCCTCCACCAGGGAACCAATAGTAGTGTGTGTCTTGATAAGCTCTATCATGGCGGCATTTATAATGATGCCCCCTTCGGCAAACCACTACATCATTGTCAGCAGATTGATTTCTTACATTTTCCTCATAGGCATAATCGCGATTAAGTGTTCGATCATTACCTCTTTCATTTGAAATGTTCAAATCCTCTTCCGGATAATCATCGTTAACTGAATGATGATCTCTGTCTTCATAATAATCTCGTGGATTTTTGTTGGTATAAATATCATCCTTTGGCGTTTGAGCAAACAAGGGAGAGACCAAACAAAAGCTGCCGGCACACAGAAAAATGCATATAAAAGACTGTCTCATGAAATTTCACTTTTTTTTCAGACAGCAACAACAATTATTCCAAAAAATGCAAAAGAAAAAATTCTCCTTAGAAAAAGTTTGATTCTAACTTATAATGACCCGGTTATTGAAATTCAAACCCAATATCTTTACGATAATATTTCCCTTCAAAATCAACTAAGTTGGCATTATGATATGATACTTCCAATGCTTCTTTCAACGTGGGTGCCAGTGAAGAAACAGCTATTACCCTTCCTCCATTGGTTAAAACGTCTTGATTATTTGCTAAGGTTCCAGCATGAAACAAGATGGAATTTTTTACATTTTGCAAACCGGATATTTTCTTACCTTTTTCGTAATCATTGGGATATCCTCCGCTCACCAACATTACTGTTGCCGCAGCTTGTACATCTGAATGAATGGTGATTTCGTTCAACCTTTCGTTCCATAAAGCATCTAAAAGTTCAACCAAATCATTTTTCAATCGAGGCATGACTACCTCTGTTTCAGGGTCGCCCATTCGGCAATTGTACTCAATGACATAAGGATTTCCGTTTACGCTAATCAAGCCCAAAAAAATAAATCCTTTATACTCTATTTGTTCTTTTTTTAGTCCTTCAACTGTTGATTTTACAATTTGTTCTCGAACTTTGTTCATGAAATTTGCATCTGCAAAAGGAACGGGAGAAATGGCTCCCATCCCGCCTGTATTTAAGCCTGTATCGCTTTCGCCAATTCGTTTATAGTCTTTAGCCTCGGGAAGCAAAACCCAATGTGTGCCATCGGTCAATACAAAAACAGAAAGTTCGATTCCTGTTAGAAATTCTTCAATAACTACTTTTTTTCCGGCATCGCCAAATTGTGCATCTCGAATCATTTTACTAAAGCTATTTAAAGCCTCTTCTGTAGTCTGTGCAATGATTACGCCCTTTCCGGCAGCCAATCCATCAGCTTTGATAACCACCGGCAAAGGATGTTGTTTTAAAAAAGCGATACCCTCGTCGAAAGAAGCATTATCAAACTCGCGATAAGAAGCAGTAGGAATTTGATGTCGCTGCATAAACTGCTTTGCAAAAGCCTTACTACCTTCTAATTGCGCACCCTTTTGGGAAGGGCCTGCAACGATTATGGATTGTAATTGTACATCTTTTTGAAAGAAATCATAAATACCAGCCACTAAGGCATCTTCGCCGCCGGGCAAAACCAGCCCGATTTCATGAGACAAGCAAAACTCTTTGATGGCTGCAAAATCGGTCATGGATAAAGCCACGTTCGTTCCAAATTGATTGGTGCCGGCATTTCCGGGAGCGATATAAAGTTGGTTACAAAATTGGCTTTGATTGAGTTTCCAAGCAAAGGCATTTTCTCGGCCGCCGGAGCCTAAGAGTAAGATGTTGTAAGTTTTCATTTGAATGGCAAAGATAGCATTGGACCATGTTTTGAAGTTATCCTTTCTTTTCTCTGATACTTTTTCTTCGAATATAAATTAGCTTTTAAGGCTCGATAGGGTTTTCAGGAAAATGTAAGGGTTGAATAGCCTTTAAATTTCGCTGGATGCCGGCAAATTTTGTCCGTTTGAGAGGGGATGATTTAAAAATCTTTCGAAAAGTTTCTTCCGACATTTCTGTCCATTCTTGGGTTGATAAATTTAAGATTTCTGGGATTGGTGTAAAAGCAGATTGGTGATGTGGTTTAGCAAAACGATTCCAAGGGCAAACCTCTTGGCAAATATCACAGCCAAAAACCCATCCATCTAATTTATCAGCCTGTTCAGTAGGGATAAAAGCATCTTTCAATTCAATAGTCAGATAGGAAATACATTTACTGCCGTTAATCAATGCAGGAGCAACTATGGCATCCGTTGGACATGCATCTATGCAACGAGTACAGGTACCGCAGTGATCAGTAGAAAAAGGAGGATCGGGTTCTAAAGAGAGATCGGTAATTAGTGTTGCAATAAAGAAATAGGAACCAGCATGTTTAGTTAGTAAATTTCCATTTTTCCCAACCCACCCCAACCCACTACGCACAGCCCAACTTCGTTCCAATACCGGTGCGCTGTCCACAAAGCCACGCCCATCAACCGCCCCAATATTTACTCTAATAAAATCAAGCAGCTCATTTAGTTTTTCACGAATGACAAAATGATAATCAATCCCCCAAGCATAGCGCGAAATGTGAGGTGCCGATAAATTTTGTTTTTCAGAAGGGAAATAATTGAGCAAGAGCGTAATCACAGACTTGGCACCCGGCACTAATTGAGTAGGGTCAGTGCGCAAGTCAAAATGGTTTTCCATGTACTGCATGTTACCCTGAAAACCCTTGTTCAGCCATGCTTCTAACTTTCGAGCATCCTCATCCATTTTCTGTGCTAAAGCAATTCCACAAGAGTCAAACCCAAGACGATTTGCTTCTTGCTTAATCATTTGATGGTGTTTCAACATAGATTTAATGCTACAACAAAGGTCGGTAAATGAGCAAAACTAAAGTTGTTGGCAAGTACTGTTTTTAAAATAAAAAATCTACCTAAAACAAAGTAAATGCCACTTCTTGTGAAGCGGCATTTACTTTTTAAATCAGTCAATCTCAATTTTATGGTTGAATAAATACCTTTTCTGTTACGCTTTGAATACCATCAGTAATTTGAATCAAATACATACCGGGTTGCATGTTTTGTAAATTGTAATCCACTTTACGAGTTTCACCGCTTTTGATTTCTTTTGCGTCAATCATTCGTCCGCTGATGTCCACCATTCTAACTGTGATGTTATCAATTGAGAATGGAATTTCCAAACTGAATTTTCCATTAGAAGGATTTGGATAAGCTTTTGCTTCAAACTCACCGACCTTAATATAAGTGGATTCATCATCTTGCATCATACGTGCATTGCTGCCACAAATCATGCTGCATGTGCCCAGCTTAGAACCCGGAAGACACATATACAATGGTACTAAACAAGTAGGCATATAGAGTGTGTAACTATTATTGTTGGGGTTACAAAAGGAAGGTGTATAACATACATAAACCCAACCGCAAGTGTTTGGTACACGAATGTCTTTAACACAAATAGATGTCATATTTGATGTTACGCTACAACCGCTTGTATTAGACGCTGTTACGGTAAAAGTATAATTACCGGCAGTAGTTGGGGTAAATGAATAGCTTGAACCGGTTCCAACCACTGTTCCATTACGCTTCCAAGTATAAGTATAACCATTAACTGCTGTTACTTTTAGAGTTGACTTCTGTGAGCCATAGCCCAAATACATTTTAGTTGCATCTCCACCTGTATAGGTACAATTAGCCGGTGTGATAGAAACTGTTGGTGTAATGCAATTAGTAGCCGGAGGAGTTGGTGAACCAACTGTAATCGTTACGGTTGCTGTAGAAAAGAAATCAGGATCATTGTCTTCCAATCCGCCAAATTCCACAAGGTATCCATCTATATCAGCCGTGTTTACTTGATTAGGATAATCATTCCATTGATTTTGTCCTTGTAGATGAAGATAGTTTTCTACTCCATTGCTATTATTAGGTTCATGGTTTGCCCATTTGTGGTATCCACATGGAAGTTGAGGCAAAAATCCATCAATGTAAGAAGCAAAAGTCAAATCCTGTCCAGAAAACTGCATACCTGCTTCCGGCCCTGTCATCCAACGCCAAACACCTTCTTCGCTGGCATCGCTACCGCCTAACCAAGATGGATGACCATAAGGTTGCCCATTAGGTAATGTAAACTGTGTAGCTGAATAAGCCAATACGTTTTCTGCTTCGGAGGTTATGGTTGCCAAATAACCTTTACGTCCTAATCCGGAAGGATCTACTGCGGACTCTGCTGCCACTACTGCATCTGTCCATTTAATTCCGGGTGCACTGACGAATACATAACTATGTCCTGCCGGTGCCGTTGTTGTTCCACAGGCACGAATCGTGTAGGTAAAGCTAACAGTGCCAGAAAAACCCGCCGGAGCAGTGTAACTAAAAGTATTGTTGGCATTTTTCACCAAGGTTCCAGTAGATGGATTAGTGTTTTAAGTTATTACAAAGGATCCGGCTGTTGGTAAATCATTTGCAAGTACATTAATGTTTACAGTGTTTCCAGCTAATACATTGGCTGCATCATTATTGGCAGTTACCTGCGCAAAAGTTAATGAGGGAGCCAAAAGAAAGGCCATAGCCAATTTGAGTTTGGTAATAAGAGTACGATTTTTCATTTTTGTTGTTTTAGTTAGAATTAAAATCTCTGCAAAAGTGAAACGATAATGAAAACTAACAGCAACAATAGAGGCAGCTTAACCACAACTTTGCAAGCCATCAACAAATCGTTAAGAAAATGAGATCCGAATTTTGGAAGCGGACTCTTCAAAGTTCAATACCACAAAGACTTTCAGCAAATACTAAAATTGCAAAGGGGAGAAAAAAAGTAACCTCTAAAAAATAAGCAAATCAAAATCAGCTTCCTAAAATATACATTCAGTATCTAACTTCATCTGGCTAACACATAATGATACAACGGAACAAAAAGTAATCATTGATGCTACCGTTTTCATTTTTACACAATTATTTTGAACCTTAGGTTTTATCGAATTGGGCATAATTATAGGAGTAGTAAATGAGTCTTAGTGTCCGGTAGATGTAGTATTGGCTACATCTTGCAAATACTGCTCAAGCAAAATAGAAACAGCATCCCAATCAAATTTTTCGTTGATTACTTGTTTCCCTTTTTGTCCAACTGATTTTCTTAGCGAAGCGGAAGACAACAATTCGATGACTGATTGGGCAAAAGCTTCTTTGTCGGTTTGCATAATTGCACCTTCTCCGCTTTTAATTCCTAATCCTTTGAAACCAATGTTGGAGCAAACAACAGGCACACCCATTGCCATTGCTTCCAGCACTTTATTTTGTGTACCGGCTCCAAATCTAAGTGGGGCAACTACAACACTTGCATTGTTATATACGACCGAAAGATCTTTTACAAAGCCTGTAATGACAACACTATCGCTAGCTAAAGCTTTCACCTTAGGTATAGGGCGTTGACCTGCAATAACAAATTTTGTTTCTGGAAATTTCCGATGAATGATTGGTAAAATTTCATTCACAAAAAAAGTTACTGCATCTACATTAGGCGCATAGTCCATATTACCTGTAAAAAGTAAAGTGTGCTGATGTTCATAGTCATGTTCCATAGCCCGAAAAGTGGATAAGTCAACACCATTGGGAAGTAGTCTTACGTTATTTGTTTGGTGTGTTACTTCAAGATATTCTTTATCTTCTTGTGAACATACTAAGGTTAAGTTATAGTCCTTAATTACGCTTTCATATTTCAAAACCCTTGCCTGTTCCATGTTTTCAAACAAAGCCTGAAGTTTTCCGCGTTGTATTTTTTTTCTTCTTTCCCAATACAATGAATAGGCATCGGGGAGATCCAGAATTCTTTTTAAATCTTTTCGATTAGCCAAATAAGGCGACATTCTGAGGTGTTGCACATGAATGGCATCAAACGAATTTTCGGCAACGATTTTATCTATTGCCTTTTGCATTTCAACTGATTGAAAGTACAGAACCTGCACAGGCATTGGGCTCCAAAAGGCAGCAAGGCAATTTAATGCAGATCTCCACTTAGTTAAATGAATCGTGGTAACAGAATTAAAAATCTTTTCCAACTCGTGAATATAACCCTTGTCCTCTTCTGTTTGAGTGAATGTAAGCAGATGAATCTCATGCTTGCTACAAATGCGTTTGGCAAGGTTATATATTTTCAGCTTATCCCCTCTATAAGGCGGAAAAGGAATCCGATTTGCCAGAAATAAGATTTTCAAAACGTTGTGCTTATTTCAAAATTTCGTGTCCTAATTTGTCACGTTTGGTTTGCAGATAAAACTGGTTGTGTGGGTTAGGTTTTACTTCAATCGGCACATTATCTACTATTTCCAATCCATAACCCAAAAGACCTGCGCGTTTACGCGGATTGTTAGTCATTAAGCGAATTTTTGAAACACCCAGGTGGCGTAAAATCTGTGCACCTACACCATAATCTCGTTGGTCGTTTTTAAAGCCGAGAGCTAAATTTGCTTCTACCGTATCCTTCCCTTCTTCTTGAAGTTTGTATGCTTTTAGCTTATTGAGTAAACCAATACCGCGTCCTTCTTGATTCATATACAGGACAATACCTTTCCCTGCGGCTTCTACCATTTCCATAGCTTTCTGCAACTGTTCACCACAATCGCACCTAAGTGAATGGAGAATATCGCCGGTGAAGCATGAGCTGTGAACACGAACCAACACTGGTTCATCACTTTCCCAATTTCCCTTTTTCAGCGCCAGATGATTTTGTCCCGTATTCGTTTGTCGAAAGGCGATCAATTCAAAGTCGCCATATTTAGTAGGCATTTGAACACGAACTTCCTCTTCTATCAAGCTTTCGGTGCGAAGTCTGTAAGCGATTAAATCTTTTATGGAAATGATTTTCAGGTTAAATTTCTTAGCGATTTCTAAAAGCTCAGGCAGTCTTGCCATTGTGCCATCGTCGTTCATGATTTCCACCAATACTCCGGCAGGCTCGAATCCGGCAAGCCTAGCTAAATCTACGGTCGCTTCTGTATGTCCTGAACGGCGTAATACACCTTCATCCTTTGCACGTAGAGGGAAAATATGTCCCGGGCGTCCTAAATCTTCCGGTTTTGTTTTTCCGTCAATGAGTGCACGAACCGTTTGTGCCCGATCGTGTGCTGAAATACCAGTTGTGCAACCATGACCGATTAAATCAACCGAAACTGTAAAAGGCGTTTGATGTAGAACGGTATTATTTTCTACCATTAAATTAAGCCGAAGCTCTTCACACCGTTTTTCGGTAATGGGGGCACAAATAAGACCACGCCCATGTTTGGACATGAAGTTTATAATTTCAGGCGTTACGTTTGCGGCGGCTGTTACGAAGTCGCCTTCATTTTCACGATCTTCATCGTCCACTACAATCAATAATTTTCCTTCTCTCAGATCGTCCAAAGCAGACTCAATAGTATCAAGCATATAAATAACCCTTCATAGGGATTTTGGGCTGCAAAGTTACTATCTATTGTAAGGAAAACCCGTAAGGAATTTTCATTAAATTATGATAAAAGACAAGTTTCTATGGATAAGTCGAGCAAATCATTAACGGCTTCCAGGCTATAATGCTTTCTTATCATGGCTGCTCCTTGCCGGGCAAGTATTTCAGCATCTGTTTGATGGTTTATCGTCCATTCTATTTGGCGAACAAACTCTTCCGGTGTATTAGCAAGCAGATAATGCTGTCCAGGCTCTAAAGCTTCTATTCCTTGCATTCCGACATCGGTACTGATAACTACTTTTCCTGCCGCCATAGCTTCTAAGATTTTTACCCGAATACCCCCTCCGGAACGTAATGGGACGATTAATATTTTCTTGTCGGAGATAAAATCTTTGGCATCAGACACCTCGCCGGCACAGGTAACTCCATTTTGTTCAAACTTTTCAAATGAACCCGGCATATTTCTGCCTGCGAAATAAAATTCAAAAGTTGGAATTGTTTTGTGCAATAATGGCCACACTTCATCCAAAAACCAAGATATAGCTTCACTATTGGGCAACCAATCCATAGCACCGATATGATAGCCTACCCAACGTTCTTTTGTCTTTTGTCCCTGTATAGCCTCAAACGAAATCCCTATAGGAACAATGGCTACTTTATGTGGTGATACTTGTTGACGTATTACCTCTTGATCAGCGGCTGTAATGGCTAATAAATAATCGGCTTCGTTCCATGCTTCTACTTCAAAACGCTTAATCCTATTACACAAGTCTTTTAAATAAATTCTTCGTAAAGGAGAAGCCTCAATGGCTAATCGTTCCCATATTTGATACTCTACATTGTGCAACCGTAGTACAATTTTAGCAGTAGAATACTTTCGTATATCCGGTATGTAGGTAGCAAGGTAAATACTCTCAAATTGGACAACATTAGGCTCCTCATCTTCTATAAGGTTTTGGAGCTTACGAGCAAATACTTCATCATAGAACCGCTCTACATGATTGGGTTTTTTGCTGAGTAGAAAATTTTTGAGTGTGGGTACAAGGCGAATATCCGTATTGATATCAAATGTTTCAAAACGAAATTGTTTAAAAAAAGCCGGTAATGTATCAATGTCAACAAAATGTCGAGAGGTATTCATGGAAAGGACTGTAACATCCCATTTCAAATACACGTAATTTTCAATCATCGCATACATGGCTATGGTCCCGCCATCATTCTTAGGAAATGGAATGCGATTGGTAACAATAAGAATTCGATTTGACTTCATTTTTTACTACACAAAAACGCTACGCGCAAACGCCTATTTTTGCGAGGTTTTAAAAGTACAATATCCTATAGTCATTTGCACCAAATGAAACTAACAAAGATAATTTGCACGGTTACCAATGATTTGAATTTTGATCAAAGAATGATTCGAATTTGTACTTCATTGGCAAATGCCGGATATGATGTTACCTTAATTGGATTTAAACGAAAGAATAGCAAACCCTTATCCCCAAAGCCATTTAAACAAATCCGACTTCCCATTGTTGCAGAAAAGGGGAAATTGCTATATATAGATTTCTGGTTGAAATTATTTTTCAAATTGCTATTCATTCGTGCAGATATTTTTTGTGCTATAGACTTAGATACGATTATGCCCGTGTATTATGCCAGTAAGTTACGAGGCAAAAAAAGAGTGTATGATGCACATGAATTGTTTACAGAATTACAAGAAGTCGTAACCCGACCCCAGGTTTATAAAATGTGGAAGTGGATAGAACAATATACTGTTCCAAAATTCCCGATTGGTTATACTGTTGGCGGATATATTGCAGATATTTTTCGAGAGCGATATGGAGTACAATATGCTTTGGTTCGAAACATGACCCTACTTCGCCCCATTGAAGTGCCTCAGAAGCCAACTCGATATATTCTATACCAAGGTGCGGTCAATGTAGGGCGATGTTTTGAGTTTTTGATTCCGGCAATGGCACATGTCTCAGCACAGTTGATTATTTGTGGTGAAGGTAATTTTTTTGAAGAAGCAAAGCTTATAACACAGCAACACAATTTGGAAGATAAGGTAATTTTCAAAGGGTATATTGCACCTGAAGATTTGCGCCAATTTACCATCCATGCCTATATTGGGATAACACTTTTTGAAGCAGTTGCCCACAGTAATAAGATGTCGCTTGCCAACCGCTTTTTCGACTATATGCACGCCGGTGTGCCACAACTTTGTGTAAAATATCCAGAGTATGAGCGCATCAACTCCGAGTACGAAGTAGCTCATTTAATTGACGAACCAACAGTTGAAAAAATAGCTTCGGGTATCAATTTCTTGCTAAATAACGATACTGATTATGCTCGTTTACAAGAAAACTGTTTGAAAGCTCGTGAAAAATATTGTTGGCAACATGAAGAAAAAACTTTGCTGAAAGTGTATGAAAACCTTGTCAAAAATTAAGTTGCACATTGTTGCTTTCGACATTCCTTATCCGCCAAATTATGGAGGTGCTATTGATGTGTTTTACAAAGTAAAATTTCTAAGTGAAGCAGGAGTTGACATTTACCTTCATTGTCCGCAGTATGCAGATAGAGTACCCGGTAAGGAATTAGAGACTTTATGCAAACAGGTATTTTACTATCATCGAGAAACAGGTCTGTCGGGCATTTCAGCTCGTGTGCCTTATATGGTTTATTCCAGAAGGAGCAAAGAATTATTACATAACCTTGTTGAAATAGAAGCACCTATTTTATTTGACGGTGTCAGCACTGCTTTTTACCTCTCTCATCCCTCATTAAAACAAAGAACTAAAATTTTACGCCCGCAAAACGTAGAGCAGGACTACTTTTCGCAGTTAGCCAAACGTGAGAAAAGCTATTTGAAACGCTTGTACTACTTATTGGAAGCGAAACTGCTAAAACAATATGAAAACAAATTGAAAGCAGCTGATGCCTTCTTTACAGTTGCCCAGCATGACCATGATTTTTTTGCTAAAAAATATCCACAATCCTATCATCAATACTTGCCTTCATTTCAACCTTATGTAAAGATTGAATCGTTAGTAGGAACTGGAAATTTTTGTTTGTATCATGGGAATTTAGCTCTTGCAGAAAACGAAGAAGCAGCCTTATTTTTATTAGATCACATAGTGCCACATCTCAAATGCCCATTTATCCTTGCCGGTAGAAATCCGGGCAAACATTTATTACAACAAGCAGCCTTATTGCCCAACTGTATGGTGAAAGCAAATCCAACAATGGCAGAAATGGATCAGCTCATTGCTACAGCTCAAATTCATTGTTTGCCTACTTTTCAAAATACAGGATTAAAGCTTAAGCTCCTTCATGCACTTTTTAAAGGTCGTCATGTGTTGGTCAATGAAAATATGGTTCATGGTACGGGACTTAACGAGGCTTGCTGTGTGTGTACAACACCTACTCAGATGATTAAATCTATAAACGAATTGATAAATCAACCGATAACTGAACGGGATCTTAACTATCGCCAATCCATTTTAGAGGCACACTACAACAACAGGAAAAATGCACAAGCCATTATCACATACCTGCAACTGAAATCTCTTTAACCTGCCCTTGTTCAATTCTTACAACCCGCGCCGGATATTTTTGAATAATGCTATAATCGTGAGTAGCCATGATAAACGCGGTGTGATAATCGCGGCAAATGTTGAATAGCAATTGCATGATTTCATCGGTTGTGTCGGGATCCAGATTGCCTGTTGGTTCATCGGCGAGAATGAGTTTGGGGTTATTGAGTAAGGCACGCGCAATGTCTATTCGTTGTTGTTCGCCTCCACTCATTTCGTAAGGCATTTTTTGCCCTTTACTTCGAAGTCCAACTTTGTTAAGTACGTTTTCAATTTTTTCTTTCATTAAAGTTTTATCCTTCCATCCGGTAGCCTTCAATACAAATTCGAGGTTATCATGGACATTGCGGTCTGTCAGCAATCGAAAATCTTGAAATACAATACCCAAGTTTCTTCTTAATAAGGGAACTGTTTGCCATTTGATGGTTTTAAGGTCGAAATTAGCTACCCTTCCAGACCCTTGCTGAAGATAAATATCGCCGTACAATGTTTTTAAAAGGCTTGATTTTCCGGTTCCTGTTTTACCTATCAGATATACGAATTCACCTTTCTGAACATGAAAATTTACGTTAGAAAGAATGAGACTTTTCCCTTGATAAATATTGGCATTAGTCAGTGAAACAATACTACGGTCATTCATTGTGTGTAAAAGCAGAGTTGAAGAACAAATATAACAGCTAATTCCTTTTCTAAGAATAAAAAAACGCCCACAAAAGGGGCGTTTTTTTATTCATTCTACTTTAAGAATTATTGTACCATTAATTTTTGTGTTTGTTTTTGAGTGCCGGTTGTTACTGACACCATGTACATTCCACGCACGGCTATTGCATTTGCAGGAATTTCAAATCGTGTTATGTTTGCATTGAGTGTTAGATCAGCACTGTAAACAAGTTTTCCGGTAACATCCGTAACACTGATATGAGCACTTGTGCTTTTAGCATCTTTGATCATTACCGTAGTGCTTCCGCTTGTTGGGTTTGGTGCCAAAGTAAATCCAGCTTCTTTTCCGGCAAGGTCATTAGCATCTAAGGTCCATTTTCCAATGTGGATACGATCTAAGTAAAAGTTATTACCAGATCCGATTAAATATTGGTTTGCACCGGGGCGATAACGGAAACGGAAATAAACTTTATCGCGAGTTCCGGCACCAATAGCTGTAGGCGAAATCGTGATGTTTTGAGGAGTCCAATCCCACATACCACCCGGAGTCCAATCATTAAGCTGAATACCGTTATTTCCAATGTCTGTAGCACTCATTTTTTTCAAAGTAGTCCAAGTAATACCACAATTAACCGTATAGCCTATTTCAAGTGTATCTGTCATGTACAAAGTATTGTTCGTACGGAAGGCACCAGCAGAGAAGAAAGTAAGAAATAAATTCCCTGAACTAAGACCATTCAAATCAAAAGCAGGGGTATAGAAATCATCCCAATCACCACGTGGAGTTCCCAGAATAGTACCTATTGGGCGTGTATCAAATTGCTTATATCGGATAGATGTGTTGTCATAAAAGCCGGCATTGTTTACTACTTCCCACTTTGTAAAGTTGTTAAAGTAATTGAACATCGGATAACGACTTAGATCATTACCATCAAACTCTTGAAAGTAACTGTCAGGAGAAACAGCAACACCATCGGCAACATAAAGGCGAGATGAGTCAACTAAGGTATCTTTTCCTGCATTTGACTCAGCAAGCACTTGAATTGTAACCCATCCCGGAGTTGAAAACTTATTGGAAATGGCTGTGCTATTCATTACCGGATTGGCAACTACGCTGGTAGGTGATTGTGCACCGTTAGAGAAAGTCCAAGTTAATTTTGATAAGGTATCGCGCCAGCTTCTGTTTATAAAGTTAATAGGTGTTGTAGCGTTTACACAAGTAAAAGATTGGACGTTTGAGAAATCAGCAATGGGTGCAATATCAATAGCCGGAGCCATTGTACCATTTGCTACCAAGACACCTGTTTGTTTCAAACTAAAGCTATCAATTAGCGTACTTCTACCCGCAATATTACTACGTAAAGCAGCACGCATACGAGCACCTTGTAAGTAGGTAAACATTTTTGAGCAATAAGTATAGTCCATTACGTTTTGAGAATTCACCGTGTCCGGATAATCAATAATTACTGGACCTGCACTGCTAACATTAAAGAGATTTTTAACAACGGATGGAGAATAAGAAACAAAGTAATCTCCATAACGGGTGTTCCAGCCATAGAAATAATTATAGTAACCGGCAGTCAAATCATTGGTAATATTAACAACATTAGCTATGCCAGTATCTAAACCTCTTGCCTTACCCCAATCTTTATACATACCGGGATTGGTGCTAAACTCTAATGAATAAGCATCTACAGTTGTATCTAATGGTGCTACAAATGCTAATGGAACTTTTTGTGCATAGTTAAATACATAAATATTCCAACGATAGAAATAATTATACAGTCCGCCTACCGAAGTATCTGCTGTAATTTTTACCACTGTGTCAACCATACCAAAAGAGCCGCCTACACTTGAATTCACCGTGCGTAACACTCCTGGATTTTTTGCAAATTCTAAAGAGTAAATTGAATTTGAATCAGTATAGGGAATGCCGAAATTAAGATTAACTAATTGAGCTGAATCGGTAACTATTCCACTTGCACTGTTTATCACAGTACCGTTTTTCTTCAATACAATTTGATATGGTTTAGAGAATTTACGGGCATTGGTATCCGTATAAATAGTCACATTGCGAATTGCCAAAGAATCAAACAAACGGAACTGAATACCTTGCCCCATTAATGTATCAGAAGTTGCCATTGAAGCAGTATATTGATTTGCAGGCAGTCCTAATGTTCGAGCAACTTTGTTATCTGTTGTTACACCCGAATAAGTGTAAGTAGTAGTGTACGTATTGGGGGCTGTTTTATGTTTTAAAACAATGGTAAAAGGTTTACCACTATCACGAGGATAAATACTAACTTGATCAAGGTTTACCTTTGTAAAGGTCTTAAAACGAATACCTTGTCCGGTAAGATTATCAGATGATTTCCAAGCAGTGTTCAACCGTTGCTTACCCATTACTAAGCTGGTTAAGTTACAACGGGTATCATACAAGGCTGCTGGTACACAACCAACTGTGTTATGACCATAAGTTGGAGGCGTGTCATCTACACCATCATCACCACAAGCTACTTCCGGAGCATTCGTATTACCCCAAGGGTGTGCAAGACTCAGACTATGTCCAATTTCATGAGCTAATGTATTGTCATAATTAAGTGGTGCCTGCATAAAAGTAATTGGACCATCTACCCAAGGCATTCCATTGGCAGCAGGCGGTTGATATGCATAAGCTGCTGCACCGGCATGACTTCCATCGAATGAGTTAATAATCCAAACGTTTAAATAATTCTCTCTTGGCCATACATCAAATTTAGCATGATCGCCACCAGAATTGGTAACAAAGTTGCGATAACGTGTAATGCCCTTAGTAGGATTACCCATTGGATCTTTGGTAGGCAAATAAAACTGTATATTAGTGTTTGGAATATACTTAATAGATGTACCGGGGATATTTCCTGCATAGGTACGTATAACAGAATTGGTATCCGGATTGGCGCCTCTATAAAGACGATTAATATTCTTTAACTCCTCATAGATATTATCATCTGTTACATACTCTACGCCATAGTTATGCACTACATGAAACACTATCGGTATCATCAATACCCGCTTATCCTTCCATACCGTGTCATCATCTCCTGCAGTAACTTTTAACTTTGGGAAATTCATTTTGCCCAACGCTGCATCAATTTCTGCTTTCAATTGCGCTTCTGCAGCCGCCACTGCCGCAGGGTTTGCCGCTGCAGCACGTGCATTCATCTCATCGGCAAAACAATGAGGTGTTTGAGCAGATACATTACCGGCCGCGAGCCATGTCAATGCCGAACATAGTAAAACTAGTTTTTTCACCATTTCTGTTTTTTGAAAAAAATATTCCTAATTACTTGAGCTTTCAAAGATAGAAACTCTCGTTAAAAGTTTGCAAAGAAAATTGTCATAGCATTTTAATAAAATTTACATCTTACATTATTTTTTTGAAATTGCCGCCCCGCTTTAGCGGTGTGGCAATTAATTTCCACACAATAAATTATGATGCAGGGCACACAATAAATTACCACCTGCTGATGCAGGTGGTAATTTAATATTTTGAGTATTGTGGCTTATTGTTGAGTAGCGGTATAAACTACATCGGTAGAATATACACCGGCAGGGTAAGCAAAGCCGGGAGTTGCTTTATACTTAACAGTAAAGTTTTGGTTGCCGCCATAAGTAGCACCTGTGATTAGGTTTGCTGCAGTTGCGCTTAAAGCATTGTATGCTGATGCAGAGAAACCTGTTCCTAAGTTACCACCTGTGTTGTTGGCTGTTAC
>JAFDXP010000033.1 GCA_018267875.1 Bacteroidota bacterium | reverse complement strand
TTGCCGCCTGCTGCCTTCAGATTTTACCTCACGGTAAACACCCTTGCTCTTGGCTAACGATAAGTACTGCAACTCTCGTTCGGGGCTTGCACCCTATAGATAAAGAACATGCCTGACACACAAAACAAAACCGCATGGTTTAGATGCGGTTTGAAATTTTGGTTTTTTTATGCTTTGGAGAGTGCATTTTTAAGGTTATTTATGACCTCAATATCCATGGCATCTACACCGTTGAGGTCGGCTAAATAAACAGAAATCCAATCAGTAAGATGGACTATGTAAAATACTTGTTCGAAAAACGATTTCCCTTTTGACCAAAGTTCTATCACATGAGGTGTGTATTTCTTAATTACAGGTTTGTTGATTTCCATACGCATTTGCACCCGCTCCGGATCATTTTCATTGCGTAAAAAAATCACTACCCGTGATGGGTCTTTGGTGCGCCAACCTACTAATTCATTATGGTTCATTTCCGGTATTACATGATGCCAGCAAAGCATTTTTCCATTTTCATTGATCTGCTGACGAAAACGCACACCCACAGCTTCAAACATACCTGCACTATAAATGATGGGCGTTCTCCCAATCAGTTTTTTTGCCAATGCTTTTGCTTGCTTTTGAATTTCTTTTTCCTCTTCTGTCAGCAACTTGATGGTAGCCTTTATGTTCTTTTCAAAATCGGGTTTTATATAGCCAAAATGAAGTAAGACATATAGAACTTGAGTGAGAGAATAGCCCAAACAAGCGCGGGGCGGCATTCCGGCTGGAAGCAAAATGCAATCTAAGTTTTTCTTTTTAGCAATTTCAGACAGTTTACCACCCGAAGTGATGCACACTATGGTTGCCTTTGCTTTTAATGCTTGGTTGACTGCTGAAATGGTTTCTTCTGTATTGCCGGAATAGGAAGAAGCAATGACTAAAGTGTCTTCATTGACAAATGCCGGTAGCGTATAGTCCTTATTTACAAGGAATGGAATGGAGATTTTGTCTGACACATAATTCTGAACAATTGAACCGCCAATTCCACTTCCACCAAGACCGGTAAGCACTATGTTTTTAAATTCCTTTTGAGGTGTTTGAAACCGATAACTTTGTCCGATGATGAGCGCTTCTTGCAGTTGCGTTGGGAAGGCTTGAACGAGCTGCTTCATTATTTTGATGCTGAATTTGAAAATTTGAATGTCCAAACATAACGAAACGGGGGTAAAGGGTGAACAAATAGCCGAAAAGTTTTTGGTAGAAAAAGGATATCGAATTTTGCATCGAAATTGGTGTGCCGGAAAAAAGGAGATAGATATTATTGCTCAAAGGCATGATGTGCTGGTGTTTGTAGAAGTTAAAACACGCACAAGTCTTCATTTTTCTTTTCCGGAAGAAGCCGTTACTCCTCGAAAACAGCAATTTTTACGTGAAGCAGCTCAACAATATCTGGATACGATAGAAAATTCTTTAAAAATACAATTTGATGTAGTGAGTATTTACTTATTTCGGGATTCAGTTCGAGAAATAGTTCATTTTGAGGATGCTTTTTATTAACGATTATGTTTTTTAAGCCCAGCTTTCAGCCTACATATCATCGCGTCAAGGTTTCTGGAATTATTGAAGAAGCTCCTGATGTTCATACTTTACAATTGAGTTTTGAAACTCCCATAGCCTATCAAGCCGGACAGTTTTTGACTTTGGTTTTTGAAGATTTACATAAAGAAGATCGCCGTTCTTATTCATTTTCTTCTGCTCCTTCAATTGATAATGTTGTTACTATTACCATCAAGCGAATTTCAAACGGAAGATACTCACGTCCTTTAACAGAAAACTTGTGTGTGGGTGATCAACTTTCTGCCACTTCGGCCACTGGTTTGTTTTTACTACCCAATCGAATAGAGCACTTTCAGCAATATTTTTTCTTTGCAGCAGGCATCGGTATTACTCCAATTTTTTCTTTGCTTAAAGAATTGTTGTTTCAGCACAACGATGTTTCAGCTGTTTTAATTTATAGCAATAGTTCTCCCTTGCAAACGGTTTTTGAAAACGAAATTAATGAGCTTCAAAAGCGTTATAAAAATCGTTTTATCGTTCATTATTTATTCAGCAATGCTACTCAATTAAACAATGCCCGATTGAGTAAATGGTTGCTTCCTCAACTTGTAGAAAGATATGCTTTGGGAAAAAAGACCGAACACCTATTTTATGTTTGTGGACCATT
The DNA here is from genome assembly GCA_018267875.1 of Bacteroidota bacterium. GTDB lineage: Bacteria > Bacteroidota > Bacteroidia > Chitinophagales > Chitinophagaceae > JAFIGV01. The sequence continues at coordinate 55,670 of JAFDXP010000033.1, read as the reverse complement.
TGCTTACATGCGTATGGTTCGATATGCCTTACAGGAATTGGGATACGATGATGCTCAAATTCGAAAAGAAAATTTCGATACCAGCCACCCTATTCATTTACATAAACCTTCAGATCAAAAATCCCATCAAGTATCCTTAAAATTAGGGACAGAAACTCATCAATTTGACAGTCAATACCCACACACTATTTTACAAACAGCCAAAAAATTAGGTATTTCTTTGCCTTATAGTTGTGAAACCGGCCGTTGTGGAAGTTGTATGCTTCGCTGCACAAAAGGGAAAGTATGGATGAGCTATAATGAAGTACTAACAGAAAAAGACTTATCTGAAGGCAAAATTTTAACTTGTGTTGGATATCCGATTGGGGGCGATGTTTGGTTAGAGGGTTGAGAAACATTTATGAAGTTGTTTTGACAGTGGTCTGATGCTGTCGTTGTAACTTTGTTTGTCTATTCTGCATTGTATTAGGTTTGTTTAAAAAAATCATTCGATATAGTCTTTCGGTTTGGATGGCTTTGACCCTTTTGTTTGGTTCAACGTCCAAAGAGTTTGTACATCAGTTTGTCGGACATCAGGATACGGTGCATCATGTACATGGTTCGGGCGAACTTTCATTTGAATCGCAACACCACCATTGTACCTTCGTAAGTTTTGTTTTGGCTCCATTTGTCGAGCATAGTCTTACCTTTTCTTTCCTTCAGGCATCTAACCTTTTTGTGTTGGTTGCTTATCCCCTTTGCACATTTATTGTTGTGCAAGCATTTTCGGAAGCTTTTTTGCGTGGTCCGCCATTTCAGTCTTTATTTCTTGTCTAACAATTTGCTTTTCGAATTCCTCGGAATGCGTTTCTAAATCACGCAATAAAACTGTATTCTTATGCCGTTTAAAATACACTTATGGTGGGTAGCTTTGCTTGCGCCCATTCATATTTTTGCCCAACAAAATTCTATTCAAGGTATCGTTTCAGATACAACTGGAAATCCCGTTGTTGGCGCGATCATCTCTTTTCCTGAATTAAAAACAGGTACTACTTCAGATATTGAAGGGCACTATGCTATTAGTCGTTTGCCACGAGGCAGTTATTTAATTGAGGTGCGCTCTATCAATTTTGTTACGCAAACCCAAGTAGTCAAATTAGATGGAAACATTTCCCAAAACTTTAGACTTAGTGAAAGTATCATTGAGCAAAATGAAGTGGTTGTAACTGGCAGTAGCCTTTCCACTGAGCAACGTAAAAGCAGTACGCCAATTGTTAGCATTCCGATGTCAACCCTCAGAGAAAATGCTTTTGGCAATATAATCAATGCTCTGACGGTGGTGCCAGGTGTAAATGAAGTTTCTACCGGTCCTGCCATTTCAAAACCCATTATTCGCGGATTGGGCTCTAATCGAATTTTGGTTATCAGCGACAATGTACGTCAAGAAGGACAGCAATGGGGCGATGAACATGGAGTGGAGATTGATGATTACAACGTTTCAAAAGTAGAAGTGCTTAAAGGCCCGGCTTCTTTAGCTTATGGGTCGGATGCCTTAGCCGGAGTCATCAACATTGTGCCGAATGAAATTTTGACTAACACAAAACCTTTGACAGGAGTAGCAAATCTGAACTATCAAACCAATAACGGACTTGCAGCCGCCAACTTAAATTTAAAGGGGGGAAATCATGGTCTTTTTTGGCAAACTTACGGCACTTTAAAAGCTGCACATGATTACAAAAACAAGTATGATGGTTATGTCTTTAATTCTCGTTATCAAAATGCAGATGTAGGTGCCGAATTGGGATTGTCAGGTAAATGGGGGTATTCTCGACTTGCTTTTTCTTCATTTAATCAAGTGTTGGGGGTTCCGGAAGGTGAACGAGACAGTGCTACAGGAGTATTTGTACAACTGATAGCAATAGGAAATGTTGCTACAACAAAAATGGTTTCGGATGCTGACAAACTTTCTTATCAACCACAAACCTCTTATCAACGAATCGGACATCAAAAAGTAGCTTGGAATAACAGTTTATTTTTCAATAATGGTGCCAGGCTTGGGCTGACGATAGGCTATCAATTTAACAACCGAAGAGAGTTTTCCGATGTGTTAACACCGGATGTTCCCGAACTGAATTTAAAATTGTCCACGTGGAGTTACGATGCAAAAATGATTTTTTCGGAAAGAAAAGATTGGAAAACATCGATAGGAATTAATGGAATGGTGCAACGAAATATCAATGCAGGAACCCGTTATTTAATTCCGGATTATACTTTATTTGACGGAGGCATCTATGGAGTTGTGCAAAAAAATTGGGGTAAATGGAACCTTTCAGGTGGAATGAGAGGTGATATCCGAATGTTGAATACCCAAGCACTTTATTTAGATAGTTTGAGTCATCAAATTCCACAACCCATATCGCCAGAGGAAGTAAAATTTTCTGGATTCCATCGCTCTTTTAATTCATTTTCTGGTAGCATTGGAGTATCTTATCTTTCCTCACCCCAAACTACGTTTAAATTCAACCTGGCAACGGGTTTCAGAGCTCCAAACATTGCAGAGTTAAGTGCCAATGGTGTGCACGAAGGCACTTTGCGTTATGAATATGGAAATGCTCTACTAAAGCCGGAGCGAAGCTATCAAGCTGATTTAGGTGCAGAATATCGTTCGTCGCATTGGTATATAACGGTGTCGGGGTTTGTCAATTATTTGAGCAATTATATCTATTTGCAAAAACTTAAAACAGGGAGTGGTAACGACAGCATACCTACTTTCAACAATGATGGAAACTATATAGCTTACTCCTATGTTCAAGTACCCGCACTTTTATTTGGTGGCGAATTATATTCCGACTTGCATCCTCATCCCCTTGATTGGCTTCATTTTGACAATACATTTTCTTTTGTTCGGGGAATTACATTATTGAATCAAACTGACAGTACAAAAAACTTACCCCAAATGCCGCAACCGAGGTGGCGAACAGAACTACGAGTTCAAACGAAGTCTATTTTAAGATCTGTCCAGAATGCTTATTTCAAAATGGGACTTGATTTCAACTTCGAGCAAAACAAAATATTTTCCGCATATAGTACAGAAACAAGTTCACCGGCTTATACCTTATTGAATGCAGGCTGTGGATTTGACCTAAACTACAAAGGAAGAAAATACCTTACTTGCAATATTGCTGCTCAAAATCTACTGAATACAACTTATCAAAATCACCTTAGTCGTTTGCGATATGCAGACATGAACAATCTAACTGGAAGAATGGGAATATGGAATCAAGGAAGAAATATTAGCTTACTCATTCAAGTACCGTTTTAGGCTCCCAAAAAGAGGTATAAAGTAAATAAACGACAATCAAACGTTGTAAATTTTAGTCCCTATTGCCTTTCAGTTTCAAAGAAATAGTCATAGTGAAAAGCGCGAAGTAAATATATACTTCGCGCTTTTAGCTAAAATTTTCCTTTGTGCATTTTTAAAGATGGTTGTGTTAAATCTTTCTCAGAAACTATGGCTTTATGCAAGTCTATTTTCCAATCAATATTCAAAGCCGGATCGTTGTATAATACCCCACCCTCATCCGCTTTACTATAAAAATCATCACACTTATAAAACACTTCTGCTGTTTCGGTAAGAACTGTATAACCATGAGCAAAACCATGTGGAACCAATAGTTGCAGCTTGTTTTCTGCCGACAATTCTACACCAAACCAATGTCCGAAAGTTTTGCTGTTGCTGCGTATATCAACAACTACATCCCAAATGGCACCCTCTAAAGCACGAATTAATTTCGTTTGAGCATGTGGCGGGTTTTGAAAATGAAGCCCCCGCAAAACGTTTTTGGTTGAGCGTGCTTGATTGTCTTGAACAAAGTGTATTTCTAAACCAGTTGCCGCTTGAAATGCTTGCTTGTTATAGCTTTCAAAGAAATAACCTCGATCGTCATTGTGAATTCGAGGTTCAATAATCAATAACCCTTCAAGTGGTGTGTTGTGAATTTTCATGTTTAGTTTTTAGCGACTTCTATTGCATCTATAAAATGAGTGGTGATATACTTTAATTCTTCTTCAGTCAGTTCTGTATGAATAGGTAAAGAAAGCACCTGTTCTTGCAATTGATCGGTAGTAGCCAATTTGAAATCATTTCCACCAAGCAATTTGAACATATTTTGTTTATGAGCCGGAACCGGATAGTAAAGCATAGACGGGATTTCTTTTTCTGCTAAATAGGCAATTATCTGATCGCGATTTACACCATTTAACTTCAAGGTATATTGATGGAAAACGTGTTTGCTGTAAGCAGCCCGATAAGGAGTTGTAATATTGGGGTGATTGGCAAAAGCTTTATCGTAATAGTCAGCGGCAGTTCTACGAGCATCGCAGTAGGCATCCAGATGAGGGAGCTTTACGCGCAAGATAGCGGCCTGCATAGTGTCCAAACGGCTGTTGCAACCAACTAACTCATGATAATAACGCACTTTTTGACCATGGTTTGCTATCATTTTCATTTTGTCAGCTAATACATCATCATTGGTAAAAATTGCACCGCCATCGCCATAGCAACCCAAGTTCTTAGAAGGGAAAAATGATGTAGTACCAATGGTTCCCATTGTACCGTTTTTAGCTACTGTGCCATTAGGGAAAGTATAGGTTCCACCAATTGCTTGAGCTGTATCTTCAATCACCGGAATGTTTTTTTCTTTGGCAATTTGCAAAATTTCATTCATGTTGGCTGATTGCCCATAAAGGTGTACCGGAATAATAGCCTTTGTTTTATGAGTAATAGCTTTTTTTAGGCTTTCTATATTCATGGTAAAAGTGTCTGCATCTACCTCTACAAATACGGGTTTTAATTGTAATAATGCTACAACTTCAACTGTGGCAATGTATGTAAAAGAAGGTGTAATGACTTCATCTCCGGGCTGTAAATCAAGTGCCATTAAGGCAATTTGCAAAGCATCTGTTCCGTTTGCACAAGGAATCACATGCTTTATGTTCAAGTAACTTGCCAATTCATTAGAAAAAGCATTTACATCCGGTCCATTGATAAATGCGGTTGTATCAATGACGTTTTGAATGGCTTTATCAACTGCCGGTTTGATGTGAGCATATTGGCGTTTCAGATCCACCATCTGAATTTTTTGCATAGAAACAGTTCTTTTGGGCTGCAAACCTACACATTGCGGGGTTAATTTCCATTGTGTGCGGATGGAATGTTAGAATAGCTTAGATGAGATTAGCGTGTACTCCTAATTCGGTCTTGAAGCAGTTGATGAAGGTCTAATATTTGAGGAAGGATGGCACGTTTATCGTCATTGATGATAACATAGTCGCACCGTTTCATTTTTTCATCTTCTTCCATTTGTTGCGACATGCGCTCCAATACTTTTTCTTGAGTGGAGCCATCTCGATGAATGGTACGGAGGATTCGTAATTTTCTTGGAGCATAAACGCCAACCATAAAATCCATTTCAACGTTACTGCCTGTTTCAAAAAAAATAGCTGCTTCTTTTATCGTGTATAGTGATTTCTGACTATCATGCCATTGTTGGGCATAGCGGCGAACAGCAGGATGAATAATACTGTTTAGCTTTTGCAATAGTTCCGGTGATCTAAAAACAATTGTCCCAATTCTTTCTCTATCAAGCAATCCGCCTCTATAAGCATCATCGCCCAAAAGTGCTTTGATGCTATTTATAATTGCCTGATCATTTTCCATTAAAAAACGAGCAGCACGATCTGCATAAAAAACAGGTATGCCAAGTATTTCAAACACTTGGCATACCCATGATTTTCCTGACCCAATACCTCCGGTTATTCCTACTTTCAGCATGGTTCGTTTATTTTACTATTTTGTTTCAGCAGCAACAATTGCCCCTTCTGTTTTCTTCTTGTAAGCATTGGTCATTTCCATAGACACAGCACTTCTTTCAATTGTGATAAAGGTACCACGACCTACTTCAATTTGCAAAGTACCATCATCATTCACACGGTTGATGGTGCCATGGATGCCTGCAGAAGTGATGACACGCTCACCGGTATTGATGCTTTCAGCAAATTTCTTTTGCTCTTTGGCACGTTTTGCTTGTGGGCGAATCATGAAAAAATACATAACTACGATCATACCAACCATAATAAATAATGATGGCATGGGGCTGGGACTTCCTGCTTGTAGTAATACTGATGCGAGATTTACGAACATTTGATTTTGATGATTATTAAATGAAAAATTAAGTTTCTATTTTACTTCTCCTTTGATAAATAAAATGTGCAATCCACGAATTGAATTAGTTGTAAGAGTTACACTTTTTTCTTGATGCCCTTCTTTTCCGGCAGAGCTAAATTGCACTTTAATAGTTCCGGTTTTGCCCGGCTGTACAGGCTCTCGTGGAAAATCGGCAACTGTACATCCGCACGATCCGGCGGCATTACTGATAAGAAGCGGGCTTTTCCCGGTATTGGTGAAGTCATATTCATGACTAACAACTTCTCCTTGTTTTATGGTTCCAAAATCATAAACAGTGTCTTTAAAAGACATGTTGGCTAAGGCATTTAACACAACGGTATCTGTTCCGGTGGCAGACCGAGGATTGTTTACTAATGAGGTTGATAAAAGTTTGGGGTTTTCATTTTCTTTAGGTGTATTGTTGCAAGAAGTAAAGGCTATCATTCCAAAAGAAAATAAGGCAATCAAGTATTTTCCTAACAGCAAGACCTTTAGGTTTAATGATTCAAATAAAGTTGTGATGAAGTTATTTTTCACTTTCGCAAATTTACGATTTACGTACTCGGTCTTGTTTGTGTATTTTGTTATCCTTTTCTAAATCTTTTAAAATATTATCCAGCACGCCATTTACAAATTGACCACTTTGAGGGGTGCTGTAAGTTTTGGCTAATTCGATGTATTCGTTGATGGTAACTTTTGTAGGGATAGTCGGGTAATATAAAAATTCACAGATGCCCATTTGCAACAGCAATAAATCTATAAGCGCAACACGCTCAGAATCCCAGTTTTGTAATTTTGGATTAATGAGCTCCAAGCAATAGTCCTTTTTTTCCAATACACTACGCATCAAGCTATGTGCATAGTCGCGTTTTTCTTGCGAAATAAGGCTTAGGTAATTGATTTTATGATTGCTTTTGAAGAAATTATCCATCAACATCAAGGTCATTTCTTTGTCGTCTTCCCAGCCGGGTAATTCTTCAAAAAAATACTCCATCAAGGATTCATTCGGCAAAATGAGTTGTTCCCAGATGAATTTGATGATTGCCTTTTCTGATTTAGGATTACGTGTGTTTTCGGCTATGTATTTTTGGTATGCTTCGGTTTTTGCTAAAGCTATATAGAGTTTCTTTGTCCATTCTTCATTCAGATATTGTTCTAAATGATGAAGTTTTACTCGCTCTTCAAAAGTCTCGTTGGAACGTACATTCCACATAAACTCATTGCCTGATATTTTTATGCTGACATTGAGGTCTTCTTGAGAAGGCAAATATTTTGAAGCGCGTTGATGGGCATCCGTTTCAGCATATTGGGCTACCGAAAAAGTGTAGAGAGCCGAGGTAACGAAAAGGTCTAAAGATTTATCTAATTTCTCTTCCAAAATGGAGCCACCGGATTTTTTCAATTGATCCAAGTCTTTATTCTCCATTGTGTCAAGGGTGTACAATGTCTGCATCACCTTCACTCTAATGTTTCTCCGGCTTATCATAAAATACGCTCCAAATCGTTTTGAGCGCGCAAAGGTAGCATTAAATGCAAAGAATGACCTCAGAGAAAATGTGCTTGTGTGTTATTTTACAAATTGAGGCGGCTCCGGTTTGGGCAAAATCAACTTCCGACTAATGTTAGGCAATGAGGTTCGCACTGCATTTAAGTCTCTATCACCAATATCTACAAAATACCAATGGTTGCCTTCGTCTTTTGATATGCCAATAAGCGTGCTTTGCGTTTGCACTTTTCCTTGAGGTGTTTGTAAAATCATTTGTTGTGGAATAGTGCATTGCAATTCTTCTCGTTCTTGAATGACGGAAGAAGGTTGTCCAAAATCAATAGAAAGGATTTGTGCTGTAGGCTCCATGCTTTTCATTTGATTTTCTATAGCCAAAATCATTTTTTCTTTACCACCCATTTCTTTTACAATGGAAGGATAAGTATAAGTGATATAGCTTGTATAATCTTTTTGAAGTAAGGCTTTAGCCATGAGCTTTGCTTGTTCTTTCACTTTGTTTTGGGCAAAAGAAAAAGATGCGACAAACATGAGCAATGAAGTAAAAAACAAGCGCATAGTTCCAAAAATAGAGGACAATGTACGTAAGTGAATCATAGAAAAATATTTGTTTCTCAGTTTTTTAAAAAAGTCATAAAAGCAGTTTCACGTTTTATTATGAACAAAAAATGCGCCATAAATTAAAAGTTTTGCTCATTGAGCATTGGACAGAATGTAACAAGGAAGAAAAGATGCCTATACCACGAGTTGAGTACAGGCGAAATTCAGGGTATATATGAACTCCGGCATTTGTAATTTTACTTGTGGCATAATTGTTTATTCATTACATAGTGCCATGTTGATTCGACATGCCCAGATGCTAAATTCTCAAATAGGTTAGATTTTAATCTTTTACCACTTTTTGCAATTTATTTTCATGTTTTTGCAAGAATGCTTAGTGCTGCTTTGATGAGATTTGCAGTTTACAAACTTAAAAGTCTATGAAGAGCGCATTTGTAATGCTAATACTGTTCGTTCCCCTTTGGAGCATGGCACAGTGGAAAGCAATATCCACACCTTCCATGGTCAATGGAGCCTTTGCTACGTCGAGTGATAGTAATATATTTTATTCCAATGGTGCAAAAAATATGTACTACTCTCGTGATGGAGGTTTAAAATGGAATCATTTTATAACAGAATATGATAGTGAGTTTATTCAAGATATGGATTTTGTAAATGACTCTGTAGGCTTTGCTTGCGGTGGCGGTTGGTTTACACCTCATCGAAACATAGTTTTGCGTACCACAAACGCAGGACAAAGCTGGGAAACACTAACCCGTGATAGCGTAGGTAAATATCAGTTTTTGTTTGAAAAAATAGACTTTGTAAATATAGATTCCGGTATGGTGTTGGGTTACAGTTATGACTTGCATAGAACCACAGATGCCGGAATCACTTGGCAACAAGTTAATTATGACACAGTAGCTAATAATAATCAGGTTTCTGATATTTATTTCTACAATGGTTCATTAGGTTTTATTACCACTATTGGAGGCTCAGCTCCATTGCGTAAAGGGAGAATTTATAGAACAACCGATTTTGGTAACACTTGGGTAGTTGTAAAAGAATGGGATTATTCAGGCAGTTTTATTAAAGCACATTTTGTAAACGAGCGCGTGGGTTATGTGGGCGGCAATTTTGGAAAACTATTTAAGACAACGGATGGTGGCACTACTTGGACGGAAACGACTATACCTCCCGGCAATGTTGTTTCTGCACTATGGTTTACCGATGAAAATACAGGATATAGCAATGCTTTGGGCACTATTCATAAAACAACTGATGGTGGAGTAAGTTGGACACCTCAATTGATGTCACCACTGAATATAGTAAATGATATTCAGTTTTCGCCAAGTGGCAATACGGGCTTTTTGTTAGCAGGAAATTTTTTGTACAAAACAACCAATGGAGGCGGAACGACTTCCATTAATAATCCTGCTCTAAAATCCCAATTCAAAATCTATCCTAACCCCACCAATAACATCATCAATTTGGAATACGAGAATAGCGTAAAAGCACAAGGCATTCAACTATTAGATTTATCCGGAAAAAACATAAGAACATACAATAAAAACGAAAGGACATTGAATGTTTCCGGCTTACCAAGTGGAGTTTATTTTTTGTTCATTCACACAAAGCAAGGGAGTGTGTATGAAAAAGTAATAGTTCAATAATTAGCCATTTTTTTTAGCCAAAAGCCATGGACGAAATGTTCATGGCTTTTTTTAATTTTAGTCGTTCTCGTACTTATATTCTATTGGCAAACATTTTGTCAATTTTTTAAACCAATTGGTAAAGTGTGCCGGCTCTTTAAATCCTAATTCATCGGCAATATCGCGGATGCTCATTGAGCTTGTGCAAAGCAGTTTCTTGGCTTCTTTTAATATTCTCTCTTGTATCAATTCTGTTATGGAAATGGACGATACTTTCTTAAATCTGTTTTGTAGTGTTCTTGGCGTAAGGTTTAATTCATTAGCGTAAAAACTAATAGCCTTCTGACTCTTAAAATTTTTGTCTATCAATCTTATCATTTCTGGAACTATTGGGTCAAAAATTTTTTTAGTTGGAGTTTCCATTTGGCTTAGATTGGCAATCTTTGAAATGAACACTCCAATTAGTTGAAGCATATAAGCAGACTGTGTTTTATTGCGCAATATCTCTCTGAATATAAACTCAAAATCTTTTGCTTCTTGCTCATTCAAATTGATAATTCTAGAAAAATTAAACAAACTACAAAAATCAAAATTTGGGTTAACTATTTGTAGTTTTTGTAAAAACTGGTCTTTATAAACAATAGCGAAGCCTGTCGATTTCATGGAACGTTCTACCCAATGCAAATCATTAGCGGCAAGAAGGTGAATAGAGTTATGCTCAATAAATTGTTTTTTGAAATTGATATTATGGTATCCACTGCCATTAATAAACACTAATATCTCATTGTACTCATGTGCATGAAAATTGTCGAATGGATAACTATCGGGGTTATCCAAGGCAACGAAACGAGCTAATTCTAATTGTGCATCTTCTGAAGTGTATTTGTATGTAGGATAGTTTAGAGTCATACAAGTGGTTTATTGTGGTGGCATGGCTACCTGTTTATGGCTATATAATGATTTTACCTCAATTTTAAAATGTAATATTTAATTAAATATTTAATGAAGTTTATACTTTTTTGCTAAGTTGTTTGGCTGTGATATTGTGGTGTTAATTATTACAAAATAGGGTTGAATCATTTTGGCGTAACACCAATTTTGACGTTGGGTAATCAGTCTTTTTTTTGATGGGGTGCTATTGCAGTTTTGCCGAACGAATATACTGAAAAGTTGGGCAATTATCTAAGCGGTTAGTAAAACGCTACTTTAACAAGATAATGTGATGTCCCACTGCAAATTTTGTATTTGTATGTTTTAACCAATAAAAAGTACAATATTCCTTAGCTTCACCTTTCCTGCCAAATCCTTTTTATGACGTTGAAAGAATTTGAAAAAACAACCACACCCTTTCAACTAAGTGAAAAAATGCCCGTTTTGTTTTTGGGTCATGGTAGCCCTATGAATGCTATTGAAGACAACGAGTTTGTACAAGGTTTTAAAAAATTGTCAACCGAATTGCCACGACCTCATGCGATTCTTTGCATCAGTGCTCATTGGGAAACGCAAGGTACTTTTGTTACTGCAATGCAGAAACCACGTACAATTCATGACTTTAGTGGCTTTCCTGAGGCTTTATACCGAGTGCAATATTTGGCACCTGGTAGCCCTCAATTAGCTAAGAAAACAAAAGATTTGCTCACTAAAGCAACTATTGGCTTAGACGATCACCAATGGGGGCTTGATCATGGTGCATGGTCAGTTCTGAAACATCTTTATCCGAATGCAGACATTCCTATTGTTGAACTCAGTTTAGATTATAGTCAGGGTCCGCTATAACATTATGAATTGGCAAAGCAACTAAAATCACTTAGAGAAAAAGGCATCTTAATGATAGGCAGTGGCAATATGGTGCATAACTTGGAGCTGATTTCTTGGCAGCGTATCAATGAACAATATGGACTTGATTGGGCTTTAGAAGCAAACGAAAAAATGAAGCAGTTAATATTAAATGGCGACCATTTGGCTTTGGTAAATTATCAAAAACTGGGTAGTGCCATTAAGTTGGCAATTCCTTCGCCGGAACATTATTTGCCTTTGCTGTACTCCTTAGCTTTAAAAGATGAAAATGAAAAGATAACCCTTTTTAATGACAAACCTTTGGCCGGGTCCATTACCATGACAAGCATGAAAATTAGTTGAGTATTCATTTCTTTTTCGATTTACAGGCTATTCATTTACCGATGTAGTTCATAGCTTTACCGACAAGGTGCAGCACTTTGCCTAAGTCCACTTTTCAAAGCCAATTGCCACCGATACTTTTACCAAAAATTAGCTTATCGTTATGCGCAATAATCATCCCCTACCTTCTCGTAGTAATAAAGGACTATTTGGTGTCATTATAGTTCTGATAGGCGTTGGGCTTTTGCTAGAAAAATTAGGACTCTTACCACAATTCGATATTCAAGTTACTTGGCCGCTTGTTTTGATAGCTATCGGTTTAATGATTGGAATTAGAAATCGCTTTTCCACTCCAGCTCCGTTTATTTTGCTGGCTATCGGTGTGTTTAACCTCATTCCAGCTTTTACTTTTCATGTAGGCAGTAAGGCTATAGATTCAGAAGACATAGTAATGCCCTTACTCGTCATGCTGGGAGGGCTTTTCATCACCTTAAAACCCAGAAAAAAAAAGTCTTGGATGGACATGAAATGTTCATCTATGACCGAAGGACAAACCGTAGATGCTAATGTTGTCTTTGGCGGCAGAAAAGAAATAGTTACTTCAAAGAATTTTAAAGGTGGTAAAGTAACTGCCACTTTTGGTGGTGCAGAAATTAACCTGCTGCAAGCAGAAAGTGATGATCCTACTATGATATTGGAAGTGCAAGCATCGTTTGGTGGGTGCGAAATTATTATTCCATCAGATTGGGACGTAAAAAACGAAGTAGAAACCGTATTAGGAAGCGTGGAAGATAAGCGTCAAATGCGCCATCCCGAAGCTGGGGTTCCCAAAAAGACACTCATACTTCGCGGATCTGTATTTTGTGGAGGAGTTGAAATAAAATCTTACTAAAATTCAAGGCAAAAGTTTAAAAAGCTAAAGAATAGTAGAACTTTACGGCTATGGTCGTTGTTCGGCATATTGGTTTTCAATTCATTTCAATCATAGTTAGCACTATGGTATTGATGCTTTGGTCAAATACTTCTTTTGCTCAACAAAAAACGGCTTCTGACACCATTCTCCTTGGAGCAGTGATAGAAGGGAGAGACACCATTCCGATGGTCTTTATGGATGATGTTGAAGTGATAGACAAATTGCCCAAACGCTGGGTTCGCCGACAAACAGAATACAACCGCCTTCGATATAATATTTACAAAACTTACCCCTACGCTGTCATAGCCGCCGGTGTGCTAAAAGATGTGTATGCAAATATGGAGCATATACCCGACGAGAAAGCCAAAAAGCGATACATGAAATCAGTTGAAAAAGACTTGAAATCTAAGTTTAAAGGTGAACTTGAAAACATGACCATCAGCCAAGGGCAAGTGCTGGTAAAACTAATTAATAGACAAACCGGACGAAATTGTTATAGTATAATCAAAGAAGTAAAAGGAGGTTTTAATGCCGTAATTTATCAATCCGTAGCATTGCTTTTTAACAACAACTTAAAAAAAGCTTATGACCCCACAGGAGATGATAAAGACATGGAACAAATAGTAAGAGAGTTGGAAGCAACAAACTATTATCGTTACCAACAATATCAACAACAACAAAGCCAGACTACACATAATTAGCAATCCATTTAAAGGTTCTGATAAGAATGAAAAATACTTAGTCGTTACCTTCGCAGAATTATGATGAAGTTGCACATTCTATCCATAGCCGTTCACCCTGATGATGCAGAATTAGGTTGTGCCGGCACACTCATCAACCATGCTCGTAAAGGACAAAAGGTTGGCATTTTAGATCTCACTGAAGGTGAATTAGGAACGCGCGGCACACCCGAAATCAGACTAAAAGAAGCACAAGATGCAGCCCAAGCGATGGGAATACAAGTACGTGAAAATGCCCACTTGGCAGATGGCTTTTTCCGTAATGATGAAACACATCAAAAAACACTTATTCGGTTTATCAGAGCGTATCGTCCTGAAATTGTTATTGCCAATGCACTGGCAGACCGCCATCCAGATCATGGACGGGCAGGTAGATTGATTGCTGATGCATGTTTTCTTTCGGGTTTAAGAAAAATTGAAACCGAATGGGACGGTGCTCCACAAGCTGCATGGAGACCCAAAAGAGTGTTTCACATGATACAAGATAGACACTATGAGCCTCATATCATTGTGGATATTTCTGAAAGTTTTCAAACAAAAATGGAAGCAGTAAAATGCTATAAAAGTCAATTTCATGCGCCGTCATCTACCGAACCCATGACCTATATAGCTACTGAGGAATTTTTAAACCATATAGCCTATCGGGATATGCTGATGGGAAAACGTATCGGAACAAAATATGCCGAAGGTTTTATTTGTGAAAACATACCAGCTATTAACGATTTGGATGCCTTGATTTATCCTGAATTTCCATAGACGAGAGCGGTCAAAAAAAAATATTTTGTTGTTTTTCGGTTCCTTTCGATAATTTTCCCTACTTTTGCAGTCCAAAATTTTTTTCAACATGGCACGCGTTTGTCAGGTAACAGGTAAGAAGCCCATAACTGGTCATAAAGTATCTTTTTCAAACAAGAAAGCAAAGCGTCGTTTTCTGCCTAATTTGCAGAAGAAACGTTTCTTCTTAGTAGAAGAAGATCGTTGGATTTCATTGAAGCTATCTACCGATGCAATCCGGACTATTAACAAAAACGGACTATTCAGCGTTGTAAAAGAACTTCGCGCTCAAGGTCAAACGATCTAATTAATTTTCAGTAAAGAATTTAAAGCAATCATAAGATGGCTAAAAAAGGAAATCGTGTACAAGTAATATTAGAGTGCACGGAGCATAAAAATAGCGGTTTGGCGGGTACCAGTCGCTACATTACTACCAAAAACAAAAAGAACACTCCTGAGCGTATTGAGTTGAAAAAATACAATCCGCTGATGAAAAAGGTTACGGTTCACAAAGAAATTAAATAACTGGTTCTAAATCGCATTATGCACTATTGTATATGGGGCATAAGCATTATCAAAAGACCAAACAAATTATATAAGAAATGGCAAAAGCAGCTAAAACCGCGATAAAGAAAGACCCCAAGTTGGCAGCAGAGGCAAAGAACTACACAAAAGTGATCAAAGCCGTTCGTAGCCCGAAATCTGGTGCATATACTTTTAAAGAAGGAATGGTACACAAGGATAAAGTAAAAGACTTTATCGCTTCTGTATAATTGTAATTCTCCCAAGATATTAATGTCATTAAGCCCCGTTGAATCAACGGGGCTTAATGACATTAATATTTACATCTGTTTAATTTATTTCGCCAGATTCCCCAAACAACTTTTCTTTTCAAAATTAGTTTGATGCAATTATCTGATTTCAAAATTTAGAAACTAACTGAATAAGTTAGTTCAAAGCGAATCACCCTCTTTATATATCCAACATGTTATCTAATATATTTAATTATGAGCCATGTTTCTTATTGTTATATAGAAATTAGAATTTAACAGTCTTCATTGAGTAATCATATCCATTCCAATTTTGAAAATGAAGTATCAACTTCTAACAAAAAATTAGGCATTTAGGTTGATAGCGAATAGATTAAAAGTTTGAAATTGCCGTTTGTATAAATTCACAAGAATTCCAGATTAAAAGTGGTTTTAGTTCGTTTTCAAACATTTTTAAAGAGATGTTGCTAGCACACTTCAAATCACGGTATCTTTGCGCGCCCTTTCCAAAAAAGAGTACAATATTTTTTGACTAAAGCATGAATAAGGTAATTTATCTCGTTGCGCTAATGATCATTTCTATAGGATTAGGGGGTTGCCCTTATGAGAGTGCTGTACCGATCAGCAGTGCTGCCATTCCGGTTGATCCACGCTTCTTAGGTAAATGGAATAGTAAAGATGAAGTGTATAACAATTATCAAATCACGCAATCTTCTCCAACCCAATACCATGTAGTGCAGAAAAATATTTCCCAAACTGCTCAATTCACGGCATTTTTATCAGAAGTAAAAGGTGCATTATTTATGAACTTATATTCAGACAGCACTAAAGCCTATTATCTTTTCCGCATCAAACCCGATACTTCGGGGAATAAATTTACCCTTACTCCTATAGCCGCAGAATTACCCGAACATTTCAACAGTTCAGAGGCACTTAAAAGTTTTGTAGAAAAGAATATGAATCTTCAAAGCTTTTATGACGAAACAGATCGAGCTGAGTATGAAAAAATACCTACTGGTTCTCACACCGTACTGAACTAAATACAAGTTTAGTGTTTGCTTTTAAATTTAATCTTTTTCTTTGCTTCTGCTATATTGATACAAGCGCCAAAAATCTTGATGTCCTTTTCATCTTATTGAGACAATTTTGACTTATCAGGTTTTCTTCTTCAAAATAAGCAACACAAATACAGTGTCTTATAGCGTTCGATAATTTGACTCATATCCATTTAATAATTGGATCTGATTGAATTTGTATTCGTTGGTTTAATTCTTCGAATGTATGCTGACAAAAACAAGTTTTAAAGCCAATTTTTTTAGAACAATTCAATTTTATTTAGAAAGACTAAACAAGCTATCTACAAATTCTTCTTTTTGAAAAATCTGTAAGTCTTCCATTTTTTCGCCGACACCGATATATTTAACTGGAATCTTAAATTGATTGGCAATTGCAAGCACAACGCCGCCTTTGGCTGTTCCATCTAATTTAGTAATAGCCATTGCAGTAACATCGGTTGCGACAGTAAAATGCTTTGCTTGTTCGAGTGCATTTTGTCCGGTACTTCCGTCAAGCACCAATAGCACTTCATGTGGTGCATCGGGCATCTTTTTGGATATAACACGGCGAATTTTCCCCAATTCATCCATCAAATAGCTTTTGTTGTGTAGTCGTCCAGCTGTGTCAATAATGATGACATCAACATCTTTTGCTAAGCCGCTGGCAACCGCATCAAAAGCTACACTACTGGGATCACTGCCCATTTCCTTTTTTACAATTGGCACCCCTACCCGATCGCTCCATATAGTGAGTTGGTCAACGGCGGCAGCACGGAATGTGTCGGCGGCTCCCAACAATACAGATTTGCCATTTCGTTTGAAGTTGTATGCCAATTTTCCAATCGTAGTAGTCTTACCAACACCGTTCACTCCTACTACTAAAATCACGTAAGGCTTTTTGTCTGTCGGCAAATCAAAGGTTGCAAATTCGTTTGAAGGGGCATCGGTGAGCATACTCATAATTTCCTGTTGCAGGATATCATTGAGTTGACTTGTGCCTACATACTTATCTCTTTTTACTCGGTCTTCAATTCTATTGATGATGGCAACCGTAGTGTCTATGCCTACATCTGCACTGACTAGGGCATTTTCAAGCTCGTCCAAAACATCTTCATCCACAGAATCCTTACCAGCTATAGCTTTCGTAATCTTGGAAAAGAAGCTTTCTTTAGTTTTTTGCAAGCCTTGATCAAGTGCTTCTTTTTGCTCTTGTTGTTCTTTATTTCTTTTAAAGAGTTTGTCGAATAGTCCCATGTTGGCAAGTAAAAAGGTTGGGTATCAAAAGTAAAATGGCAATGTTTTGAGCTTCATTTTTCATCTAAAACAAATCCCGCCAAATAGCGGGAAATGATTTTTGGTTTCTTATTTTTCTATGGATCAATAGCACCTTCAAGCACATCAATTTTCTCAACATAATTCATTGAGTTATTGATGTAGATATCAGCAGGAATAGAATTTTCAATTCCAACATCTTCTAACAATCGGGTGTTATCAAAAACGTGTCCTAAATCAATAAATTCGAGGTATGGATCAATTCCGGTAAAAAGTAATCGTAGTTTACTTTTATCTTGAAAGGTTTCTTTCCAATAGTCCAAATATTTCCGATAAGAGTAAAGCTCGCTCTCCGGTGCCAAACGATTGCGTGTCCAGTGTTTTACTTGATTAAGCATCGCCTTATTGATAAAGTTGAAGGGGGGCATTTCATCAAAATAACTTTCTAAAGTTTTGGCAAGCTTCAGAGCAGTTGTAGCACCAGCTTCACCGGCAGAAATATGATAAACATGATGTTTTCTATCAGCAAATAATAAGGCTACAATAGCTTTTGCTGCATAGTTTACAGGAATAATATCAAGCTGTGCGTGTGCATTGACGGGAATTAGCCTTAAATGATTGATCGTTGCCATTGCCCAAAGAATGACAGGGCTACGAGGCATGATAGGACGGCTATCTCCCATAATGATAGAAGGGCGTGCAACTAAAATCTGATCCTCGCGCAAATGCTCTCGAATCAGTAATTCTCCTTTCATTTTAGTGTAAGTATATTTCACTAAGTGTGTCGCATCAAGGTTTGGCGATTCATCTTCATGAACAATTCTATCTTTTACGTCTTTTCCGCAAATGGTAGCTGTGCCTATGTAAAGAAAGGTTTTGAGTTTCGGCAATCCTTTTGCCCAAAGCAATATTTTATTTAATCCACCAATGTTTGCTCTTTCTACCAAGTCATCATTTACACGAGAAAATGAGGTATTGGCAGCTGAGTGAATAATGGCATCAACATCATCAAGTAATTTGTTGGCTTTTAAGGAATCAGTTAAGTTGTCGTCAAATAAATTACCTAATACGGGAATGATACGATTAGGTTCATATTTATCGTCGTGAAGATCAAAGACATTTTTGATTCGGATTAATGCTTCTTCTTCTGATTTAGCTCTGAGAAGACAAAAAACTTTGTCAACATCACTACGCTTAGAAAGCGTAACTAGGAGTTCTCCTCCCACAAGTCCGGTTGCGCCTGTTAAAAAAATATTCATATAGCGGGAACTACAAAAAGTTTAGCTGTTCGATTAATTCCTGCAATAAGGTATGCAGGCGGGTAAAATAAAGCGCGAAGATACTATTTCTAATGCAGTTTTTACAGATAGAATCTAATCACTTGCTCAGCAAAGAGAAGGCATGAAAAAAGTCGGCAACAAAACCGACCAATTTCACCTATTCATTTTTTACAAAAGCCTATTTGATTTTGGACTTCAAATTGGCATCTAATGCGTCTAAAAATTCTTCAGTATAAAGGTAATGTTCACCATGATTTACTTTATTCCCATAAACTGAAATGGCTAAATCTTTGGTCATTTTTCCACTTTCAACTGTTTCTATACAAACGGCTTCCAAGGCATGGCAGAAGTCAATCAATGCTTGATTGCTATCCAATTTACCACGGAAAGCCAATCCGCGTGTCCATGCGAATATGGATGCTATGGGGTTGGTAGAAGTTGGATTTCCTTTTTGGTGTTCGCGATAATGGCGTGTAACGGTTCCATGTGCTGCTTCTGCTTCCATTGTTTTGCCATCGGGAGTAACCAGTACGGAGGTCATCAATCCTAATGAGCCAAAACCTTGAGCAACAGTGTCGCTTTGCACATCTCCATCATAGTTTTTACAAGCCCACACAAAATTTCCGTTCCATTTCAATGCACTGGCCACCATGTCATCAATCAGCCGATGCTCATAACTAAGTCCGGCAACATCCATTTTGGTTTTGAATTCATTTTGATAAATCTCTTCAAAAATATCTTTGAAGCGTCCATCATATTTTTTTAGAATGGTATTTTTGGTTGACAGATAAAGTGGCCATTCTTTTTGTAAGGCCATGTTGAAACAAGCGCGGGCAAAGCCTTTGATTGATTCATCCGTGTTGTACATTGCCATGGCAACGCCATCTCCTTTAAAGTCATAAACTTCATGTTCTACAACTTCTCCATTTTCACCTTCAAATTTGATCGTTAGTTTTCCTTTCCCTTTTACGGTAAAATCTGTTGCGCGATACTGATCACCAAAAGCATGACGGCCTACAATAATTGGAGCATCCCAATTTACGACCAATCGGGGTACATTGTTGATAACAATGGGTTCCCGAAATACTGTTCCGTCAAGGATGTTGCGAATGGTACCATTAGGGCTTTTCCACATTTGCTGGAGATTAAACTCTTTTACTCGAGCTTCATCAGGTGTGATGGTTGCACACTTAATTCCGACTCCATATTGCTTTATGGCATGAGCAGCATCAATAGTTACTTGATCATGGGTGGCATCTCTATGCTCAACACCTAAGTCATAATATTTTATATCCACATCCACATAAGGGAGGATCAATTTGTCTTTAATAAACTTCCAAATGATGCGTGTCATTTCATCCCCATCCAATTCTACTACGGGGTTAGCTACTTTAATTTTTGACATAAGATGTAATTCAGTTGTTGGTTGCTTAGCGTCTCGACTATAGAGAAGCGCGGCAAATGTAAAAAATTGTTTTGTCGGTTTCAGTCAGTTTTTAGGCTACTATATAATTGTCAAGACTTTAAAACACATCGAAGGTCTTTTTCAGATTGATACTAAGATCAATACCCACATTAAAAGAAAGTGCAGAATTGATATTTACTTCCTAACTAAGATAAATTCCTAACTTTTGCTTTGTTATCGCCAACTTTTATTTAGCTCCATCAGTTTTTTATTTCCGGGGCATAAGGAAGATTCTGAAAGTGTATTTAGCGGCGATTCTATTGTTCCTAGAATTTGGTGCAATGCTTTTGTTTCCGGTTCAATAAATAGCAAGCCGGTTAACACTTCTTGTTTAGCTGCCGCTTGTTTTAAGGCTAAAATAGCAGATAGCCTATCTTCAGGATTCCATTCTTGCGATAGTTTATGAAGTTGAATGGTGCTACCATCATGCAGTTCAATTTCCTGATTATTTCCTTCATGATAGCTGGCAGAAATTGTTTCCATTTCAGGAACATAATCCATTTTTGAAGTCATGGCATGATGTTCTCTTACAAACTGATAGGATTTAGTTGACCCTGGATTGTTATTGAAAGTAACACAAGGTGACACTACATTGATCAGTGCAAAACCGGGATGCTTGATAGCAGCTTTTATGAGTGGAATCAATTGCTCTTTATCGCCGGAAAAACTTTGAGCAACAAAAGTAGCTCCCAATTCAATGGCAAGGCCTGCTAAGTCAATTCCTTGAAATTGATTGATACTTCCTGCTTTGCTGATGGAGCCAATATCTGCCGTTGCAGAATCTTGCCCTTTCGTCAATCCATAGCATCCATTATTCATCACTATATAAACCATGTTTACGTTCCGTCGGATTACATGAGCAAACTGCCCCATACCAATAGAGGCAGAGTCGCCATCTCCTGAAACGCCTATATACAGCAAATCTCGATTGGCTAAATAAGCACCGGTAGCCACAGAAGGCATCCGACCATGCACAGAGTTGAAGCCATGAGAATTACTTAAAAAATAGGTTGGTGTTTTAGATGAACATCCTATGCCAGAAAGCTTGGCTACCTGATGAGGTTGAATGTTCAATTCCCAACAAGCTTGAATGATTCCGGCACTGATAGAATCGTGTCCACAACCGGCACATAGAGTTGAGAGTGCACCTTCATAGTATGAAACGGGCAGTCCTAATTTATTGAGCGGTAATTGGGGATGGCGAAATGCGGGGCGAATGTAAGTCATGATTTTTTTCCTTTGTTGGTTCAACTCTTATTTTGAATCAAAGCTTCTTTATGCTGGAATTACTTTAGAGGACTGTTTGAATTTGGATTGAATCTGTTGAACAATATTTTCTGCCGTCATTGGCGTTCCATCATAATTTAAAATAGAAATGAGTTTTTCTGGTGCGATGTTTAGTTCAATCATAAGTAAGCTACGCATTTGTGCATCTCTGTTTTGTTCAATTACAAAAACTTGGTCATGTGCAGCAATAAAATCAGCTACTTGTTGATAAAAAGGAAAGGCCCGTAAACGAAGTGAATCAAAATGAACTCCTTTTTCACTTAATAGAAATAGTGCTTCATCGGTAGCATGATTAGAGGTGCCAAAATATATCACACCTACTTGAGTAGCTATTTTAGCTTGACGAATAACTGGCTTAGGTACTAATTCTTTAGCGGTTTCCCATTTTACCATCAGCCTATCCATATTTCGTTTATAGACCGCACCATCTTCTGTATAAATAGCATATTCATCTCGCGAAGTACCTCTTGTAAAAAACGATCCTTTGCTGGGATGAGTGCCTGGATAGGTGCGATAGGGAATACCATCACCATCTACATCAAGATAACGTCCAAATTTCCCCATGTTATCAAGGTCTTGAGCTGTCAACACTTTTCCACGCTGATATTTTACAGAATCATCCCATTCAAATGGTGGTGAAAGATGATCGTTCATGCCCAAATCAAGGTCTGTTAATACAATAATGGGGGTTTGTAGTTGTTCTGCTAAGTCTAATGCTTGAGCGGTCATGTCAAAGCACTCCTTTGGAGTGGAAGGCAGCAGAAGTACGTGTTTGGTGTCTCCATGTGAAGCATAAGCTGCTTCTAAAACATCGCTTTGTTGCGTTCGTGTAGGCATTCCGGTAGAAGGCCCGGCTCGTTGTACATCTATTAACACAGAGGGAATTTCAGCAAAATAAGCCAACCCTAAAAATTCATTCATTAGCGAAACTCCGGGACCACTGGTGGCGGTAAATGAACGTGCTCCATTCCAGCCTGCTCCTATAACCATTCCAATCGCTGCCAATTCATCTTCTGCTTGAACGATGGCATAATTTTTAGCTCCGGATTCAGCATCTACACGAAATTCTTGAGCATAGTCATTAAAAGCTTCGGCAACCGATGTAGAAGGCGTAATCGGATACCAAGCACAAACAGTTGCGCCACCATACACAGCACCCAAACCACAAGCAGTGTTGCCATCCACCAGGATCGAATCGCCAATCAGGTTTCTTCGTTCCACATAAAAGGGCAAAGGACAAGTAAAGTTTGTGCGAGCAAATTCTGCACCTAATTGAAGGGCTTTTACATTAGGTGCAATCAATTTTTCTTTACCCTTAAATTGATCATTCAGCAATCCGGATAATACTTCAAATTCGATATTCAGCAAAGCGGATAAAGCTCCTACATAAACAATGTTTTTGAACAATTGCCGTTGGCGAGCATCTGTATATTCTCGATTACAAATTTCCATGAGCGGGATACCTAAATAATGGATATCTGCTCGAATAAATTCATCATGCAATTGCTTAGAACTATCATACAAAAAATATCCTCCGGTTTTTACGCTTTCAACATCTTTTGCCATGCTTTGCGGGTTGACGCAAACCAATAAATCTATTCCTTCTTTGCGTCCCTGCCATCCTTTTTCTGACACCCGAACTTCATACCAAGTTGGCAATCCTTGAATGTTGGAAGGAAAGATATTTTTAGGAGTTACAGGCACCCCCATTCTGAAGATAGACTTCGTAAATAGGAAATTGGCACTGGCAGAACCAGTTCCGTTAACATTGGCAAAACGAACTACAAAATCATTTATCATCAAAAATGTTTTTCTTAATCAAAATTGGCGTTGGTAAATATTTTGTTTGATGGATTAACCTACCACTTCATTTTTCATACCCATCGCCTTTGTAATGTTGTAGTAAAACTGCTTCATGTCCCAAGCTGCGGTTGGGCAGCGTTCGGCACATAAACTGCAATGCAAACACACGTTTTCATCTTTGATCATAACCCTTTTAGTTGGTAAGATATCAGAAATATAAAGTGGTTGAGACAAATTAGTAGCAGGTACTTTTAATTTATTTCGAAGATCCGTCTCGTTCTCTTCATTTGTTGTAAAGGTGATACAAGAAGTAGGGCAAATATCAACACAAGCATCACATTCAATACACTTTGATTCGGTGAAAACGGTTTGTACATCACAGTTTAAGCAACGTTGTGCTTCTTTAAAACCTTCCATCACATCAAAACCAAGCTCAACTTCTTTTTTTCTATCGCGTAAAGTTTCAGTTTTAGCTGCTTGTGGCACTACATAACGTTGGTCTGTAACAATATTGTTATCATAACTCCATTCATGAATGCCCATTTTCATGTTATGCAGATTGACAAACGGAGCAGGGCGATCTGTTTTCATATTCATTTCCGAACAAAATAGATGAATGGAAATAGCAGCTTGATGACCTTGAGCTACGGCAGTGATTACATTTTTAGGTCCAAAAGCGGCATCGCCTCCAAAAAAAACTTTTTCATTAGTTGAGTCATAGGTTGTTTCATCAACTAAGGGCATATTCCACTTGTCAAATTCTATACCCAAATCGCGTTCAATCCATGGAAAACTATTTTCTTGTCCAATAGCTATCAATACATCATCTGCTTCATAAAATACCTCCGGTTCTCCAGTAGAAACTAATTTTCTTTTGTTTTCAACATATTCAGCTTTCACTTTTTCAAAAGTCATACCTATTAATTGTCCGTCTTTGACAACAAACGATTTGGGTACATGATTGTCAATGATGGGAATATCTTCATGAATGGCATCTTCTTTTTCCCATGGCGAGGCTTTCATTTCTTCAAAAGGGCTTCTAACCAACACTTTCACAGACTCGCCGCCAAGCCTTCGCGCGGTTCTACAACAATCCATTGCCGTATTTCCTCCACCCAAAACAAGGACACGTTTGCCAATTTTTTTCGTGTGTTCAAAAGCAACGGAAGCTAACCAATTGATCCCGATATGAATGTTGGCATCTCCTTCATTTCTGCCAGGCAATTCAGGTAAATCTCTTCCACGCGGTGCGCCTGAACCTATAAAAACGGCATCATAATCCGACTGAAGTAATTCTTTTAAAGAACGAACATAATGATTGAAATGTGTATGAATTCCCATATTGAGAATGTACCCTACTTCTTCATTCAATACAGTTTCCGGAAGGCGAAAAGAAGGAATTTGGCTTCGCATAAACCCGCCACCGGCACGCTGTTCGTCATACAAATGTATTTCATAACCTAAGGGTGCTAAATCGCGAGCAACCGTTAAGGAAGCAGGACCTCCACCAACTAAAGCAATCTTTTTGCCATTCGGCGAAAAAGGACCTTGAGGCATATACTGTTGTACTTCCGCTTTATTGTCTGCGGCTACCCGTTTTAGTCGGCAAATAGCAACCGGCTCTTCTTCCACCCTACCTCGTCGGCAAGCAGGCTCACAAGGACGATCACACGTTCGTCCTAGCACACCTGGAAATACGTTTGAATCCCAGTTAACCATATAAGCTTCGGTAAATTTTCCAGCAGCAATTAATCGGATGTATTCAGGGACGGGCGTGTGGGATGGGCAAGCATATTGACAATCTACCACCTGATGAAAATATTCCGGATTGTTGATGTTAGTTGGCTTCAATGTCTGATTTTTTTGGATGATTAATATATGACTCCGCTTTCTTTCGGTAACATTGAAAGTGTCTTTAAACTTAATTATTTTCAGAATAGCAAGTTATTTAATTGTCATAGTTTTTTATCATAGTTTCCAATTTACTTTTTGTTTGTTCCCATTCTGTATCAATTATGCTAAATAAATAAGTGTCACGTACTTCTCCATTTCTCATCACTCTATCTTTTCGTAGCACACCCTCTTTTTTTGCACCAATTTTAAGAATTGCAGCTTGAGATCGCAAGTTGGTATCTCGTGTTTTTAATTGAACCCGATTGAGTAATAGGGTTTCAAAACAGAAAGTCAACAGCAATAGTTTACATTCTAAATTAAAACAGCCACCCCAATAATTTGGTGAAAGCCAAGTCCACCCTATTTCTATTTTTTTATGTTCGGGGAAAAAGTCAAATAATCTGGTGCTGCCAATCGGAATATTTTTGAGATGGTCAAAGATGGTGAATGGGTATTGCTCTCCAATTGCTCTTTTCAACACTGCTTCCTGAATATATTCCTTCAACAAATTTTCCTTAGTTCCATCGATGGGTAGCTGCTCCCAAATTCTGGTATCTTTAGAAACGGCTGCCAATAGTGGAAAATGATCTTTTCGCATGGGTTCTAACCGAACAAGTTTTCCTATAAGAATGGTAGGATGTGGAATGTAGTTCATCAACAAAATGCTCTCTGCAAGTTAGTATAACTGCACTACTTTTATGATAATGAAAACAAGGCTACCCTTATTGGAGTGTATTCCCAATTTTAGCGAAGGCAGAGATCAGGTAAAAATTGATAGAATAGCATCTGCTATTCGTTCAGTTGAAGGAGTTAAACTGTTACATATTGACATCAGCCCTGCTGCCAATCGCACCGTTATGACTTTTGCAGGTTTACCACAATCAGTAGCTGAAGCTGCGTTTAGGGCTATTCAATGTGCCGCTGAAGAGATAGAAATGCAAACCCAGGAAGGTGTTCATCCAAGAATTGGAGCCACGGACGTTTGTCCTTTTGTGCCATTGGCAAACATTCAATTAGAAGAAGCAAAAGAAATTATAAACAGTCTTTGTATTCGAGTTGGAAATGAATTGAAAATTCCGATTTATTTGTATGAACATTCTGCTAAAAACGAGTATCGGAAAGCACTACCCGACCTTCGTAGAGGGCAATTCGAAGGATTAGAAGAAAAAATGAAACACCCTGATTGGATATCTGACAATACTGTTGCTTTCAATGCAACATCCGGTGCAACGGTGATGGGTATACGCGATATTTTAGTAGCCTTCAACATTGCATTAAACACAGAAAAGATTGAAGTAGCCCATTTTATTGCTTCTCGCATTCGAGAAAGAGGACATAAAGAAAAAGGAAAGCACATTGCCGGATTACTTCCTAAGGTGCGCGCCATTGGTTGGTATATGGCAGATTATAATTGCGCGCAAGTATCCTTTAATTTGCTTGATTATAGAATAACTTCTCTGTTACAGGTTTGGCAAACTTGTGAAATGTTGGCAGTAGAAGCAGGTGTAGAATTGATAGGTAGCGAAGTAATAGGCTTAATTCCTGAGCGGTGTTTAAAAGAAGCAGGCACCTTTTCCTTTCTACGAAAAAACGAATCTGTCCCAAAAGACAACTTGGAATTGGTTGAGGAAGCACGAACATTTTTAGGATTAGACAAGTTGAAACCATTTGATCCAAGAGAAAAAATTTTAGAATATGCACTCGAACACGCAGGGCTGTTGTGATGAATAGCTTTTCTTTGCCGGAAGTTTTGATATCGCCATGCGTTCATTTTTATTACAAATTTTAAGGCTATTTCTTTATCCATTTGCCTTGCTATATGGTGCTGCAGTGTGGATACGAAATAGACTGTATGACACCGGATTTTTTTCCTCTGTTTCTTTCAGTGTTCCTATTATTTCAGTTGGCAATTTATCAGTTGGTGGCACCGGAAAAACACCACACGTAGAATATCTCATACGTCTATTACAATATCAATATCGGGTAGCCACTATGAGCCGAGGATATAAAAGAAGAACACAAGGGTTTTTGATTGCTGATGAACAGACCAATGCTCTTAAAATTGGAGATGAGCCGATGCAATATCATTTGAAGTTTCCTGAATTAATTGTAAGCGTTGCAGAAGAGCGAATGACGGGCATCCCAAGCCTATTACAAAGGATGCCGGATATAGATATCGTGTTGCTTGATGATGCCTACCAACACAGATCAGTAAAACCTGGAATGAATATCTTAATTACAGACTACTCAAAGCCATTTTATTCCGACTATATTCTACCTTATGGTCGTCTTCGTGAAAGTCGAAATGCTTATCAACGGGCCGATGTTATAATTATTTCAAAATGCCCCAAAACACTTTCGTTTGATCAAGCAAATGAAATTATTGCTAAAATTTCACTTTTGCCACATCAGTCTATCTTTTTCTCAAGCATAAACTATGATGCGCCGTATGATTTGTTTTCCGGTGAGCCGATTTCATTAAATGATGCTCATGCCCTGATTGTTTGTTGTATAGCAAAGCCGGAACCCTTCGTAGCTCATATTCAACAAGAAGCCCGTCAGACACATGTTTTATCCTATCCAGATCATCATTATTTCCTCAGCAAGGACATGGAAGAGATTGCCGAGACTTGGAAAAATTGGGATGTAGAAAACAAAATGATTGTTACAACGGAAAAAGATGCGACTCGATTGCATTTACAACGAGAAGCAATCAATAAAATAGGTGCAACCGTTGTAGTAGTGCCCATCAAAGTGGAATTTTTGTTTGAAGGAACAGCTCCGTTTCAACAAAGAATAGTTTCTTATGTTGAACAAGCTACTTCAGAATATAGAATGCCCTTTGAGTAATTGACATCAGTACTTTCAAGACGGTTCGCCTAACTTGGCTTTTTTAAAGTAAAATCATCTTATTCAATTTCTCCACGTTTAAGTTTAGTTGAATGCAACAAATAGGAATCATTTCTGACACGCATGGATATTTAGATGATGTTGTATTTCGGCATTTTGAAACTTGCGATGAAATATGGCATGCCGGTGATTTTGGTGATGGGCAAGTAATAGAGAAGCTTTCTAAATTCAAACCCTTACGTGGCGTGTATGGAAACATTGATGGGCAAGCCGTTCGACATCAATTTCCTGAAAAACTTCGTTTTTTCTGTGAAGATATTCAAGTACTAATGATTCATATTGGTGGATATCCGGGACGATATTCCAGTGTAGCAAAAGAAGAATTAAATTGCGCACCTGCACAACTTTTTATTTCAGGTCATTCCCATATTCTTAAAATACTTTTTGACGAAAAAATAAAATGTCTTCACATCAATCCCGGAGCTGCCGGTAAGCATGGTTGGCATAAAGTGAGAACTATAGTTCGGTTAACAATTGATGGTTCTATCATGCGCAATTGCGAAGTGATAGAATTAGGCAAACGATAACGTATTAAGCCTCAATATTCATTGAATAAAGGATGGATTAGCCTTTTAAACAATCACCAATATCAGTGCATAGCCTCACTCAAGTCCAAATTTTTGGGGCGTTTACCTTTAGCTATTAAGATAAAGGGAATGCAAATCAAGAATAAGATACCGATGTACAGAAACACATCCATGTAGGTCAATACAGTTGCTTGTTTTGTTACCGAATAATCAAGCAATTTGTATGTACTATTTTTTGCCACATCAGCCGTCATTCCTTTTGCCATAAATCCTTGTTGCAAACTTTGCACTCTTTGTTGTACTACTGCAGAATTCACATCCAACTTGCTAACCATGTCATTTCTATGAATCATACCTTGATGTGCAATAAAGGTGGTGATTACCGCAATACCAAACGAACCGCCCAACTGACGCATCATACCTGTAAAAGCAGCACCTTTACCAATATCTAACCCTTTCAAAGTGGACAATGCTAAAGTGGTAATCGGAATAAACAGCATACCCATACCAATTCCACGCACAATCAGTGGCCAAAAAAAGGCTTGCTCACTGGTGTCCGGAGTTAGAATTTGAGAAGTCCAAAAACTATATCCAAAAAATAAAAGCATTCCTGAAGCAACAAGGTATTGTTGTGGAACACCCTTTTCTAAGAGTTTACCAATTATAGGCATCATAAAAGCAGTAGTCAAAGCAGAAGGAATCATTAACATACCTGCTTGCTGAGCTGTCCAACCTAAGGTGGCTTGTGTGTAAACCGGAATCACAAAAACACTACCATATAAGCCAAAACCCAAAATAAAGGAGAGGATTGTACCAATTCGTAGATTACTATTTTTTAACACTCTCAAATCTACAATGGGATTGCGATAGGTGAGTTCTCGCCAAATGAAAAAGAAAGCGCCAAATACAGTTGTGATAGTTAGTACAATAATTGCCGTACTGCTAAACCAATCATCTTCTTGACCTCGTTCTAAGATATATTGCAAAGAACCGACGGCTACTGCCAATAGACCAATACCCCACCAATCAATATCATTTCTGTTTGTTTTCTCTGTATATCTTGGGCTTCTAACAAATTGCAGTGTGAGAATGGTGGCAATAATTCCAATTGGAATGTTAATGTAAAAGATATGCGACCAAGAGAAATGATCTACTATATAGCCTCCTAATGGTGGTCCTAAAGTTGGCCCGATAATGACCCCTAATCCATAAATTGCTTGAGCCATTCCGCGTTTTTCGGGAGGATAACTTTCTGTTATAATCGTTTGAGAAGTAACTAACAAAGCTCCACCGCCCAAACCTTGAATAAAACGAAAGAAAACCAACTCCCAAATACTTGTCGCATTACCACATAAAAATGAAGCAACCGTAAAGATGATGATAGAAGCGGCGAAATAATTTCGTCGTCCAAATTGTTGAGATAGCCAAGTAGTCATCGGTACTACAATAACATTGGCAATGGCATAAGCCGTAATTACCCAGCCAACTTCGGAAAGCGTAGCACCAAGATTGCCGCGCATATCGTTGAGTGCTACATTGACAATGGTTGTATCTACAATCTCAAGCAAAGCGCAAAAGATGGCAGTAATAGTGATGATGACTCTACGAAAGCCGTATTCAACCAGCGAATTATGATCGGTCATAGCTTATCAATAATAAAATAGAATAATGATTTTTTCTAAAAGGCACGCACTAATCAAGATTGACATCAACATCCACATTCATGCCGGGTCGCAACAAAACTTTCTTTTCATCAACAGCATTCGAAAATTCAATTTTTACCGGAACACGTTGCACAACTCGCACAAAATTACCACTTGCATTATCCGGTGGCAACAAAGCAAATTTTGATCCGGTAGCAGGAGCAAATGACGATACCTTTGCTTCAAACTTATGACCGGACAAGGCATCTACGCGAATCCACACCTTTTGCCCTGGTTTCATTTTACCAATTTGCGTTTCTTTAAAATTAGCAGTTACCCAAATATTTTTATCTAAGACAACGCTGAAAAGTGATTGGCCGGCATTTATAAATTGACCAGGTTGGATATTTATTTTGGAAAGAACGCCATCCTCAGGTGCTGTTATAATCGTATAGGAAAGATTGAGCTTAGCATTATCCAAATCTGCTTGGCGCTGACGAATATTCGCATCTGCTACATTCACTTGTTTGGACGTTGCTCCACTTTGTGATGCTATTGCACTTGTTTGTCGTGAAGCTGCATTTTTCTGTTCTTGCAAAATTTCCAATTGTCTTTCAGCAGTTTGCTTTGCAGCTAATGCTTGCTCATATTGTTGTTGAGTAATAGAATGATCTTTGATCAGGTTTGAATATCGCTGAAAGTCTTGATTAGTGCGCCATACATTAACTTTCGCTGCTTCAATTTGTGCTTGAACCGTTGCTACATTTGCTTGTGCAGATGATATGTTTGCCTGAGAAGCCATAGTAGTAGCTTGTGCGACACCTAAGTTACTTTGCGCCCCTATTAATGCTGCTTCTGCCTGCTCAACACGGATACGCATATCCCTATCATCTAAGATCAAAAGCGTATCGCCTTTCTTTACCCGTTGATTATCTTTCACCCGTACTTCAGCCACATAACCAGGAACACGCGGAATAACCGGACTGATGTTTGCATCAATTTGAGCATCATCGGTTTCTTCATGGTGTTGTCCATGTATGTAGCGAGAGATTCCATAAGCCCCACCAGAAATGACAAGGGCAGCTAAAAGGATTGGAAATATTTTTTTCTTTTTGGAATTTGTTTCTTCCATCGAACTATTTTGAGACGTTTGCGATTCCATGATCGATTTTGTTTTTGTTACGGTTAATTGAGTGTTTTTTGTGTAGTGGATTCGGAAAGGACACCAACCATTTGTTGTAGCTTTTTGAAAGCAACCAATGCATCTGCCTGAGCATAAGCTGCATTTATATGAGCTTGAAGTTGCGCTACATCAGCATCCAACAGTTCAGTTGTAGTAGCAAGCGCATTTTGTTGTTTGTTACGAACTATTCGATAGTTCTCAGATGCTTGATCTAATGCTTTCTCATAAACATCAATCTTTTTTAGGTTGCTGAGATAAGTTTGAAAAGCTTGAGCAACTTGAAGTCGAATAGCATCCAAAAGCATCGCTTCATTAATTTGAGTTTCATTGAGTTTTGCTTTGGCTGCTGAAACTTTCGCACCTGCAGTCCATAAAGAAGAAGGACTATATTTCACCCCAACACCGCCATTCAAAGCATTGGTAACAGTTAGCACATTGGGAATATACGCTGCCAAATAGCCTCCTGTCAATGCAACAGAAGGATAATAATCGCCCTTCGCAGCTCGAACTGCTACATTTGCTGCTTTGAGTCGATAGCCAACAGACTGAATGTCTTTTCTGTTTGAAAGTGCCAAAGCCTCCCAATCTGAATAATTATGCACTTCTTTTGATACAAAAAATGCTTTTGCATCCGGTTTTAAAATTGTTTCTTGAGGCAATCCTAACATCAAATCCATATTGATACACGTCAACTTTCTATTGTTTTCTGCATCTAATAATGTGAGTTCAACGTTTGATTGTTGCAATTGAGCTTTTAATAAATCATTGCGAGCCATTAACCCGTTTTGTTCCAAGTTTGAAAAATCTGAAACTCTTTGTTTTGCTGTTTTTAAATTCTCTTGCACAAGTTCCACAGCAGCTGATGCTTTATATAGATTACTATATGCAGCAATAGTATTAGCAATGACCTCTTCCCGATCTTTTTCTGCATCTAATTCTGAGGCCTTTTTTAAAAATTTTGCCGATTCAATTCCACTTGAAATCTTAAAACCTGCAAACAAGGGAAGGGAAACATTAGCAATGGCATAAGCTGCTTCATTGACTGAAATAGAAGGTGTGGCACCTGGTTCGGATTGCCCACTGGAATTACCATTTCCAGATTGTGGACTACCCCCTAATTTCATCTTTAAATCAAGGTTGGGTTGATTAATACGAATATAGGAACCTGATATGCCAGCTGATGGCAATCGTTGATCTTGTGCCGATTGCAAAGCGGCAGCCGCTTCATCCGTTTTTGCCTTACTTAATCTTAGTTGATTGCTGTGTTGTAAACTTAAAGATATTGCTTCTTCTAACGACAATTGGCGTTCTTGAGCGGATACAAATCCCACTGAAGCAATATACAATGCACACAAGGTGAGTTTTTTTAAATTATGATTCATAAGTCAATACTGCTTTGAACAAGTTTTTTAAATGCACACTTAATTTTTTTTGAATGAGAATTTCAAATTTTTCATCGGGCATATCTTCTAAATCATTTAGGATGCGATAATGTTGTTGAGCCGAAATCATTTGATTAGCCGTACCGATAAGGGTCATCATCATCATGGACACATCAATACGAGGTTTGAAAACTTTTTTTTTCTGACCCTCTAAAATCAACTGCTTGATTAATGACTGGTTGGTTAATTTGATTTTTGCAATAGCCTTCCCAACAGAAGAATCTCGCCCTGCAATTTGCTCACGCACCATGATTTTATGAAAATGCTGATTGCGGATGATTTGATCAATATAAAAGTCAATTAATAGATAGACTTTGTCAATGGGAGCTAATTTTTCATCGTCTAGTACCACAGTTAATTGATCTGTAATCATGGCACTTCGTCTTGCAAACATGGCTTCCAGCAACTTTTCTTTCGATCCGAAATAATAAGAAATCATGGCAACATTTACATCTGCCTCGTGCGCTATATCACGAACAGATGTCCCTTCAAATCCCTTTTCAGCAAACAGCCTTTCCGATACATCAATGATGCGAATTTGCTTTTCACTCAGTGGTTCCTGTTTTTCCATTTCAAGCGCAAAATTAAACAACTGTTTGATTTTAAACAAACGTTTGATTAATTTTCTTTTTGCTAATTTATTTCCAGCTCTAAAAGGCTACATATATATTTGATTGGGAGTTCGTAAATACTTACGATTTTTGGAGCCATATAAATACCTTGATGATTGAAATAAAGCACATCAAAAAAAGTTTTGGAGATAAGAGTGTCTTAATTGACGTTTCTGCCAAAATGGAACCTGGAAAAACCAATTTGATAATTGGTGCAAGCGGGAGTGGAAAAACGGTGTTGATGAAATGTTTGGTAGGACTATTACGCCCTGATGAAGGCGAAATTCTGTATGAAGGGAAAGATATTATGCAGATGGAACCGACTGATTTGAAACATATCCGTACACAAATCGGCATGTTGTTTCAAGGTTCTGCACTATTTGACAGTATGACCGTAGAACACAATGTTCGCTTCCCATTAGATATGTTTACTAAAATGACAAAAAATGAAAAACAAATGCGAGTAAACGAGGTTTTATCTCGAGTAAACTTAGAAGGTTCAAACAAAAAACATCCTGCTGAAATAAGTGGTGGGATGAAAAAACGGGTTGCTTTAGCCCGAGCAATCGTATTGAATCCAAAATATCTTTTTTGCGATGAACCGAATTCGGGGCTTGACCCTCAAACCTCGTTGGTAATTGACAAACTGATAAAGGAAGTTACACTCGAGTATAATATGACGACCATCATTAACACACATGATATGAACACCGTAATGGAAAGTGGCGATCATATTTTGTATATGCACAAAGGGGTTAAGAAATGGGAGGGATCAAATAAGGAGATTATTTTCAGTAATGATGAAGACTTAAACTCGTTCATCTTTGCATCTGAATTTCTTACAAAAGCCAAGGAAGCCAACAAACAAGAACAACTACGTAACGGAATAATTCCCCCGCCATTTAGGTAACGATTTCAAAAAGATTAAAATTTCGTTCAAACAAATTAGGAATTCTAAAAAAAATACCTACCTTACACATTGATCAAAAAAATAAAGCCGGTAGAAACCGGCCTTCTAAATCTAGAATTGATTACCCATTACATCTTTAGTATCATTCAAGCGTCGTTTTCCATTACAACGGCGCTTTTTTAATTTTAGTATCTTTTGGAAAATATTTTATTGTGTTCACTTCTGTCAAAAAGACAATTAGTTGGTAAAATTGGTTGGGGTAAAAGCCAAATAAATTCTACATCTCCAATTATCCTGATTCATTATTGCGGCGCAAAGTTAAGAAGTAATTTGTGATTGAATACAATTAATTACTTTTGCGCCCAGATTTTTACAAACAATTAAGAAGCTTATGGCCGTATTAGTAAATAAAGATTCAAAAGTTATTGTGCAAGGCTTTACCGGCACGGAAGGAACATTTCATGCAACGCAAATGATAGAGTATGGAACGAATGTAGTGGGTGGAGTAACACCTGGCAAAGGTGGTACAAAGCATCTTGATCGCCCTGTTTTCAACACGGTAGCTGATGCTGTTTCTCAAGCCGAAGCGAACGTTTCTATCATTTTCGTTCCTCCTGCATTTGCTGCTGATGCGATTATGGAAGCTGCTGATGCTGGTATCAAAGTAATTATTTGTATTACTGAAGGTATTCCGGTTCAAGACATGGTGAAAGCTCGAGAATATTTAAGCGGAAAAGATTGTCGTTTGATCGGTCCTAACTGTCCGGGCGTGATCACAGCCGGTGAAGCAAAAGTGGGTATTATGCCAGGTTTCGTATTTAAACCGGGACGCATAGGCATTGTATCAAAATCGGGAACCTTAACGTATGAAGCAGCTGACCAAGCTGTGAAAGCAGGTATGGGTATTTCCACTGCCATAGGAATTGGAGGCGATCCAATCATTGGTACAACTACTCGCGAAGCGGTTGAATTGCTCATGAATGACTCTGAAACTGATGGCATCATCATGATTGGTGAAATTGGTGGGAATATGGAGGCTGAAGCTGCACAATGGCTGAAACAAAATATGCGCAAACCTGTGGTTGGCTTTATTGCGGGACAAACTGCACCTGCTGGACGCAGAATGGGGCACGCCGGTGCTATCATTGGAGGCGCGGACGATACGGCTGCAGCAAAAATGAAGATCATGACAGAATGTGGTATTCATGTAGTTGAAAGCCCAGCTAACATTGGAAAAACAATGGCTCAAGTATTGAAATTAGAACCAGTTGCCTAAACTTTATCTTAGCTCTAAATAATCACGACCGCTCAACATGGGCGGTCGTGATTATTTTATTACAATTTCATTTTTTTAAAAAAAGTTGTTTTCGCCTTTTTTGCATTTCCGTTGCAATATCACGAGAACCGCTATCCGCCTGATTTTCCAGCATAGAGACTATATTCTTATAACTTTGATCATCTCGATTTTGGCTTAGTTTAAATATAGGAAAAAGTGCTTCTACTTTCATTTCAAATCCGGCAATAGCCGAAATACCTGCTTGCAAATATCCTTGCGATAATGCAGAAACAAATTGTGGTGTGGGTTGATTTTCTTCAAACATTCGTGTCTGTTCTGTTATGACCCGAAGCGTTTCTTCATCGTTCAATATTTTTATTGTTCCTCGTGCATGTACACTGATATAGTTCCAAGTGCTGGCATGTCCACGTTCTACATACCATCCTGAACTCACATAGCAATGAGCACCTGTAAACAAGGCTAAAGCATTGGGATTTGACATCAAAGCACGGCAATGATCGGTTTCTCGCATGACATGCCCAATCAGCTTCAAATTGTTTACATCTCCTTGAATTATTATTGGGATTTGTGTTGCTACACAATGTCCATTTAAACTTCCCATAAGCGTTATAAATGAATGAGCACGCATAAAATCTAAAACTACATCTTGATTCGTTTCTGTAAAATAAGGTATTTGATACATAGCTGTGAAACTAACAAAAAGCTTGGTATAGCAATGCTTTCAGTAAGTTTTGCTAATCAATATTTTTCTATTTAGCAAACATGCTTTGCTTTCAATTTGAGTTTCGATATTTGCAACGCTTTTATTGAAAGCAATAACCATAACGCATGGCATCATTTCTTTCCCATTTACAACGTACATTTAGCCCTGCTACACGCAAGCAGGAGAATCAATCAACCGACATGCTTTCTAAAGACACTCTATTGCGCGCATACAGACAAATGATGACGGCCCGCGCTATGGCTGATATTTATGATGCCAATCGACAAATTTGCAAGTATGTGCATAGTACCTCTCGAGGACATGAAGCCATTCAATTAGCCACTGGATTCTTGCTTCAGGCCTGCGATTATGTAAGTCCGTATTATCGCGATGAAAGTCTGATGTTGGGAATGGGCTATCGTCCTTATGAATTAATGTTGCAGCTTTTAGCCAAAGCAGATGATCCATTTACAGGTGGGCGTGAATATTACAATCACCCCAATATTCGTCGTCAAGGCTATCCTACTATTATCCATCAAAGTAGTGCTACCGGCATGCAAGTGATCCCTACAACCGGCATTGCTCAAGGCATTCAGTATATCGAAAAACAAAAGCTGAAAGAATATGAAACGTCTCCTGTGGTGATCTGTTCATTAGGTGATGGCAGTGTTACCGAAGGTGAAGTGAGTGAAGGTTTTTCGTTTGCTGCTTTACATCAATTACCTATTATTTATTTAGTTCAAGACAATGATTGGGGAATCTCAGTAAGTAGTGATGAAGCTCGTACCAATGACGCTTATGAGTATGCAGCCGGGTTCACTGGTTTAGAGCGTGTTCGAGTGAATGGTAGTGACTTTGTGGACAGCTACAAGACGATGGAATATACTATTGATTGGGTGCGTCGTGAAAGAAAACCGATTCTTGTACATGCTAAAGTACCCTTGTTGGGGCATCATACTTCGGGCGTAAGAAAAGAGTGGTATCGAACAGCAGAGGATTTAGAAAAACATGCACAAAATGATCCGGTTCCCAAATTGCGCAAAGCATTGATGCAACGTGGTGTAAAAGAAGAACAATTAGCAGAAATAGATCAAGAACAAATAGAATTTGCTCAACAAGAATTTAATCATGCAGTAGCAGCAGCAGAACCTGATCCAGAAACCGTTTCGCATCATGTTTTTGCACCCACTCTTGCAACTGAGGAAGTTGGAACCCGCTCACCACAAGGCAAAGAAAAAGTGGTGATGGTAGATGCTGCTCTTCATGCTGTTGAAGAAATTTTACAACAATATCCCGAAGCTCTTTTTTATGGACAAGACGTAGGGCGCAGATTAGGCGGGGTTTTCCGAGAAGCGGCAACACTTGCCGACAAGTTTGGTGATGACAGAGTTTTCAATACTGCCATTCAAGAAGCATACATAATTGGTTCCACTATTGGCATGAGTGCTTTGGGATTAAAACCTATTGTAGAAGTGCAATTTGCCGATTATATCTATCCGGGTTTAAATCAATTAGTATCTGAAATCAGTAAGTCTTGCTATTTAAGTTGTGGAAAATTTCCGGTCAATTGTATAGTGCGCGTACCAATTGGAGCATACGGTGGCGGCGGACCATATCATAGTGGAAGCGTAGAAAGCACATTGGCAACCATAAAAGGAATAAAAATCGCCTATCCAAGCAATGCTGCCGATCTGAAAGGACTAATGAAAGCAGCTTTTCTTGACCCTAATCCCGTTATCATGCTCGAGCATAAAGGATTATATTGGAGCAAGGTTCCGGGAACAGATGAAGCAAAAACAATTGAACCTGACAGCGAATATGTGTTGCCTTTGGGCAAAGGGTTAAGCGTTTTACAAGCCGGGGAACAACAAATTGAAAATGGAGAAACCATTTGCATCATCACCTATGGGATGGGGGTTCATTGGGCTAGAAATGCAGCCAAACAATTTCCTGGACAAATTGAAATCATTGACCTCAGAACACTGTATCCCTTAGATGAAGCATTGATATATGATACCGTCAAGAAACATGGCAAATGTTTAGTGCTGACGGAAGAACAACTACACAACTCTTTTTGTGAAGCCCTTGCCGGTAGAATTGCTCAAAACTGTTTTGCACAACTTGATGCACCAGTTCAAACCTTAGGAGCATTAAACCTTCCGGCAGTCCCAATGAATGTTGTATTAGAAGCAGCTATGTTGCCCAATGTAGAAAAAGTAGGAGAAAAAATTAAGGCATTGTTGCGTTACTAACCAATTTGAATTTAGTTTATGATTGCTTGCAAAAATGTAAACCTTAAATGATACTGAAAAAATATTAGGCTCATTAAGACAATTAATCCAGCATCCGTTTATAACTCTATATTGTACCCGTGAACATCAAGCCATTTCAAAAAGAATACGAAGCACTTTTCAATTATGCTGCTATTGGCATTGTGACAACAGACCATGAAGGGAAAATTGTGCTTGCTAATAAATTTGCTTTGCAACAATTTGGATATGAGTTAGAAGATCTGGTAGGAAAAACGATTGAAACACTTATTCCGCGTAGATTTCATCATAAACACGAACATCATAGAACCGGCTACACAAACACAAATCCACACAGCCGTCCGATGGGTATCGGCATGGATTTGTTTGGCATCAAAAAAGACGGTACAGAATTTCCCGTAGAAGTAAGTCTAAGCACCTATTCTACCACTGATGGAATGTTTGTGGTAGCATTCATTAATGACATCAGCATTCGAAAAGAATCCGAGAAGCAATTAGTAAACCTAAATAGTGAATTAGAAAGAAAGGTTGAAGAACGAACCCAATCCTTAACTGATGCATTAGAAAAGGAAAAAGAATTGAACGAGCTTAAATCTCGATTTGTATCAATGGCTTCTCATGAATTTAGAACACCACTAAGCACTATTTTATCGTCCACTTACTTACTTGCTAAATATCAGAAAGCCGAAGAACAACCCAAGCGTGATCGACATATTCAACGAATTATCTCAGCCGTCAATACATTAAATGATATTCTGAACGACTTTTTATCTGTTGGAAAAATTGAGGAAGGGCGTATCCAGCTTCGCTTTTCAGAGATCAATGTAGCTTCGCTAATTTCCGAAACTGTCAATGAGTTAAAAACAATCATCAAGCCCGGACAAACAATTAATTATGAGCATAGAGGTGAAACGCAATTTATTCTTGACCCTACCTTATTGAAACATATCACTATGAACCTCATTTCCAATGCTGTTAAATTTTCTCCGGAAAATGAAGCAATAACCGCTTATAGTGAAATGCAAAACGGACAACTTATTTTTTCTGTAAAGGATAACGGTATCGGAATTTCACACGAAGACCAACAACATTTATTTGAGCGATTTTTCCGAGGTGGAAATGTAACCAACATTCAAGGAACAGGGCTGGGGTTGCACATTGTAGCTCGATATGCTGAGCTCATGAATGGAACCATTAATTGGAAAAGTGAACTAAATAATGGCACTGAATTCATTATTACATTTGCACCTCAAGCAGAAAAGAAATCTAACCACCCTGAACCATAAAATTGAATCGAGTATTATATCTTAATGACCACACTAATAACATTGAAAATGAAAACTGTTTTATTGATTGAAGACAACGATGATATTCGTGAAAACATGGCTGAAATCATGGAGCTATCTAACTATACCGTGATTACGGCAGCCAATGGGAAATTAGGTGTAGAACTTGCTTTTAAACATATTCCGGACATTATTGTGTGCGATATAATGATGCCTGTATTAGATGGCTACGGTGTTATTCATGCTCTTCAAAAAAAAGAATCCACACGAAACATTCCCTTTATTTTTCTTACAGCAAAAGCTGAGCGTTCAGAAATAAGAAAAGGAATGGAATTAGGGGCAGACGATTACATTACCAAACCTTTTAACGGCACAGAACTACTTAGTGCTATTGAAAGCAGACTTCGTAAGGTAGATACGCTTCGCCAACAATTGTCTGCAAACATGGACGGGTTAAATGAGATCATAAGTCATGCAGGTGGCGATGAGTTACTACATGAATTAGCAAAAGAACGTAGTGTAAATCACTACAAGAAAAAGCAAATTATTTATGCAGAAGGGAATCATCCTGTCCGATTATTTTACATTGAGAAGGGAAAAATAAAAACCTATAAAACCAATGACGATGGTAAGGAGTTTGTGATGGGATTGTATAATGAGGGCGACTTTTTTGGCTATTTAGCCTTGCTGGAAGGCACGCCCTACAAGGAAACTGCCGAAGCATTAGAAGAAACTGAAATTGCTGTTATACCCAAAGAAGAATTTGACAAATTAGTCAGCAGCAATCGGGAGGTGATGCAAAAATTCATTCAATTGCTGGCAAAAAATGTTACCGAAAAAGAACATCAACTGCTTAGTATTGCTTACAATTCGCTTCGCAAAAAAGTAGCCGATGCCCTGGTTGCCCTCAATAAAAAATACAGATCTCTTAACGAGAACTACGTTATTGATATCAGTCGAGAAAACTTAGCAACTATTGCAGGCACAGCAAAAGAAAGCCTGATTCGCACCTTGAGCGATTTTAAAGAAGAAAAACTGATAGATATTCGAGGTGGCGATATTGTTATCCTTAATGAAAAGAAATTGGAGAATTTACTGAATTAAGAAAGGCATAAAGTTTGTTATTGCATTTTATTCAATAGTGAACTGTATTGTCAATTTCAATTTACTTATGCTGCTGTGGTAAACTGCTGAATATAGGTATTAAAATCTCCCTTTAGTTTGTAAAATTCATACTCCATCTTAGCTATATCATTACGAAGTGGCGTTTGTCGTTGTGAAACCATTTGTACAGACTCTGTATGCCCAAAACGCCCTACCCTTCTTATTTCTTCTGCCACTTCGTGACGCAACAATGCCAATACTGTATCTTTTTCAATAAAGCTATTCAGATAATATTCTACACGCTCTAAAGCCATTCGATTTACATCCTGCTTGGCAATATCCG
Source organism: Bacteroidota bacterium (assembly GCA_018267875.1). Lineage (GTDB taxonomy): Bacteria > Bacteroidota > Bacteroidia > Chitinophagales > Chitinophagaceae > JAFIGV01. The sequence goes on along the minus strand of JAFDXP010000033.1, from coordinate 14,170 downwards.
CAATCTTATTCTTGAGCAAGATATTTTCTTGCTGCAATAAATCAAGCTTTTTTAGCCAAGATTGAAGTTCCATCTGATAGTTCGTCGCCATGGGCTTGGGATAGTCGCGTTTTTGGTAAAATTATTACAGACGATAAGGTTAGAATAGTGTGTTAGTCATGGAATCCTATGATTGTCGTCACCTTAGTCTTTATGACAGCAGGTAGCCTTTATTTGATGATTATCAACAGCTATTTGAGGGCTTAAATACGGGATTCCTAAGTTCATTCCTCGTAAGATGAAAAGGCTGCCGAAAAAAAACATGATTACGGGAACAAACTTTCTTAATTCCGGCAGTCGTAAAAAAGAAGCTTTACTTTTAAGTATGGTGATAGCTAATAAAATAGGAACTGTCCCTATTCCAAATGCATACATTAGTGCAATTGCTTGACCTGCTGAGCCGGCAGTTACACTCATTGACAACGCCATATAAACCAATCCACAAGGCAATAAACCATTGAGTAAGCCTGACAAAAAAAGCATTGATAACTGCGGGCGGCCAACCACCAATCCTAATTTTCTCTTTACAAATTCAGACCAAGGCAATTGAAAGTTCTTTTTTTGTTGAGGTAAAAAACTGATAACCCCTAAGATTAATAAAATGGATCCGGCAAAAATGGAAATATATTGCTGCCACTGAGGATGAAAAAAGGACTTGAAAGAGTGAAGCAACAAACCCATGGCAGCATATACCGAGATACGCCCTATATGATACAATCCGACTGAAAGCCATTTCTTAATGCCGGACATAGACTGAAAGGGCATTATCCAAATAATAGGCCCACACATACCGGCACAATGCAGGCTACCAGTTAACCCCATGAGCAATGCAACAAAAATTGGAAATTGGCTCATTGTCTAAATAAATTAAGTTCCGTTTCCTGATAGTATGTTTTAGCTTCCGATTGCCAACGAAACTTTACCTTGTATCGAGTTAGATGCAATTTTGATCGAGAAATTATGAAGGTTGTGTTTTGTCCTTCAATGGGGAAATGCCTGTCCCAAGCAGCATTTGCAGCTGCATAGAATTGTACTTCTCCTTTAATTATTTTATCAGAAAATTCAGTCGGCAAATGAATAGTTACATTATCGTTGTTGACACTAAAGCCAACTGGTGAACTTAATGCAGCTTGATTTTTTCCGGCATCAATGACTTCTTGATACTTGATTTCGTCTTGGTAATAATCCTTCGTAACCAATTGAGTATCGTGCTTCATACTCATAGATACTAAAGCAACAATCAATGTAACAAAGCCTAAGTACAGTATGGCAATTCTTGCTCCCCAATTAATTTTCATAGTGAACATACGATTAGAAATTTTATTGCCCCCCTCCAAATGGACCAAGAAAGGCTGTGGTAAACGTTTCTATTTTTTTATCACCATCATAAACTGCAATTTTAAGTGGTGTTTTTCTTTGGTGAATTTGATCCTTATTGATATAAATAAATAACGAACCAGCAGCATAATTTTCCTTGGGAACTTTTAAGTTTGATTCGCCAACTAATTTTATTTCTCCAGAAAAATTTTCCGGTTTTAGAAAAAGAATTTTGTCTTTATAGGTTTTGTTTAAAAATTTATAATTATAAAGATTGCTTAGTTGATTGTTGGGCTGTTCTTGATATAATTGTCCCGGTGTGCGTAAAATAGAAATACCCACTTCTGTACGGCTAACTAACAAATAGACTTCCACACCAAGCAGTAAAATCATCACTGCGGTATAGGCTTTCATTCTTGCCGTAAATCGGGTTGGTTTTTTGTCTGCAATATTGGCTTCAGATGCATAACGAATCAAGTTTGGTTCAAAGCCTACTGCTTCCATCATGCTATTACATACATCAATGCATGCCGTGCAATTCACACATTCCAACTGTGTTCCATTACGAATATCTATGCCGGTTGGGCAAACTTTCACACATTGCATACAATCAATACAGTCGCCGGCTTCTCTGTCTTCTTCATTTTTTTTGAATTTAGCCCGATCTTCACCACGTTTATAATCATAGGCTACCACAATTGATTGACGATCAAGAAGCACGCCCTGCATACGTCCGTAAGGACAAATGGTAGTACAAACTTGTTCGCGTAACCAAGAAAAAACAAAGAAAAATATGGTTGTAAAAATGACTATGGCTACTAAACCTCCAGTGTGCTTACCAACATTATCCGTAACAATTGTTTTGAGCTCATCTACACCAATAACATAGGCAAGGAATGTGTTTGCAATCAAAAATGAAATAGCCCAAAATATTGCCCATTTGGAAAATTTCTTGAAAATTTTATCGGAATTCCAAGGTGCTTTTTTCAACATTTTTTGTGCCGGCGCATCTCCTTCAATCCAATATTCAATTTTACGAAACACAAGCTCCATAAAGATTGTTTGTGGACAAGCCCAACCACAAAACACACGACCAAACACTACTGTAAACAAAGCAATGAAAACGATAAACAATACCATTCCTAACCCGAATATGAAAAAATCTTGAGGCCAAAAGATTTGCCCAAACAAGATAAATTTTCGCTCGAGTACATTGATCAAAAACAATGGATGTCCATTTACTTTGATAAAAGGAAGAGCAAAAAATATGAGTAAATACACTACGCTTAAAAGTGTACGAGCATTATACAGTTTCCCTTTAGGTTTTGTAGGGAAAACCCATACTCTCTTCCCATCTTTATCAATAGTAGCAATTGAATCTCGAAAGGACTCATTTACCCCTTCTTTCTGCTTGCTATTTCCTTGCTTTTTTATTCCAGATTCTTCAACGTTGGTCATTACAGTACATGGTGAATTATACAACAATTACTATTGAGCAGCAACAGGTTTTGGGGCATCAGTTGTGGGTGCAGCTTGTCCTTCTACATACAAATCACCTTGCTTTTCTTTGGGAGCAGCCGGTTTTGTTCCATGAAGGGATTTCACATAGCTTGCTAAATCTTCAATTTGCTTGGGTGAAAAATCATCTTTCCATGATTTCATTCCCTTGTCTTGCCAGCCATATTTGATAGATTTAAAAACATCTTGAATACTACCGCCATGAAGCCAGTATTCATCAGTCAAGTTAGGTCCCACAATGCCACCTCCATCTGCAGCATGACAAGCGGCACAGTTTTTGGCAAACAATCCTTTACCTTCTTCAATGCCTGTTGCGTCCGCCATTTTCACAGTGTTTTCATCAATATTTCCTGAAGTTTTTGCCAGATAAGCAGCCTTTTCTTCATCTCCTTTTTGCATAGCTGCTACATACTCATCATGCGAGCTTGGACCATTGCCTCCTCCATGATAATACCATAAATAAGCAATGGCAACAAAAATGGTGAAATAGAAACCATACTTCCACCAAGGCGGTAAGCTATTGTCCAATTCTTGGATGCCATCATAGTCATGATCCAACATGATATCTTGTTCCTTATCCATTGGCACCACACCATTTATTCGTTCCCAGAACGAAAGCTTCTTAATTACTGAATAGGCGGCAGCTCTTTTTTCTGCATCACCACTAATTAAGCGCAGTAGGGTGCGCATAGTGAGTAGGAGTGCAAAAACGATGACCAATTCAAAAGTCAAAATGCCCATCAAAAAGTAGAAGTCAGTTCGGACAATTCCGGCAATAAATGGAGAGACCGGAACTTTTGCAGCTGTTGAATCGCTTGCCACTGCAGCATCTTGAGCCAATGCGTTGAGTGTCGGTAAAATTGCAATCAGAAGAAGCAAAATGGATTTAGCAACTGTTTTACTTTTCTGTAAGCGCAACCTATCACGATACACTAAAGCCAATTGACGAACCACATTTCCCAATACAACAATAGCAAACAGTAACAACAGAATAACTACCGAAAGTCCGATTAGTACCGGATTGAACGGCGAATCTTGTGTAGCTGCGGCTTTGGGAGAGGTTGCCGTATCTGCTGCAAACACAGCAAATGAAGCCCCTAAAAGAGTAAGGGTAAGTAAGAATTTTTTTAACGAGAATTGCATAGGAATGCTTTTTGTTCTTTTTATTTTTTTAATTAAACAACATCGTCGCCTTGAAAGGGCATGTCTTTCATGTTGCTGATATATTTTTTGTCTGCTTTAAATACCCAAATAGTAAGAGCGGCAAAAAACAGAAAAAACAAAACCAAAGAAGTGAGCGGATATTTACCCACTTCAGAAATAGACTGTAGATAATTAATAAACTTCATCGTTGTTTTTTTTAAAAATTTTTAAGTCGCTTCATAATATTGATTTTACCTTATCGAGCAGCTGTCTTTTGTTCTAACTTTATATCCTTGCCCACTCTTTGTAAATAAGCAATCAACGCAACTATTTCTTTATTAGGTTCTGTTTTGATACCGTCTTTAGCTAAGCCTTTAGCTATTTTGCCAGCTTGCTTCATCACATCGGCATTAGCTATTTTATCATAGCCTTGTGCATAAGGCACGCCCAATGTTTGCATTGCACGAATTTTAGCAGGAGTAACTGCGGTATCTAAATTGTTTTCCATCAACCAAGGGTAGTTAGGCATAATAGAGCCTGGCGACATGCTGGTTGGTTCATACATGTGGTTGAAATGCCAACTATCGGGATACTTTCCACCGATACGAGCAAGATCCGGACCTGTACGCTTGCTACCCCATTGAAACGGATGATCATAAATAAATTCACCGGCTTTAGAATATTCACCATATCGGGCTACTTCATCACGGAAAGGGCGAACCATTTGGGAATGACAAGTGTAACACCCTTCTCTTACATAGATATCACGTCCGTGAAGCTCGAGTGGTGTGTAGGGTTTAACACTGGTAATGGTTGGAATATTGGACTTCACCAAGAACGTTGGAATAATTTCGATTGCACCACCGATAGCTACTACAATTAAGCTACCAATCAACATTTGGACCGGACGACGCTCGATCCAACGATGCCAGTGGCTGTTTCCATGTTCTACATAAATCTTTGATAAAGGTGCTGCTTCTGCTGCTTCATCATTGACAATTTTACCTGCTTTAATAGTTTTCACAAGGTTGTAAAGCATCAAAAGAGTACCGGTCAGATATAGCGATCCACCTATTCCGCGCATCAAGTAGAATGGGCGCATTTGTGTAACGGTTTCAAGAAACTGATATTTTAGTTGACCTTCCGGAGTAAATTCTTTCCAGGCAAGGCTTTGCATAAAACCACCCCAATATAAAGGCACTGCATAAAACACGATTCCTAATGTGCCGATCCAGAAATGCCAATTAGCTAATTTCTGAGAATACAAATTAGTTCGGAACATGCGTGGGATCAACCAATACAACATGGCAAACGTCATGAAACCATTCCAGCCCAAAGCTCCAACGTGTACGTGAGCAATTGTCCAATCGGTAAAATGACTAATAGCATTTACATTTTTCAAGGACAACATTGGGCCTTCAAAAGTAGCCATGCCATAGGCAGTAACGGCAACAACCATAAATTTCAAAACAGCATCTTCACGAACTTTATCCCAAACACCTCTAAGCGTCAGCAAACCATTGAGCATTCCACCCCAAGAAGGAGCCAGCAGCATAATGGAAAATACGGTACCCAAAGACTGTGCCCAATCAGGTAATGCCGTATAGAGAAGATGGTGTGGTCCGGCCCAGATGTAAAGAAAAATAAGCGACCAAAAATGAATAATAGAAAGGCGATAGGAATAAACTGGACGATTGGCAGCCTTAGGCAAGTAGTAATACATCACGCCTAAATATGGCGTAGTCAAAAAGAAGGCAACAGCATTATGCCCATACCACCACTGTACCAAAGCATCTTGAACGCCGGCATACCAAGAATAAGACTTCAGTAACGTAAACGGAATTTCAATTGAGTTAACGATATGCAGCATAGCAACCGTAACAAAAGTTGCTATATAAAACCAAATGGCAACATATAGGTGTCGCTCTCTTCTTTTGATGATTGTACCAAACATGTTCCAACCGAAAATGACCCAAACTATGGCAATTAAAATATCAAGCGGCCACTCGAGCTCTGCATATTCTTTTCCGCTGGTAAACCCTGCCAGTAGCGTAATTGCTGCCAAAACAATAATAAGCTGCCAACCCCAAAAATGTATTTTGCTCAGCTTATCACTAAACATACGGGCTTTGCACAAACGCTGAAGTGAATAATAAACACCCATAAAAATCCCGTTACCAACAAAGGCAAAAATGACGGCATTGGTATGCACTGGGCGCACCCTTCCGAACGAGGTTTCTGCTAAGCCAAAATTGAGCCAAGGAAACACTAATTGAAATGCAGCCAATAATCCTGCTGTCATACCAACAATGCCCCAAAAAATGGTGGCATACGCAAATAGCTTTACGATCTTATTATCGTAAAAAAACTTTTCAACAGTTCCTGTTCCTGTGGGGATTGATACTTCTGCGGCTTGTACATGCAAGCCTTGCGGTGAAGTGTTACTCATCTATTTGTGGTTTAAAAAATTTAGACTCAGTATGTGGTTTAGAAATTTCATTATCATAGAGCATTCGCAATGATGCCCCTTCTCTATCTTCATATTGATTGGACTTTACGCTCCAAATAAAAGCGACCAAAAAACCGGCTGCCACCACAATACTTGCAATTATCAGTATGTACAATGCGCTCATCGCTTGTTAGAAGAAATTACGTTTAGCTGACAAAAGTATTTTGAGGTTAAAAAGGATAAAATGATGAGGAATACAGTAAAAAATGATTTCTATCACATTTTTTGGAATTGGCTAAACTTTAAGCCCAAATCGCTTCGCCACAAAGGCACTTAAACCCGTACTGATTAACACAATAGACAAGGTGCTCAACGGCATTAATATGGCTGCGATCATAGGACTCATCTTAGCTTGAACTGAAATAGTAAGCCCAATCAAGTTATATAGAATAGAAACAACGAATGCAAAGTTGATCATTCGTCCACTGCTTCTTGCCAGTTTACAAAGGCTTGATAAAACTGCCAACCTTTTAGCATCAAGAATGGCATCACAACCCGGCGTAAAATTATTGATATCATCTGCTAATGTTATACCCACATTACTTTGTTGTAAAGCTCCGGCATCATTTAAACCATCACCTAACATCAAAATGCTATCCCCTTCTTTTTGGCACCTTTCTACATAAGTAAGTTTATCTGCCGGTTGTTGATTAAACAACAAGGTTCGATCATCCGTAAAGTACGATTGTAGAGCCTTTCGTTGTTTATCATTGTCTCCCGACAACAACGACAACTTATATTGTTGTTGCAAAGATGATATAGTAGCGGATGCACCTTCGCGTAATTGTGGCAATACTGAAAAACCGTATATTTTATCGTTTATTCGAACATAAAAATTGGAGTGGTGTTGACCTTCTACTGCACCAATAAATTGAATGTTTCCTATCCTAATTTCGTTTCCTGCCACAGTCCCTGAAACGCCATTAGCCACTACTTCTTGCCAATTTTCTACCTTTTGTGCCTTTTGCACTCCTAAATTTTCAGCCATGGCTCTGCTATATGGATGCTTGCTGGATTTTACAATATTGTACACCCAATTACATTCATCAAGGCTCATCGGTATGCCTGAATTTTGAACCAAAGCAACACCTTGAGTGAGAGTTCCTGTTTTATCAAAAATGATGTGATTGATTTTGCTGAATTGTTCTATCACAGTAGCATCACGCATAAACAAACCATTATTGCTAAAAATCCTTAAGAGATTACTATTAGTATAAGTTGCTGCCAGCAATAAAGCACAAGGACAAGCAACAATCAACATAGCTGATACGCTTGGAAGAATTTTTGAAGGATCATGTAATGCCCAATACAAGGCAGTTACAACCGCAAGGGCAAGTAAAATATAGGTAAAATAGCTGCTCAGTGAATGAACCACGCTTTCACGAATATTCTTAGATGCTTTGTCTGTCTTAAAAGCTCGATGGTTCCATAATGACGTAAGATAGCTTCCTGCCACAGGCTTGGTAATTTGAATGGTGATTTGCTCACCGTTTTGCTTACCACCCGCATATAACATAGCTCCTTCAGACACATGCACCGGTTCTGTCTCTCCAGTTACAAAACTGTAATCTATACGAGCATTACCTTTCAACAATATGGCATCTGCGGGAACTATTTCTTCATGATGAACCAAAACAACATCTTTTGCATTCAAATCAGCCAGCAACTTACTGACTACCCCTTCAGACGTTACTACAGATACAGCTATTGGAAAATAGGATTTGTAATCGCGATGGAAGGATAATGACTTGTACGCTCTTTCCTGCACCACTCTTCCAACCAACATGAAGAAAACAATTCCACTCATGCTATCCAGATAACCACCACCTAATCCTGAGAATATTTCGTAAATGCTTCGAGAATAAGTAATGATAAGTGCTAACACAATAGGTGCATCAATATTGAGCATCTTTTGTTTCAATCCCGCCCAGGCCGAAACAAAAAACTCTGACGCGCTATAAAAAAATACAGGTATGGACAAAATGAGATTGAGAATGCGAAACAAGCCTACGTATTGATGTTCTATCGTTCCATGATAGGCAAGATATTCCGGGAAGCTCATCATCATGATGTTACCAAAACAAAATCCGGCAACACCTAATTTATAGATTTTTTGCTTTGAAAATTTGGGTGGTTTTGAGTTTCCAGAATCATCCAAACTAATGTAAGGTTCGTAACCAATGGTTGTTAACAATTCTACTACAGATCGAAGCGAAACTTTATCTTGTTGAAAATGAATTGTTACTTCTTTTGCAGAAAAATTAAGCCTGCTGTCTATGATACTGGTATTAATTCGGTGTAGGTTTTCCAACAACCACATGCAACTGCTGCAATGTACACCGGGTACATAAAGCGTAACAATAGCATTTTTACCATCGCTAAATTTGAATAGTTTTTGTGAAATGGCATTTTCATCTAAATAGCCGTATTTTCCATTGCGGATAGACTTGATTTGGGCTAATCCTGGATGCTGTTGAATATTGTAATAATCACAAAGACCATTATTGTTTAAAATTTCATAGACCAACTTACAGCCATCGCAACAAAAGCTGCGACCATCAAACGTAAAGTCTTTGGTCAAACAAGCAGTGCCGCAATGAAAACAGTCAACCTTTTGCTTAGGTGTTTCAGACAATACAAAGTCATTTCTTTCCGTAAAATCCATAACGTAATTGAAATAGAAGTGGGAAAACGAAAGTAGCTTCCAAGTTGTGTTTAAATAGTGATGATAATTAGACCTAAAAATGACTCCCATCATTAGAAAAGGAGATGTACTATACTTAATTTGCCTTTTATACGCATTTCGTCAATTAGAAAGAAAAAAAAGGAGTACTTTTTATTCAGAACAATTTAAAAATTATCCCGAAATGCGGCAAAACCCTAAAAACATCAAGAAATACGAAGAAAAAATTTGCAGAGTAAAAAAGAGTGTATTTATTTTATTCCTGCAAGAGCGCAATAATTCTTAACTCTTAAATTTTCAATCATGGCAACAGCCAAAAAAGCAACAGCAAAAGCAGCGCCTAAGGCTGCAACAAAAGAAGCTCCTAAAAAAGCAACTCCTAAAAAAGAAGCAGCTCCCAAAGCAACTGCAACTAGAAAGCCAAACGCGGCATTTATGGCACCACTTAACCCAAGTGATAAACTTGCAGCAGTTGTGGGAAGCAAGCCATTGCCACGCACAGAGATCGTGAAAAAAGTTTGGGATTATATCAAAGCCAACAATTTGCAGGACTCCAAAAATAAGCGTATGATTAATGGTGATGACAAGCTCAAAGCATTGTTTGGCAAAGCTCAAATTTCCATGTTTGAACTTGCTAAAATTGTAAACGACAACGTGAAGAAATAATAGATTCATCAGAAACAAAAAAGCCGCAGTACTCAATGTGCTGCGGCTTTTAATTTTATTATTTCTCTGATAAATTTCGTTGTCGCATGGCTTCATACAGCAACATTCCAGTTGCTACAGACACATTCAATGAATCAAATTGTGCATTCATAGGGATACGAATCAACGTATCTGCTCGGCGAATCACATCTTTGCTGATACCGGTGTCTTCTGCTCCCATCACAATACAACAAGGTTCTGTAAGGTCTGTTTCATACACCGGGACACTACCATGCATTTGAGTACCCATCACTCGGATACCATTTAGTCTAAGTACATCAATAGCTTGTTGAATCGAAGGAATTCTACACAATAATATTTTGCGCAACGCTCCTGCCGAAGTTTTTATGGCTTCTTCTGTAAGCGAGGCTGATGACGAGGTTGGCAAAATGATTCCTTGCGCACCACAACAAAGTGCCGTTCGAGCTATGGCACCTACATTTCGCGTGTCTGTAACCCCATCAAGCAAAACAAACAATGGAAGTTCTCCTTGCTCTACTACATGTGAAATGGCATCTTGCAGATCAATATATTCTAACAAGCTTGTCCATGCTACAACACCCTGATGCTGAGCTTTAGTAAGATTATTCAGCTTTTCAACAGGCACTTGGCTCATTGGCACATTTCTATCTTTTGCCCACCTTTTGATGTCGCCAATTTCTTCACCCGAAGCCGATCGAAGTAAAAATATTTTTTCAATAGTTGCTCCTTGTTGAAGTGCTTCCAACACAGGCTTTCGGCCGATGAGCAAGGGTAATGATTGGCTTTTTCTCATCAAAGAATATTTATGAGTTTTCGCTATTAATTATGCCATATTGTGAAACACCCGTTGAACGTCATCATCTTGTTCAATGCGCTCAATCAACTTAAACACATCGTCTGCTGCGATTTCTGAAATTTCAACCGTATTAAGCGGCAACCATTCCAACTCGGCAGAAATAGGTGTAATACCCCGTTCTTCAAGAGCCTTTTGCATGTTTCCAAAATCATTAAACTCGCATCGAACGATCATGTGTCCTTCACTGTCTTCGCCCAACTCTTCCAGTCCGGCATCAATTAATTCAAGTTCTAAATTTTCTGCATTCAGCCCTTCTGCACTCAGTTTAAACACACCAAGATGCTTAAAAAGAAAACCTACCGAGCCACTGTTTCCAAGGCTTCCGCCTCCTTTATTAAAATGCGAACGTACATTGGCCACTGTTCTGGTTGTATTGTCCGTGGCTGTTTCCACCAGCAGGGCAATTCCATGTGGTGCATATCCTTCATACAATACCTCATCATAGTTACTAGTGTCTTTTCCGAGTGCATTTTTTATGGCTCCTTCAATTCGCTCTTTCGGCATGTTTACCGATTTGGCGTTTTGCATAATGCGGCGCAACATGGGGTTTGTATCCGGATCTGATCCGCCTTTTTTTACAGCTATGGCAATTTCCTTACCAATACGAGTAAATTGTTTGGCCATGCGATCATAGCGAGCAAACATTTTAGACTTCCGAACTTCAAATATGCGACCCATAATTAGACTTAAACTTTGTTTGTTGTATATGAAAAATTGCGCGCAAAAATACAGTAGTTCCTTGATTTTATACTGCTGTTTATTGCGCTTCTTCCTCTCGCATCATGATAGCATTGGCACTACTCATAGCCTGTTGTGCATTTGCCTGCTCGCCTTTTGCTTGATAAATCTGTGCTAAAATTTGAAAGAATTGTGCATTACCAGGATCTAACTCGGTTGCTTTTTTCAACGCACCAATAGCAGGATTTAATTGACCGATGGACGCTAAAGCTATGCCATAGTTTGCCCATGCATTTTCATCATTTGGTTCTGCTTGTACAAAGCTTGCATATAGTTGTGCCGAAGTAGCAAAATCTTTCTTTTGTAGTGCTTCATTGGCTGCAATTCCATCTTTACTTTTTCTTTCCAAAACAGCAGATAGAGTAACACCGTCAACTTTCACTTCGTGTACGGCATCTTTTGGCGGCCAAAGCCCGTTCTGCAACTGTTCCGGAGAAATATAGCGAGAATAGGTAACATAATAATCCCAATCCTTGGTATGCCGATCGTTATAACGAACATAATAGAACCCAATCCAGGCAGTGTCTTTCGCAAAATATTTATCAAATCCAAGCATATTGGATGCAACTAATACTTTTTTACCTGGTGTTCGCTTAGCATGTTGTAGCAACCATTGTGCATCCTGCAAGCCGCTGTTTTGGTAATAGTCTGTATCATAATAGCCATTGGCACCTTCAATGCCACCAACTAATGCATTGAAATAAACGTATTGATTTGGATGCGTTTTAACCGTCCAAATGACAGTAGGCAACAATCCGATAACAGCCAAAACATAAGGTATGAAATGCAACTTAGGGTTCTTTAAAAAACTGCCAACTAAGGGAAAAGATAAGGCAGCCATGGTAACCCAAAACGGATAGATGAAAAATAGGTGTCGCCATGTATCATGCACGCTTGATTTTTTGTAAATCATGTACAATGGTGTAAAAAATGCTGCAAAAATTAGAAAGATGACCACAAACCAACCATATTGTTTTTTGCTTTGCTTTAATAAGGCTATAAACAAAACCATGCCTATCAACACGACTAATGGATTGGAAATAAACATCCACTTCAATTCATAATACCAAGGTTGCGCATTATTGGGTCGAAAAACACCTTCAAAAAATACACGCAACGTAACACTACGATTGGTCATTTCTTTCAATGATGCGATAGGGTTAGATATAGGAGACTCTAACCCCCAAGGCCAGGTGAGCAAACCAATGATATAGCCAACAATCAAGGCAATAGCACCAATCATCATCCCCTTCTTCAACAACTGATTTTGATTAGCATGAATCAAGGCTTTAAACTCTTTGTCGGTGAAATAATAAAGCAACGACATCACGCCGAGATAGGCAATCAACAAAATGCCACCTGCCGAACGTACTCCGAACGCAATGCCAAAGCCTATCGCAATTCCTATTGCATGTCGCCATGCATTTTTAGGCAAATCTTGCAGCAAGGCTAACCAATAGTAAGAACCCATGATAAAGCCACAACCCAAAGGAATATCTTTAGGATTATTCATACTCTCTCCAAAAATGCGTGGAGAAAAAACAATAAACAGCAGGGCTATCAACCCAACAGACCAATCTCGGCTTAATCGTTTGGCAAAAAGTCCGGTAAAAATCATCATGAAGGCTCCGGTAAGCGCATTGAAAAAATGTCGAACAATCAAAATAGGTATGGATGGAAACCAATGATGTACGATCTCCATCAGAAAATCAAAAAAGCCTCCATAGAACTGTTGTCCTACATACTGCAAACTTTTGTTGTCATAGTTTAATGCTTGTTGATCGCCATGAAAAAAATAATTCCAAATATCCCTTCCATATTCAATTTGCAACCACTCATCGCCGCTTTGTCCATATTGACGACTAAGCAGGGGCATTGCAACTAATATAATTGCACTGACTAAAAAAAATGCCCATTTCCAGTTGGGTGATTCTTGTCGAAAATTGTCGGTATGATTCATCAGAAAATTATTCGTTTAGTAGATAGGCACTAATCTCAAAATAGTGCAAAGGCAAAAATAGAAAGTAGTGTGAGAAAGAAGAACAAGCCCAAAAATCCTTCTACTGAATGGACATTCCGTCTTGAGCTATTTTTTTTGTAATAGTTTTGTGGCACATCCTATGTGGTCCGACATTTTAATTACCCTTTTCTTAGTACTACTTAATGGCTTTTTTGTTGCAGCAGAATTTGCCATTGTAAAAGTGCGTTCCTCCCAAATTGAAGTGCGGGAAAATACTAATTTAGTGAAGACAGCCAAAAGCATAGTCAACAATTTAGATGCTTACCTGGCAGCTACACAATTGGGGATAACCTTGGCCAGTCTTGGTTTAGGCTGGGTTGGCGAAAATGTGACAACTAATATATTATTGCGCCTTTTCAACTTCTTTAGTTTACCCATTACCGAACACACAGCACATAGCATTGCCGTACCTGTTGCTTTTGCAACCATCACTGTTCTACACATAACTTTTGGAGAATTAGCTCCTAAATCTATAGCCATTCGCTACCCCACCAATACAACTTTTGCGATAGCTTTACCCCTAAAAGTTTTTTATGGACACCTCTAAAAATCCCATTTTCTTTTTCTGATTTTTTTACTCAGTTAAAAAAATGAGTGCAATTATTTTGTATTTTTGTGTATATTCCTATGTCATTGATATTCAGTTAGTTGATTTTTCAT
>JAFDXP010000032.1 GCA_018267875.1 Bacteroidota bacterium | reverse complement strand
GATTTTATTAGCGGCAGTGCAACTGTAAATTTTATTCAAGAACATCCCGAATTGTTTGCTATTTCAGAGCGTCAAGATCGAGGTACCAAGATGTTGCAATTCTTAGCTGATGTTACAGTAAATGGGAATCCCGATGTGAAGAAAAAAGATGAAGCACGAGTATTTGAAAAACCAATTATTCCAGCATTTGAAAAAAATGAAACTCCCAAAAGCGGAACGAAACAATTGCTCAATTCCTTAGGTGCAGAAGGCTTTGCCACATGGTTGAAAAAGGAAAATAAAATACAATATACGGATACTACCCTTCGAGATGCACATCAATCTTTGTTGGCAACCAGGATGCGTACCATTGATATGCTTCGCGCTGCTGAAAGCTTTGCCCATCATCATCCTCAGACTTTTAGTATGGAAGTGTGGGGCGGTGCCACATTTGATGTTTGTATCCGATTTTTAAAAGAAGACCCTTGGAAAAGATTAGAAAAAATAAGACAAGCAGTACCCAATATTCTCTTACAAATGTTGATTCGAGGGATGAATGGGGTAGGGTATGCTGCATATCCCGATAATCTGATTGAAAAATTTGTTGAACAATCTTCTGAAAAAGGAATTGACATTTTTAGAATTTTTGATTCGCTCAATTGGATGGAAAATATTGCTCCCTGCATTGAAATGGTCAGAAAACGTACTTCCGGTTTGGCTGAAGGTTCGCTTTGTTATACCGGCGATATTCTGGATCCCAAGCGTACCAAATATTCATTGAAATATTACATTCAATTAGCAAAGGACTTAGAAAATGCTGGTGCGCATATTTTGGGTATAAAAGATATGAGCGGATTACTAAAACCTTATGCTGCTCGAGAACTTATTTCTGCGCTAAAAGATGCCGTCAAAATTCCATTGCATCTACACACACACGACACATCTTCTCTTCAACCTGCTACCTATATGACAGCTATTGACGCTGGAGTAGATGTGGTTGATTGTGCTATTGGATCCTTGTCTGGGCTTACTTCACAGCCCAATTTTAATTCCGTTGTAGAAATGATGAAATTTCACCAACGCGAAAATACTTACGATATAAAATCACTCAATCAGTTTTCTGATTATTGGGGAGCTATTAGAGATTACTATTATCCCTTTGAATCAGGCTTGAAAGCAAGTGCTGCCGATGTTTTTCAACATGAAATTCCCGGTGGACAATATTCTAATCTTAAACCACAAGCGGTTGCACTTGGCTTGGGCGATAAGTTTGAGCAAATAAAGGAGATGTATGCTACTGTCAACGAAATGTTTGGCGATATAGTAAAAGTTACTCCCAGCTCAAAAGTGGTAGGTGACATGGCGCAATTTATGGTTGCCAATAACCTATCGCCGGACGATGTTTATACTCGTGGTGAATCACTTTCTTTTCCCGAATCTGTCAATCAATTTTTTATGGGAGAAATCGGTCAACCTACTGGTGGCTTTCCTGAAAAACTTCAGCGCATCATTTTAAAAGATAAAAAACCTGCTACGGAAAGAGCCGGTAAACACTTGGCTGCTATTGATTTTGAAGCAGAATTAAAAGCATTTCGAGAACAATTTGGCGAATCGCTTACACTTTGTGATTTATTGTCCTACAAATTTTACCCCCGCGTATTTGAAGACGGATTGAAGTTCTGGAAGTTATTTGGCGATGTTTCCGTTGTGCCTTCTTTGTTGTTTTTCTATGGTATGAAGCAAGGCGATGAAACAACCATCGAAATTGCTAAAGGTAAGACCCTCTTAATTCGTTTACTAAGTATTAGCCCTGTAGATGAAAATGGAAAACGCACTGTTTTCTTTAAATTAAACGGACAAACTCGTGCCATTGAAGTACAAGATCGTTCGATAAAAGTTGAGGTACGTGAAAACAAAAAAATAGATCGAGCGAATGAAAAGCAGATTGGTGCACCACTACAAGGGATGTTATCTAAACTTATGGTGAAAGCAGGTGATGTAGTTAAGAAAAATCAATCATTGTTTGTAATTGAGGCTATGAAAATGGAAACTGTCATTA
The DNA here is from genome assembly GCA_018267875.1 of Bacteroidota bacterium. Classification (GTDB taxonomy): domain Bacteria; phylum Bacteroidota; class Bacteroidia; order Chitinophagales; family Chitinophagaceae; genus JAFIGV01. Next base: position 23,494 of record JAFDXP010000032.1, on the reverse strand, counting down.
CAGCACCTTATGATACCATTGTGAAGAACGTAGAACTGACTTCGGGGACATTAGTCAACACAAATGATTTAGTAATGGAACTGCAATAAAGATTGAAAGTTGCGATCAAAGATTTTTACTTGCAAGGGAAATTAAAGCAGATAATCATCAAGCTATTTGTCGGACTATTATCTTTGCCCCGCTATGAAAAAAATTCTGGTTGCCAATCGCGGTGAAATAGCCATGCGTGTTATGCGCACAGCAAAAGAAATGGGTATCAAAACGGTGGCAGTATATTCCGAAGCTGATCGCACCATGCCTTTTGTTCGCTTTGCCGATGAAGCGGTATGTATTGGTCCTGCTCCTTCGTCCCAGAGCTATTTACGAGCAGAAAAAATTTTGAGTGCAGCCAAAAAGACCGGTGCTGATGCTATTCATCCGGGTTATGGTTTTTTAAGTGAAAATGCATCGTTTTCCAAGGCTTGTGCTGATGCTGGAATCACTTTTATCGGACCGTCAGAGTATAGCATAAATATGATGGGCAGCAAAATTGCAGCAAAGCAAGCCGCTAAAAAGTTTGGTGTTCCAATGGTGCCAGGTACAGAAGAGCCTTTGTCTGACGTAGCCGAAGCAAAAGAAATTGCAGCAAGAATCGGTTTCCCAATCCTAATTAAAGCTTCTGCCGGCGGTGGTGGAAAAGGTATGCGTGTAGTAGAAAGCTTGGATTCATTAGAAGAGCAAATGCGTATGGCGAAAAGTGAAGCCATGAACGCATTTGGCGATGATGCGGTGTTTATTGAGAAATATGTTGGTGCGCCTCGCCATATCGAAATTCAATTATTAGGCGATCAGCATGGAAACTATGTATATCTTTTTGAGCGAGAATGTTCTATTCAACGACGACATCAAAAATTGGTTGAAGAAGCGCCCAGCAGTTGTCTTACACCTGCTATTCGTTCTGCAATGGGAGAAAGTGCCGTTGCTGTTGCAAAAAGTTGTAACTATTACGGAGCTGGAACAGTTGAGTTTCTCGTAGATGAAAATCTGAACTTTTATTTCTTAGAAATGAATACTCGCTTGCAAGTTGAGCATTGTGTTTCAGAAATGATTACCGGAATTGACTTGGTGCGGGAACAAATCAACATTGCTCGCTGCGAAAAACTGACTTTTACACAAGCAGATTTAAAAATACAGGGACACGCATTGGAACTTCGTGTCTGTGCTGAAGATCCTTTAAATAATTTTTTGCCCGATACCGGAAAACTTGAAATGTATTTACCACCCAAAGGTCCCGGAATCAGAGTGGACGATGGTTTTGAGCAAGGTATGGATATTCCTATCTTCTATGATAGCATGATAGCCAAGTTAGTTGTTCATGCTGCTACGCGAGAGGAAGCCATTGAACGTATGTGCAGAGCTGTGGATGAATATCATATTCAAGGTATTAAAACAACTCTCAGTTTTGGAAAATGGGCAGTTCGTACGGAGCCTTTCAGAAGCGGGCATTTCGACACTAAGTTTATAGAAAAGCATTTTAAACCGGAATTTTTGCAAGAGCAGAATCAAGAAGCAGAAGAAGTTGCCGCCTTATTGGGCTCTGTTCTTTGGGAAAAGCAAAAGCAATCCGGAGAAAAGTTGCAAGCACAAAAACAAACAGACAGCAACATCTGGAAAACACGACGTAGATAAGCTTTTGTCCATGGTTTTTATTGAGAAATTTTCAAGTTGAATTTATTTTCGACTTAGAATTTGTCCTAGTGCCACATCCTTTTTTATTAGCAATAAACACATTGGAGATTCTATTTATTGCGACTTTTCAAAAAGAAAGTTAGAGTATTATCAATAACTACCTATCTCAATCTGTTACCATTATCTTTGCGCTCAATTCTAAACTAATCAAATTAATATAATCATGAGTTTCGTTTCCAACATTGTGGCACGTCAAGTGCTTGATTCACGTGGAAATCCTACCGTTGAAGTTGATGTTCACACAAGCGATGGACACATGGGGCGTGCTGCAGTACCCTCAGGTGCCTCTACCGGAAAGCATGAAGCTGTGGAGCTTCGCGATGGCAATAAAAAAGTATATCTTGGAAAAGGTGTATTGAAGGCTGTTGAACACGTAAATGACACTTTAGCTGAAGAGCTTTATGGATGGGATATTACGGATCAACGCGGTATTGACAGCGCTATGCTTGCTATTGATGGAACTGAAAACAAAGGAAAATTAGGAGCGAATGCTATTCTTGCAGTGAGTATGGCTACGGCAAAAGCTGCAGCACAAGCATCGGGGCTTTCATTGTTTCGTTATGTAGGCGGTGCCAATGCCAAAACACTTCCTGTTCCTATGATGAACATTTTGAATGGCGGTGCTCATGCTGACAACAAGATAGATTTTCAAGAATTTATGGTTATGCCTGTCGGTGCCAGCAGTTTCAGTGAAGGGCTTCGTTGGGGCGTTGAAATATTTCACACCTTAAAAGCAGTGCTGAAAGAAAAAGGATATTCGACCAACGTGGGCGATGAAGGTGGTTTTGCTCCGGATATTCAAAGCAATGAAGAAGCTATTGAAACTGTTTTAAAAGCTATTGAAAAAGCAGGATACAAGCCCGGCGATGAAGTAGCTATTGCCATGGATGCAGCCATCAGCGAATTATATGATGACAAACTTAAAAAGTATGTTTTTCACAAATCAGGCGGAGCCAGCATGACCAGTGATGAAGTGGTAGAATTTTGGATAAACTGGTGCAGTAAGTATCCAATTGTAAGTATAGAAGACGGTATGGCAGAAGACGATTGGGCAGGTTGGAAAAAGTTGACCGATGCTTTAGGAAATAAGGTGCAATTAGTGGGGGATGATCTTTTTGTAACAAACGTAAAGCGTCTTCAAAGAGGAATTGATGAAAATATAGCGAATGCACTACTCGTAAAAGTGAATCAAATCGGGACATTGAGTGAAACGATAGATGCCGTAACGTTAGCACAACATAATCGTTACAACACTGTAATGAGCCACCGCTCGGGCGAAACCGAAGATTCAACCATTGCCGATCTGGCTGTCGCTCTCAATTGCGGGCAAATTAAAACCGGTTCTGCTTCTCGTTCCGATCGTATGGCTAAGTACAATCAACTTCTTCGAATTGAAGAAGAATTAGGCGGAAATGGTTCGTATCCTTCTCGTAGTTTGAAATTTGGAAAATAGTTTTGATGTTCTTTTTAAGAATTGAATTTATCTTAGTAGCACATTTGAGTCAAGCACATTTTATTTATTCACCGGATTAACTTTGAAAATTAAATAGAATGAAAAAAGTATTTCAAATTCTTACCAATAAATTTTTGATTGTAGGGGTCGCATTTGCCGTGTGGATTGTGTATTTCGACCAAAATAGTTGGATGGCTCAAGAAGCACAGAAAAAGGAAATTCAAACAGTAAACAGAAATATTGCTTATCTCCAAAATGAAATTTCTCGAATGGAAAATGAGTATCGAGAACTAAAGACAAATCCACAACGGGTAGAGCAATATGCCCGCGAACGATACAAAATGAAAAAGGATAACGAAGATGTTTTCCTCATCGAACGATAGAAAAATAAAGCCACCTTAAAGGTGGTTTTATTTTCTTAACTCTTTCTTCGTTTGAGTTCTTTATTTATCAATAGAAGCTCTCGACCGGTTTGTCCGGCTACAGAAGTGTTTTCTTGTGCTCTTCGCATTAAATAAGGCATTACATCGCGCACGGGCCCATAAGGCAAATATTTAGCAACATGAAATCCTGCATTAGCCATGTTGAATGATATGTTATCACTCATGCCGAAAAGTTGCGAAAAATAAACACGCGGATGGTTGTGTTGTAATCCATGTTCGTCCATGTATTTCGCTGCCAGCAAACAACTTTGTTCATTGTGTGTGCCAATAAAAAGGGAAATGTTCGATAGGTGTTCTAAACAAAAATGAACGGATTCATCATAGTCATGATCGGTTGCTACTTTGTTAGGTTGAATCGGCGAAGGATAATTCATTTCTGCAGCTCGTGCTCTTTCTTTTTCCATATACGCACCTCGAACTAATTTTGCACCAAGAATATATCCCTTACTTTTCGCCTCATTATACATCTGCTTTAAATAGGGTAGCGTACCGTGACAATACAATTGAAAAGTATTGAAAATAATAGCTTCTTCTTGATTATACTTTTCCATTAATGGATCTATTAGGTCATTCACCGCATCTTGAATCCATGTTTCTTCGGCATCCACCAACAACATAACTTTATATTGATGAGCAGCCGCACCAATTTGAGCAATTCGGTTGCCGACCCTTGCCCATTCTTCTTTTTCGGCTTGCGATAACTCTACTCTGTTATGCACTTGTTCCATTAAGGCAAAGCGTGCAAAACCCGTTACTTTCACGCTTACAAAGGGAATATTTTTTTGCGATGCCGCATATTGAATGGCTTTGATAAACTCAGGAACAGCTTTGTCATATTCAACTTCATTTTCCTTCCCTTCCACGCCATAGTCAAGGATAATACCAACACCATATTTATCTAAGGTATCTGCTGTTTGTGCTGCTTCTTGCATCGTTTCACCTCCACAAAACTGTCGGAAAATTGTTCTTTTAATGATTCCTTCTATGGGTAGGCGAAGATTGAGTGCTAAAGTAGTGAGCTTTATACCAATAGAGGTCAATGCTTGAGAACCCATGGAAGAAAAAAGAAATTGTGCTTGTTTCAGATCCTTTGAATTCTTGTATCGAAAAGCAATTTCGGTATTGTCAAATTGTGGAAGCATACGTAGAAATGTCAGGCAAAAGTAAAGCCCTTTTGAATTTTCAAAGAATGACAAATAATACCTAAGTTTTTTCCAACCTTTTGAACAAATAAATTTGTCTGTTTGAAACGATAATCATTATCTTTACAAGCTAAACTTGGTTTAAAAATTTTTTGCGATGAAAAAATTAGTTTTACTCTTTGCAGCAGGGTGTATGGCTGCTGGTGCAAGCGCACAGTATGCAACACAGGGGAGCATGGTTAACACCAATCAGTTCCGCGTAGGAATATCAAATGATGCTCAGATCAAAAATCCAGGACGCACATTTGTTACTACCAATCAAGGTAATACAGCAAACAAAACAACCGCTCCTACAGATTCTACACGCTGGTACAATCATTTGGATGGTATTCTTGCAAACGTAGCTCCAAGTATCACCAGTTATATCTTCCCTATGTGGTGGGATTCTACGGTGAATGTTGCTTATTCCAACGGCTTAGCTCCAATCAATTTTGCTTCTGCAGCACAAGTGATCTCTCCAAGCACCTTCTTGTTTAATGACCGTACATTATACGGCAACACAACAATGGGTATTGACAAAGTACATTCTTATAGAGTTGACTCGTTATACTTCAGTGGTGCTTATGTAAGGGAATCTGGTCGTCCGGCTACAATTGTGGATACATTGGTGATTTCCATGGCACCATATACCGGTTATTCTTATTGGCTTAAATCTGCAGCTTCTTGGGTTGCTAACGTTACTACTAAGGATACACTAAAAGCAGTAGATCCTGATGCAGGTACTCCTGCCAATGCAATGAAGCGCGTTATCAACAACGCAACGATTGCCTGGAAACTTCCTTTGACAGCAGCTATGGGTCATCCGGATTCAGCAGGTTTTGTAACTATCAGTGATTTCTTTGTTGCAGTACCTGGTGGTGGCATTACAATCCCTGCCGGTTCTGATATCGGCATTTCAATTGCTTTCAAATCTGGTGATGTTGTTCAAAATCCACTTATGGATACGGTTACTCAATACCACCGTTTTTATATGAATTCTTACGGTACCACTACAGCTAAGATGCCATATACTTACTACGATTATAATGATCGCAATGGCTCAAGCTTGATGTTCACTACCGGTGCTTCACCTTGGTGGATTCCAACTGTAGTATTAGAAGCAGTTCAAACAAATCCTGTTTCTCTTGCTTACGAATTCCACAATATTGCTGCTCGCGTTCGTTGCGGTAGCTGTATGAGTTTGAAAGAATTGGCAGTAAAAGACGTTTCTAACTTTGCAGACATGAAAGCTTATCCAAACCCTGCAAACACAGAAATAACTGTTAAGTACACATTGAAAACTGCTGCTGCTGCTACCGTAAAAGTAACTAACGCTGTTGGTCAAACTTTGAAGGTTGCCGAGGTTGCAAATGGTACTAATGGACAAGTTACTATCTCTACAAACGACTTGGCTAACGGTATCTATTTCTATACTGTTGAAGCTAACGGTCAGCGTATGACTAATCGTTTTGTAGTAACACACTAAGCTGTTATACAAATCTATTCTCAAAGAGCGATCGGACTATTCCGGTCGCTCTTTCGTTTTTTCCAAAACAATCCGTTATTATTGCACACCTCGTGTCATAGCGAAGCCTATTACTTTGTAAGAACCTTTTGATAGAAGAATACCATGGCCAAAAATTTATTGATAGTAGAGTCACCTGCAAAAGCCAAGACCATTGAAAAAATACTCGGTAAAGATTTTGAAGTAAAATCCTGTTATGGTCATATACGTGATCTTGCTAAGGAAGATATGGGTATTGATATAAAAAATGGATTTAAGCCTGCTTACATCGTTTCGGATGATAAACACAAGGTTGTAGGTGAGCTTCGCAGCCTCGCAAAAAAATCACAAGAGGTTTGGTTAGCGACGGATGAGGATCGCGAAGGAGAAGCCATTTCTTGGCATTTATGTGAAGTGTTGGGGCTTGATCCCCGCAACACTAAAAGAATCGTATTCCATGAAATTACAAAGCCTGCTATAAAAAAAGCTGTAGAACATCCACGCACTGTAAATATGGACTTGGTGAACGCACAACAAGCTCGTCGTGTATTGGATCGCCTTGTTGGTTTTGAATTATCACCCGTTTTATGGCGCAAAATGAGTATGCGCAATAATCTTTCCGCTGGGCGTGTTCAATCCGTAGCAGTAAGATTGATTGTAGATAGAGAACGAGACATCAACCATTTTCAACCCAAGGCCAGTTTTAAAATAGAAGCCTTTTTTCATTCACCTGATATTCATGGAAAGAATATGCTTTTCAAAGCGGAAGGACCTGCCAATTTGAAAGATGCAAAAGCTGCGGAAGCCTATCTGATAAAATGTGTATCGGCAAATTATCAAGTTGCCGGAATTGAAGTGAAACCTGCCAAACGTACACCGGCAGCACCATTCACTACTTCTACTTTGCAACAAGAAGCTAGTAGGAAATTAGGATATCCAGTGGCCAAAACTATGCGTGTTGCACAAACCCTTTATGAAAGCGGACATATTACTTACATGCGTACCGATTCGGTAAACTTGTCTGACACAGCATTAGAAGCTCTTCAACAATCCATTACTGCACAGTATGGAAATAAATACTTTCAAAAGCGCACTTTCAAAAATAAAAATGAATCTGCTCAAGAAGCGCATGAAGCCATTCGCCCCACAGATATGAACACTACTGCAGTGGGTGATACTGATACCCAACGTTTGTATGAATTGATTTGGAAACGAACTATGGCCAGTCAAATGGCTGATGCGCAGTTTGAAAGAACGATTGCAAAAATTGCAGTTTCAACTCACCCCGATCCGCTCACTGCCAGTGGAGAAGTTTTGAAATTTGATGGTTTTCTAAAGGTATATACCGAAGGGCGGGATGATGAAGATGGGGAAGAAGAAGGCAGTTCAAATTTGCCGCCTTTGCACGATGGTCAAACTTTAGACCTACATGAAATGCGTGCTACAGAAAAATTTACCCGTCCACAACCACGATATACCGAAGCCTCCTTAGTGAAAAAAATGGAAGAATTGGGCATTGGGCGACCCTCTACTTATGCCCCCACCATTAGCACTATCCAACAGCGAGGATATGTGGAAAGAAGAGATAAAGAGGGTGTAAAACGAGCTTTCCAAATATTTAGTTTGAAAGCTGGAAAAATGTCAGGGAAATCAGAATTTGAAAATGTAGGTGCAGAGCGAGCCAAACTTTTTCCAACTGACTTAGGAATGGTGGTTACTGATTTTTTGAAAGAACATTTTACCCGTGTCATGGATTATAGTTTTACGGCTAAAATTGAACAAGAATTTGACGATATAGCGCAAGGAAAAATAGCTTGGGATAAGATGATTGACGGATTCTACCACCCATTTCATGAACGGGTAGAAAAAACAATCGAAACTGCAGCCAGAGCAAAAGGCGAACGTGAATTGGGCAACGATCCGCAAAGCGGGAAACCCGTATTAGCAAGGCTTGGTCGATTTGGCCCAATGGTGCAGATTGGAAATGCAGATGAAGAAGAAAAACCACGATTCGCCACTTTGAAATCGAATCAAAGTATAGAAACCATCACGCTGGAAGAAGCTCTTGACTTATTTAAATTACCCATGACTATTGGTGTATATGAAGGGAGTGAAGTAACTGTCAATTCAGGGCGTTTCGGGCCTTATGTAAAATGGGGTGATCAATTTATCTCGATTCCGAAAAATGAAGATCCATTATCCGTAAGTATCGATCGGGCAATTCAATTAATTTCAGAAAAGCAACAAGCAGATGCACCGGTAGGCAACTATCAAGGCAAACCTGTTACCAAAGGAAAAGGAAGATTTGGTCCATTCATTAAATGGGAAAACCTATATATTAACGTACCACGTAAGTATGACTTCGATAATCTTTCTCAAAAAGATATTGAAGACTTAGTTTCTGCAAAAGTGGAAAAGGAGTCGAAACGATATATTCAACAATGGCCGGAAGAAAAAATAGCCCTTGAAAATGGACGATGGGGCGCATTTATCCGGTTTGGGAAGCTTATGTTGAAATTAGGAAAGAAAGAAAATGGTGAGAAATATTCAGCAGAAGAAATTGAACTGATCTCGTTAGAAGATGTTAAGCGAATGATTACAGATCAAATGCCGGATGCATTTGCTACTAAGGCTACCAAAAAGACTGCTTCCAAGAAATCTTCAACAACATCTAAGAAAACAGCAACGAAAAAAGCAGCAACCACCAAAAAGGCTACTACTGCAAAAAAAGCTTCCACCAAAAAAAAATAGACGAAGCATAGAAAAGTGTCGGTAAAATTGGTGATTCACTGTTTTGTTGTATATTTCTAACAGAAACACTGTCGCTATTTTTTATGTGGGAGAATAAGGAAGTATCCGCCTTGCTTCGCCTGATTGATGATCCGGATGACGAAGTATTTGATACCGTAAGTGAAAAAATTTTACACTACGGAAAGGCAATTATTCCCAATCTCGAAAACCTTTGGGAGCATACGCCGGATGAAAATGTTCAAGAACGAATTGAACAACTCATTCATCGTGTGCATTATCAAGACTTACAACAAGAGTTTTTAGACTGGAGTCAAGCTCGTCATCCTGATATTCTGAAGGGGGCTATATTGATTGCTAAATATCAGTTTCCTGATTTGAATGAGGCTTCCTTACTTTCTCAATTTGATCAAATTCGACGAAATGTTTGGCTGGAACTAAACAATTATCTGACTCCTTTAGAACAAGTAAATGTTTTCAACAGTATTCTATATAATTTTTACAAGTTACAAGGGCACGAACTAACAGAGCGTGAGCCTAAATACTTTTTCATCAATCAAGTAATTGAAGGACGACAAGGTAATGGATATTCAATTGGTATTTTGATTTTAGCATTATGCGAGCTGCTTGATATTCCTGTGTTTGCCGTTGATGTGCCACGTCAATTTATTTTCGCTTATGTGGACACACTGTATAATTTTTACAGCCCGGATACGGATGGTATTCAGCAAATACAGTTTTTCATAGATCCCATGAATGGAATGGTGTACACCCAAAAAGATGTAGATGCCTATTTGAAAAAAATAAATGCAGCAGACCGCTCACACTATTTTACACCCCTAACTACAAAACGAGTAATCATAAAAATGCTGGAAGAACTTTGTTTGTGCTATCGCTACAATCGAGAAGATCAACGAGCAGATGAAATACAACACCTCATTAGTATTTTAGTTACTGACAAGCTTTCCTAATGTGGCCTTTTTATTTATTTAGGTTTTGTCAAGTCAATACTTTGGCTTATCAATAAAAGATCGGCCAATGCTATAGCTGTGGCGGCTTCTACAACAACAGGAACTCTTAGTGCAATACATAAATCATGTCTTCCTTTGGCTTGAAATGCTTCTATGGAATTTGTAGTTCTATTCCAAGTGTATTGTTGCTTGGGTGTGCTACTGGTTGGTTTTACGGCAACTGTGAAAGTCAAATCGTTTCCATTAGTAATGCCACCATTGATTCCTCCCGCATGATTCGTTTTGGTTTTACCAGTTTCATCTAAAATGGCATCGTTATGCTCGCTTCCGGTCATCAATGCAGATGAAAAACCACTGCCAAACGCTATTCCTTTGATGGCAGGAATTGCAAAAATAAGGTGAGCAATATAAGACTCAACCGCATCAAAAAAAGGAGAACCAATACCTATTGGTAAGCCTGAAACGACACACTGCACTAAGCCTCCTATGCTGTCTTGTTTGGTTATGGCATTTGCAATAGCTCTATCAATATCTGGATCACCACCTGCTTCTATCAACCTGGCCTGTATAGTAGCAAAGGGCAATAATTTTTTGGCTACTACACCTGCTGCGGTTAAAGCAACCGTAAGCCTGCCGCTACTATGCCCGCCGCCACGATAATCATTAAACCCCCCAAATTTTTGATGAAGCACAAAGTCTGCATGTCCGGGACGAGGTGTGTTTTTGATGATATCATAATCTGTGGAATGAACATTGTTATTTCTAAACAAAATAATCAAAGGTGCACCGGTAGTATGTCCATCAAACAACCCACTAATGATTTCCGGGTTATCTTCTTCTTTTCGCGGAGTAGTTCCTTTTCCTCCTGCTTTTCTACGAGAAAGATCATCAGAAAAATCATCCGTATGAAGCGATAATCCGGCAGGACATCCGTCAATGATAATACCAACGGCATCACCATGACTCTCGCCGAAGATTGAAATACGAAAAAGTCGCCCAAAAGAATTCATTGCAGTCTTATTTTAAATTGCAAACTAAACCTAAACCGGCGGCATCATCAAAGAATGAAGGATAAGATTTTCTTACTGCATGTGCATCAGAAATAGTGACCAAATTCTCTGATTGAAGGCTGCCAACAGTTGCTGCCATAACTATTCTATGGTCGTTACAACCATTTATGGGCAAGGATCTTAACGAATCTCGACCTTCTATAATCAAGGAATTATTTTCTATCTTATGGTCCACGCCAAAGGATGATAACATGGCAGAAATGCTTTTTTCTCGATTACTTTCTTTGTGCCATAATCGGTGTACACCATGTAGCGCACTTATACCCTTACAGCAAGCGGCCAAAACGGAAACAATAGGATACAAATCAGGACAATCAGCTAAGTCAACTTCAAAAGCAGATAATTTGCCTTCCGCCACAAAAACAGAATCATTAATTAAATGGCAATTTGTACCTGCCTTTTGTATGATTTCAATGATTTTTCTATCGGCTTGATGGGATGCAAGATTCAGATTTTCTACAACAACTTTCCCTCGTATTGCTCCTGCTACTAACCAATAGGCAGCACTGCTCCAATCGCCCTCAATGGTAAACTCAATATCCTTTTGTGTAGCAATGGAAGTGGGATGAATAATAAACCGCTCATAGTGTTCATGGCTAATGCGCTTTCCAAAATGTGCCAAAACGTCTAAGGTCATGTCAATATAAGGCTTGCTTTGAAGTGCATCTACCGTGATAGCAATTTTTTCATTGTCGGCATAAGAAAGCGCAAAAAGAAGTCCGGTTAAAAATTGAGAACCATTTCTTCCATCCACCCTTACATCTTGTGGTTGCATGGGACCCTGAACCGTAAATGGCAAGCAATTGAAACGGCTTTTAAATGATACTTGAAGTGCTTTTAAAACAGGCTCAATATCCGGCATGGGCCGGGTTAGTAAACTGCCTTGCCCGTTGATGAATATTGGTTGATTACTTTGTGATAAGATAGGCGTGAAAAGCCGTGCAGATAAGCCACTTTCACCACAATCAATTTGCGAAACGGTGTTCAGCTTGCCGTATGATTGAATGACCGTTGTGTGTGTGTTGGTTGTTAAAACTTGCGCACCACATTGTTTAATTATGGCAAGAGCAACTTGGTCATCGGCGGAAGATCCTGAATTGAAAATAGTAGTAGAACCTTTGTGTAGTAAGGCAGCAGCACACACACGCTGCATCATGCTTTTGGAAGAAGGAGCTACAACTTTACCGTGAACAAAAGAAGGCTTAATAGTGACTTGCATCTTTGAAATCGATTAACACCTGTCGAATAAGCTCAAAATTTAGGTTCACTATGCTTCCTTTCCCTAATTTTTCAAGAACTATAAAGTCTAAGTGATTGCCTTTTCTTTTTTTGTCGCCCATTAACACACGCATGACTTCGTCCACTTGAAAATCATTCTGAATCGGTAATTGGTAATGTACTAAAATTTGTTGTACTCGATCTGTAACACGTGCAGACAAGCCGGTTACTCTTTCTGAAATTTTACAAGCTATCAACATGCCGATGCTTACAGCAAACCCATGTGGCAATAAGCAAACAGACTCTAAGGCATGTCCGGCTGTGTGTCCAAAGTTCAAAAGTTTTCTCATGCCACGTTCTTGTTCATCTGTCAGCACGGTACGATTTTTCCAGTCCACACAACTTCGAATGATGGAGGATGCCAAAGTTAAATTGTGATGATATTCGGAAAGATGGTGTTTGGATAATTTTGTAAACAAGGTTTCATCAAAAATGCAACCATATTTTATAGCTTCTGCAAAGCCATTGCTCCATTCTCGTTGCGGCAATGATTTTAAAAATAAAGGATCGAAAACAATAAATTCTGGTTGACGAATAACGCCAAGCATGTTTTTGAAAAGCCCGAAATTGACACCATTTTTACCACCAATTGAAGCATCAACCATTGCCAAAAAAGTAGTAGGTACAAAGCCAAAAGGGAGTCCTCTCATGTAGATGCTAGCTACAAATCCGGCCATGTCGGTTATCACACCGCCACCTACTGCCATCAACAAACAACTTCGGTCAACATTTAACTGTTGCATTCGAGTAATAATTCGCTCCAATTGCACCATTGTCTTATGTTGTTCGCCGGAAGGAACAATGATCGTAGATTCTACCGGAAATAAATCGGGATATAGTCCGGAAACAACATCATCAGTCAAGTAGATGGTTCTTCGCTTTTTCTTGAATTGTTCAATACTCTGAATGCCTTCCTCAAAAAGATAAGTTACCGTTCCCGATGGAAAATCAACGTTGTAAAACATCGCAACACAAAGTTGGCAAATGTTCTTGAATAGCTGTCTAACCCTTTCAAATTCTAACACATTCTTGTATGTAGTGATGGCATCTTATCTTTGACACTATTAATCTCAATAATTAACGTATAATAGTGTCCGAATTTAAGAGTCATATATGCTACTGGGCAGGGAATATAAAAATTCTGAGAATCCGATTAGGATTAAATCAAGAGCAATTAAGCGAGCAGCTTAATATTTCGCGATCTAAGCTCAATGCGCATGAAAACGGGCAAACCATCAATCCAACTGTAGAAGATTTATTTCGTTTTTCCGTTTTTTTTAACATCAGTATAGACAACTTGTTGCGAACAGACCTTTCCAAGCTATCCGAACGTCAATTAATTGAGTTGCAATCTGCAAGTGAAGAATTTATTTCCGGTAAAAAGCTCAAAATACTTGCTACCACTGTTACACCCGACAATCGAGACAATATTGAATTTGTACCCCAAAAAGCAAGAGCAGGCTATCTTACAGGGTTTGCCGATCCGGAATTTATCAGCCAATTACCTGTCTTTCATTTGCCTCATCTTCCGCCCGATCGTAAGTTTAGAATGTTTGCCACTGTTGGGGATTCCATGTTTCCCATTCCGGAAAAAAGTTTAGTAATTGGAAATTATATTGAAGATTGGCGAAGCATAAAGTCAGACACCCCCTGTATTGTAATAACTAAAGATGATGGCATTGTTTTTAAATTAGTTTCCAATCAAATTGCAGCAAACAGGTCGCTGTTGTTGCGTTCGTTGAATCCTCAATATGCACCCTACGAAGTGAATGTGGGAGAGGTGTTAGAAGTGTGGCAATTTGTAAATTATATAAGCGACACAATTCCGGTGGGAGAAATGCCATTAGTGGCAATGTCTCAATCATTGATTGATATAAAGGCTACGTTAGATAAGTTGATTAAAGAAAAACAAGTGTTGTAAATAAATTTTGTCTTGATTTTCACTTGTTTAATTTCCAAAATGACTTGTGTTTATGGTTGTGATAGAATACAATGATTTCACTTAGTTTTGTGCACCTTTTAATTAAATAATTATACAGACTATGAGCGAGGCCTTAGGAATGATTGTTGATGACGCATCACAGCAAATGAAAAAATCCATTCAACATTTGGAAAGTGAATTGGCTAAAATTCGTGCTGGCAAAGCTAATCCGGTTATTTTGGATGGCATTCATGTGGACTATTATGGAGCTGCCACACCGCTCAGCCAAGTTGCGAATGTTACCGTTGCGGATGCTCGTACGTTATCTATTCAGCCGTGGGAAAGACAAATGTTAGGTGCCATAGAAAAGGCAATAATCGCTTCTAATATCGGACTGAATCCACAAAATGACGGCAATATTATTCGCTTATTTTTGCCGCCCCTTACAGAAGAGCGTCGAAAGGAGTTGGTGAAGCGTGTAAACAATGAAGGCGAGCAAGCAAAGGTTTCAATAAGAAGCATTCGACGCGATGCCATTGAACAAATCAAAAAAGAGCAAAAAGAAGGCTTGAGTGAAGATGCTGCAAAAGATGGAGAAGGTCGAATTCAGGGAATTACGGATAGGAAAATAGTAGAAATAGACCAGCATTGTAAAGACAAGGAAAAAGAAATCATGACCATTTAATTTCCATAGGAACCGGTATCCTGTTGCCTATTATGAGTCAGCTTTATCAAAATATCTTGTTGCTTCTTTCCATTCCGATTTATGCGGTATTGATTCCTGCTGAGATTTTATTGAGTCATTTTTACGGTTGGCGTTTCTATAGTTGGAAGGAAACACTGACTAATCTTTATCTCAATCTAGTAAACGCAGGCATTGATATTTTGCTACGCGGTGTCGCTCTTGCTGTTCTTCTTTTTTTCTACCAATTTCATCCAAATTTATCTTGGCATCCTGTTATTTATTGGTTGATGCTTTTCATCGGAGAAGATTTTTTGTTTTGGGCAGAACATTATATAGACCATCATGTACGCTTGTTTTGGGCTGTTCATGTAACGCATCATTCATCAGAAGAGTACAACCTAACAACCGGTTTTCGTTCCTCAGTGTTAATGCCATTCTATCGCTATCTATACTTCATTCCTCTTGCCCTGCTTGGCTTTGCACCGATTGACATATTCTTTATGTATGCACTAACTCAAACATACGGGATCCTTGTTCATACACAACGAATTCAAAATTTACCTCGTTGGATTGAGTTTCTATTTGTTACACCTTCTCATCATCGCGTACATCATGCCAGCAACATTCCTTATTTAGATAAGAATATGGGTATGGTATTAATTATTTGGGACAGGATATTCGGTACTTTTTCTCCTGAATTACCACAAGAAAAACCGCATTATGGGCTAACAAAGCAGGTTAGCAAACCGCATCATCCTATCTACATCATCTTTCATGAATGGAGTGCAATTTTTCGTGATTTCCAAAAGTCAGTTTCATTCAGAGATAAGATTCGTTACCTTTTTTATCCTCCCGGATGGAGCCATGATGGCAGTACCAAAACATCCAAGCAATTGCAGGATGAATGGAAAAAATCTTAGAATATTGAATCATTTTTTGAGAAGGATCAATTTGTAATTTATCTCCTATTTTATAGATCGCTTTATACACAAGATTTTTCTACGTGCTGATACTCCTTTCTCTTATCCTGCTTATTTGGCAGACATCTTAAAGCCAAGGACTTGTTTGTTGTTTAAACATAAAATGGCTGAGGTATTTTTATTAGAAATAATAGGTACATCAATGTACCAATATGCCTCATCATGGTCCAAGTCAAGGACAATTTTTTCAGCACCCATTTGTAATATGGCAGAATAGATATTTACAGTAGATGGAAGGGTTATTAATAGTCGTTTACAACTGCCTATTCGACCAGACAATAAACCACGTGTATCGGAAGCATATTTTAATTGATACACAATTGCGGTTGGATAGATGATTGGTGCATTGGCAAAGGATATTTTTGTGATTGATTCTTCTGATAAGGGTTGAAAACCTTTGTTTGGAAAATGCGACCGATCAAAGAGCCAACGGTTGGTGAATAACCAAGCATCGGTATATTCTGATTGGAAGTTTTTAAAATGGTTATTTACTGTGCCAGCTCCCCAAGTAGCATCTATATAATACCATCTATTGTCTATTAATACGGTATTCCAGCAATGGTTGTTTATGGAAGAAATGAACCCAATAGATTGAGGATGAGATTTGGCTAATCCGTCAACAACTATGCATTTAATTCTTGCCACATCACAAAATGCTTTGAATAAAGCAGCATAACCTTTGGCATTGGCTATTCGTTCAGAAAGAGCAGAGGAGGCTGTTTGATTAACATTTTTGGAAAAAAATGATTTTCTGGTGTCGTATGAAATGTGATGCGTTATCCAGTAATAAATTGCAAAGGTCATTTCAACTTCGTTACATCGAAGCTTTTTGAAGCTATCTACCATTGCATTTATAGTATATCCTTCCATGCCACCCATTCGTTGAATAGCAGGTGCAAGTTTTTCACTCAGTTCGTTTTTGTCAATTTTTTGAGCTTGAGCAGAAAGGCAAGTGCAAAAAAATAAAAGGAGAAAAATATGTTTCAATGTATGTGTATTGAGAATAGAATTTGATAAACAATTGACTTGAAAATGAACTTGTATAGAATTTCGTTTAATCATCAATGTAGTGCGTAGATTCGAAGAATGGTGCTACCCTCACGCTTTATTTCATAAAAAATGTTTGAGTAGTGGTAATCTTCTGGATGATCACGAAAGAAAGTTACATAGTAGTCTGCATCTTTTTCATCTACAAATTGGATGCGTTCTCTGTCTTGTTTTTGCAACATATTTACGTTGTAGGTTAAGGGGGATTTTCCCCAAGCAATTTTTATTTCTCTTTGTGGTGCTTGTGCAATTAAATATTCTAATCCTTGAAAGCAACTGGTACCCCAATATTCTAATTCATAATGATTGCGCAAATACTCATTTTCGTGAGAAACTAACCGATTGAAATATACTTGATCGAAGGGGTGTAGAGAAATGATATGGCGTGCCAAAAAAACTATTTGCAAGCATAAGTAGGTCGCAATAATTGGTACGAGTTTCTTCTTCGACAACTGGTGAATAGCAAGACAAGCCAACATGACAAAAGACGGATAGATAAAATACACGTGTCGCCAATCATCATAAACTACAGAATGTTGAACAATAACAGCAACAATAGGAGCAAGGGTGCAGAATAGCCATAGGATCGTCTGTTGTTGGTCTAAATTTAACCAAGATTGGCGTGGATAACAAAGGGCAGAAACGATAACCATTAGGATGCCAATGCCGCCAAGTAGTAGCCATAAAACGGGTGTGGTAATGCCAATCCACACGGGCAAATAGGATGCCGGAAGCTTAAGTGAAAAAACCTGCACTCCTTGAAACCACACATGGCTGTCCCATCGAAAATGGGATAAGCTTTCAAAACATGCTACGATACTATGAAAGGGATGTGCCCAAAGCGTAGGAAATAAGGCATACAAACTTAGGGATGTGGTGAGCAAGAAAGTAAATAGGATGCCTAACCATTGTAGCGGTAATGTATTATTTGTCGTTGATTTTTGAAATCGAGCTTGAATTGCGTTTATAAGTAGAAAGAATGAAAAGCCGGCTACCAACACGACCCCTAATAATCGAATGCTCATCGTATAACCAACGGCTATTCCCAACATCAATACCCAACCTATTTTCTTTCGTTCCAGCACAATGTCCCATAGGAATAAAGAAACCATAAACATGACTAAGAGAGGAATATCCTTGCTGTTAAAAAAAGAATGCGCATACAAGCGTGGGTGCATGGCGAGCATTAAAAAGGCAAAGCATGAAACCCAAGTACGATGAAATCTTCGTTGAGCCAAAAAAAAGGCACACAAACAGCCAAGTAAGAAAAAAATGTGCGATACAATATGACGCATCAGGTATATTTCTCTTGAGTCAGACAGGTGTAAGGCTCGTTCTATCATGATTAGAGGCAACTCAAATCCAACACCGTGATCACGTTCTATATAATTGTCCAGCGTATGATCTCCTTCAAAAATGTAGCGATAGCTGGTCAAGCCAATTTCTCTTTGAGCTATCTCATCCCAACTTATCCCATAATCTTGGTATGTAGTTATGCCAATGAAAAGAAAAACAGCAAATAGAAATAAGGCAAAAAAATATGGGCGTTTATTGAGCGTGTTTAAAAGCATTTCATGATAAGATTAAATGTGTTGCAAATTAGGTTTTATAAGAAAAATAATAAGCACTGTCTATTGTCCATATTTTAGGTTAGGTTTAGGTTGGTTCTATTAGTTTTGAACCATGAAAAAATGGGTTGTCATCCTTTTTCTGGTTATAGCATTAGGGGCTATCAGTTCTTTTCGTTCTGCCCCAAAAATGACTTTGGAAAAATTAGGAGAAACACTTTTTTTCGACCCGATTCTTTCAGAAGATCAAACGATTAGTTGTGCTTCTTGTCATAAGCCCGAATTTGCTTTTGCGGATACAACTGTTGTAAGTAAGGGCGTAAAGGGAAGGCTCGGCTTTAGAAATACACCATCTGCTATGAATGTAGCAGACAGAAAAAATTTGTTTTGGGATGGACGAGCTGCTACTTTAGAAGTGCAAGCTTTATTTCCTATCCAAGATTATAATGAAATGAATTTGCCAATAGGAATTGCTATTGCTCGATTGAATCAATCAAAGAAATATCGTGCTTGGTTTATTTCAGTTTTTAAATAGGTACCTAACAAACAAAACTTAGGGAAAGCGATAGCGGCATTTGAACGAACCTTAGAAACGGCAAACACCAAAAACGATCGCTGGATGAATGATGACAGCACAGCGATGTCAGCTCAAGAAATACGCGGCAGGACAGTCTTTCGGGAAAAAGGAAAGTGTTTGGAATGCCATTTTTCGCCTGATTTTACGGGAGATGAATTTAGAAGCATAGGTTTATTTGACGGAGTCAAACATAGAGATAGTGGGCGATATCTCATTACTCATGATCTTAACGATTTAGGAAAATTCAAGGTTCCAGGTTTGCGAAATGTAGCCATCACTGCACCTTATATGCATGATGGAAGTATGCACACCCTACGTGAAATCATAGATTATTACGACAACCCGCAAGCGTCCTTGCCAAGCGGAAAAAATAGAGATCGTTTATTGTCGAAACCATTAGGTCTTTCGGAGCAAGAAAAGCAAGACTTAGAGTCGTTTTTACGGACACTTACAGACGATCGTTTTATGACAAAAACAACATCATCAAACAAGCATCAGCCACGCTAAAAAAGATACATCAATCGTGCCGTCCACATGTTGTTAAACTGTTGACCACGATCGCCAAAACCGGGCGGAATATTGTTGCGAATAGAAATGAGCGAGTATTGAAATCGAAGGTTTAAGAACAAGCCTTTTACTAAATGTAAATTGCCTCCCAACACAATATTAAGGTCTGATTTTTTAAAGGGATATTGTTCAAAATTGTAGGGATAGTTAGGATTTGTTACCGTAGTTTCTTTTGCGCTGATCAGTTGAGAATAAGAAAAGCCGCCGCCAAAATGGCTTCTACGTTTGTCGAAATAACAAAGCTGAATCGGGATTTCAGCATAATTCAAAGCACTTTTGTATTGTGTGATTAAGAAACTGCCTTGCTGTGTAGAAGCGCCTTGCTCTTTATTCCCTTTAGCACCTTTTTGTGAAAAAAGAATCTCAAGACTTACTGCTAAATGATCGCCTAAATGCGTATAGACAATGCCTCCTACATTTAATCCCACTTTGTGATAGCCGGCAAAATTGTCGCCATCTACTTGAGTAAAATTACCTCCAGCAATGATGCCTGCATAAAACGTTCGAGGATCTTCAATGTAATAGTTTGATGGGTTTTGAGCTTTGGAAAGTAAGGGGAGGATAGATGTTATAAATCCAATTAGTGCAGCGAATTTTCTTACTTTAGCCATCGAAACCGGAACTTGGAAAATGAGCTTCAAATATACTGCAACTACCCTGAAAAAAATGGAACAACTTTTTGACGAGGCACGCTATATTATTCGCTTTGAGAAGGGGAACTTCAATTCGGGTTATTGCATTTTAGAAGAAAAGAGAGTTGTTGTCATCAATAAGTTTTTGAATGTAGAAGGTCGTATCAATGCACTGATGGAAATTTTACCTTCTATAAAAATATTGGAGCAAGAATTGAGCAGCGAAATGCAAAAGTGGTATAAACAATTACAAGGTTCATTAGCATTCGATGATGAAGCCGGCATTCAAACACAAATGGATCTCTAAGCGTGAAAATAACTTTTACCGGCACCGGAACCTCACAGGGTGTACCAATTATAGCGTGTCACTGTGCCGTATGCACTTCGCATGACCCACACAATAATCGCCTTCGTAGCTCAGTATGGGTAGAATCTGATGGATTATCGCTTGTAATTGATACAGGCCCTGATTTTCGCTACCAAATGCTACGTAGTCAAGTAGAACAATTAGATGCTGTATTATTTACCCATAGCCATAAAGATCACATTGCCGGATTAGATGATGTACGTGCCTACAATTATTTTCAGAAGAAGCCTATGGATGTTTATGCTACTATTGAAACTCAGGCTGCACTGAGGCGTGAGTATGCTTACATTTTTGAGAATGGACATTATCCAGGCGTTCCTCAAATTAACCTCCATACTATTCAGGAAAATAGACCCTTTACAATAGGGAATTTAGAAGTTATTCCATTGTCGGTTAAGCACTTTGAAATGAATGTGCTTGGGTTTAGAATTGGCGACTTTTCCTACATCACTGATGCAAATTATATAGCACCTGAACAAATGGAAAAGATAAAAGGTAGTCGAGTGTTGGTGTTGAATGCCCTTCGTAAAGAAGCACATGTTTCTCATTTCACCTTATCTGAAGCGATAGAGGTAGCCCAGCAAATTGGTGCAGAGCAAACATATTTTACCCACATCAGCCATCAACTTGGTTTGCACAATGAGGTTAACAAACAATTGCCGAAAGGAATTCAATTGGCTTTCGATTGTCTTTCGATTGAGTTGTAACAAAAGAGGCTTGTATTAGTGAATCAAAAGCGTAGTTAATCCTAATGCAACACCAGTAAGTATAGCGGCTAATTTTTTTGAAGTTAGTAAATGTTGACTTGTTCCACTTTCAAAAAAAATGGTTGTAGCTATATGAATGAATGCTCCCGCTACTATCGGCACTATCCACATGACTACTTGACTCATTAAATAATATCGAGTACCCAAAGCTCCGGCTAACATTGCAGCAATAGGAGTAATCATAGAAAAGAAGATGAGCATTTTCCAAGCTTCACTTTTACCTCGATAGTGTAATATCAATGAGGTAAGCAACATGGCTTCCGGCAGTTTATGTGCGGCAACAGCCAGATATAAAGAGGATTGTGTAGCAGGAAGCCGATAGTGAAAACCCAAAGGCAATCCTTCCATGAAGGCATGAATGGAAAGTCCTGCAACAATAGAAAAGATAGGAACAGCATGATGATGATGCGCATGGTCGTGTGTGGCAACTTCGCCAATGTGCGTATGCCCATGTTCTACACCGTGTGTAAAGCGTTGTATGACCAACTGTAAAAAAAAGCCAACCAGCAAAAACAAGCCAGCACGATGTCCCATGTCTTCAAACGTTTCGGGCAATAAATGCAGAAAGGTGATACACAGTAAAAATGAACCCGAAAAAGCTAACAGATAATTGGTGCTTTTATCATTGATCGCTTTTATCCACATAGGCGCACTGCCACCTAAGATAGTGAGCAAAAACAAGAGCAGATTATAGAGAATCATGTGTTGGTCAATTTCCAGCAAAGGAGTGTAAAAGTACCATCTTCTATGGTTTTTTATTGGTATTGCTTTTGTGATGCGTCCCTTTCAATGTTTATAGAAACTTGATTTCTCTTTTTTCTAAGACATCAAAACGTCTTACATTTATTTCATCATGGACGTTGTTAACTTTGAAAGACCTGAAAATGCAACCTTATTTTCGGGTAGGTTGCTTATAGCAGAGCCTTTTTTGAATGATCCTAATTTTTTTCGTTCTGTGATACTCTTATGTGAGTCTGGCAATGAAGGTTCGGTAGGTTTTGTACTTAATCACGCAACTAATCTTAAGCTTGGTGATTTGTTGCCGGCCTTATCTTCAACCGATTTCACTATTTATCAAGGTGGATCAGTGCAGCCCGACACATTGCACATGATACACAAAAAATCAACCTTATTTGGAGGGTCAAAAATTTTAGAAAATATTTTTTGGGGTGGTTCATATCAAGCTTTGCAAGAAGCGTTGTTAGCACAACAATGCAATTCTTCTGATGTTCGTTTGTTAGTAGGCTATTCAGGTTGGAAAAAAGGACAATTAGAAACTGAAGTCCTTCAAGGTCATTGGATGGTGTATGCCCCAACAGAAGCAGAGCTTCAAGAATTATTATTTCAAACAGATATTTTGGATATTTGGAAGAAGAGTATTCAGATGTTGGGTACACAATTTAACTACATGCTCAACCTACCGCCCAGCCCACAATTAAATTAGCGACTATTGAGCTCACCAAAAGCTTTCCCAATGTATTTGATAACATCGCGGGCAATCATGCTTTCCATACTTTCCGAATCTAATACTTTGTCGGCAGCTAATCCATGAAGATGTACACCAAGCATTGCTGCATGGGTGGGCATATATCCTTGTGCTAATAATCCTGTGATGATACCTGTCAATACATCTCCGCTTCCAGCAGTTGCCAGGCCTGTATTGCCGGATAAATTGTATCTACACAAACCGTCTGGTGAAGCAATGATTGTATAGTGTCCTTTCAAAACAATATTGATATTGTGCAACATTGCCTGAGCGCGTGCTAATTCGGCTTGTAGCATAGAATTGGTGCTGGTTCCAAATAATCTTTCAAATTCAGCAGGGTGCGGAGTCAGAATAGAATTCGGTGGAATTTTTGCAAAGAGTTCTTTTTTGTTCGCTATTATATTTAGCGCGTCAGCATCCAGCACAATAGGTAGAACTTGTTGTTCTAAAAACTTTTCTAAAGCCAGCCTTGTTTGTGGTGCGTTTCCTAAACCAGGTCCAACTCCGATAGCAGAAATTTT
>JAFDXP010000031.1 GCA_018267875.1 Bacteroidota bacterium | reverse complement strand
TTTGCCGCCTGCTGCCTTCAGATTCCATCTCACGATGGACACCCTTGCCCTTGGCTAACGATAAGTACTGCAACTCTCGTTCGGGACTTGCACCCTATAGATAAAGAACATGCCTGACACACATAGAAAAGCGATAACCTTTCAGTTACCGCTTCTATTAAATTTAAGTTTTTCTTAGAGTTAAGATTAGTTTACAACTATCTGTTGGCTTGTCGGCTCTACCACTTCCTTTTTAGGCAACACAATAGTTAAAATTCCATCATTATAGGCTGCTGAAATTCCAGTAGCTTTAATTTTTTCATTTAAGGTGAAACTTCTACGAAATGTTTGCAATTTGTATTCTTTGCGAATCCATTTGCCTGTTGATTCTTTTTCTTCCTTGTGTTCATAAGAAATTTGAAGGATGTTTCGATCTACTTGAATCTTAAAGTCATCTTTCTTTAAGCCGGGAGCAACTAATTGCATTTCATAAGCTTGGTCTGATTCTTTAATGTTTGCTGGAACAAATTTATTTTCATTCCAAGCATCTTCGCTGAACATGTTTTGAAAGCCGTTTTGAAATACATCTTCGATTAATCCCCCGATTGTCTTAGGCATAATGCCATAATTTGATTTTGCGTTGTACATTTTGGTTTGTTTTTTGTTTTTAAAATTTTCAACTGTTCAACGTATCTTGCAAATCAAATACCAATTGGTGTTTTAAGCCAATTTTGTCCTGTTTGTAAAACCACTATGACACCATGACACTACGAAGGTCAAAAACAATGACATTTTGGCAATAATCTGTTTTTAGGCTGAAATAAGAGTTAACACAACCTGTAAAAGACCAATTAAAAACCCCAGCACACCACCAATAATTTCAACAAATCTAAATTCTTTGCTCATGATGCTCACCAGAATGTCTTCTAATTTATCAGAAGAAAAATTTTCTACTTTTTCAGTAACTATTTTTTCTACATCAATAGAGGTGCTTAATTTTCCGGTAAATTGATCAATGATTTGTGGAAGCAAAGCTTCAATTTCTTCGAGTAAACCTTCTTTAATTTTTTGAATCATGCCATCGCTCACAAACATCGAAATGACAGGTAACTTTTCTTTTAGTTTTACATAAAGGAACTCATCAATGTGTTTATCTATAAACGGTGTGAGATCGCTTAGGTTTTTAGGGTCGCGAATGCGAGCAATAATTTCATCAAAATGCAATAATTCATTGGCGACAACCATACCCAGTTTTTTGGCAAACTGTTTTTGTCGTTTGGGGAAAATACCGTGAAAAGTAATACCCAAAATTTGCTTAGGTTCTTTTGGATGAAACAGCATTTTGATAGCAATCCAATTGGTGAACCAACCAATGAAAGCAGAAATAAAAGGAATCAGATAAATGAGCATAGTAAATCAAAAACAATCCCGCTAAAAAAAAGCGGGATGCGAAGATAAAGGCATTTCAAAAAAAGAAAGCACGATTAAAAAAAACTAAGTTTTTGCTTCAAGAGATTGTGCAGGTAAGTACCATAACCCGACTTTGCAAAAAAGTGCGCTCTTTGTTCCATTTGTTCATCCGTAATCCATCCTTTGTTGTAGGCAATTTCTTCAATACATCCAATTTTCAAACCTTGTCGTTTTTCAATCACTTCGATAAACTGACCTGCTTGAATTAACGAGTCAAAGGTACCCGTGTCTAACCAAGCAGTTCCTCTATCTAACACTCCTACTTCTAACTTGCCTAACGACAAGTAGGTTTTGTTGACATCGGTAATTTCATATTCTCCTCGTGGAGAGGGTTTAATATTTTTAGCAATTTCTACCACTTGGTTGTCATAGAAATAGAGTCCCGGAACAGCAAAATTTGATTTCGGTTGTTGTGGCTTTTCTTCAATACTCAGCACACGGTTGTTTTCATCAAATTCTACCACACCATATCGTTCAGGATCGGTAACTTGATAAGCAAAAACTACCGCACCATCGGGATTTACTTTTTTTCCCAACAAGGTTCCCATACCGGAGCCATAAAAAATATTGTCGCCCAAAATCAATGCAACAGAATCATTTCCTATAAATTTTTCGCCCAAAATAAAAGCTTGTGCTAATCCATCGGGGCTTGGTTGCACAACGTATTCAAATCGGCATCCGACTTGACTTCCATCTCCAAGTAATTTTTTAAAACCGGCTTGATCTTCAGGCGTGGTGATGATCAATATTTCATTGATTCCGGCAAGCATCAGTGTGGAAAGCGGATAATAAATCATCGGCTTATCATAGACTGGCATTAGTTGCTTGCTAACTGCAATAGTAAGCGGATATAGTCGGGTTCCGGATCCACCGGCGAGGATAATTCCTTTCATTAAAATAGATTTTGTATGCTACGTTTGATGTGGGTTCTGTGTATTATTAACTGTATTGACTTTGGTAGTATTTTTTATAATCTCCGCTGGTTATGCTTCTTAGCCATTCTTCGTTTTGAAGATACCAGTCTATGGTTTGACTTAATCCTTCTTCAAAGGTTACGGATGGTTTCCAACCTAATTCTTGGTTGATTTTGGAGGCATCGATAGCATAGCGACGATCATGCCCCGGACGATCTTTAACATAGGTAATCAGTTTTTCGGATTCTCCCGGTGTTCTGCCTAATTTTTCGTCCATTTGTTGACATAACAACTTGATCAAAGCTATATTTTGCCATTCATTAAATCCGCCAATGTTGTAGGTTTCTCCGTTTTTACCTTCATGGAATACCAAATCAATTGCACGTGCATGATCCACTACAAACAACCAATCTCGAGTATATTTACCATCGCCATAAACAGGTAATGGAATTTTGTTTTGAATATTGTTAATAAACAGTGGAATCAGCTTTTCAGGGAATTGATTAGGTCCATAATTATTTGAACAATTAGTAACAACAAATGGAAGGTGATAGCTATTGCCATAGGCACGAACTAAATGGTCAGAAGCCGCTTTGGAAGCGGAATAGGGCGATTGAGGATCGTAAGATGTTGTTTCCAAAAAAAAGCCGGTATCGCCCAATGAGCCATAAACTTCATCTGTAGAAACATGATAAAAACGCTTTCCTTCCATTTCATCTTTCCAAAGCTCACGAGCTGCATTTAGTAAATTGGCTGTTCCTAACACATTGGTTTCTATAAAAACATTGGGATCTTTCAGTGAACGATCAACATGGCTTTCAGCAGCCAGATGAATCACACCATCGAAACTATATTCTTTGAAAATATCGTTTATTGCTGAGGCATCTCGGATGTCTGCTTTTACAAAGGTATAATTGGGCTTACTTTCAATGTCTGTAAGATTTTCAAGATTGCCAGCATAAGTAAGCACATCTAAATTAACGATACGATATTCTGGATATTTGTTTACAAATAGTCGAACAACATGAGAGCCGATAAATCCAGCTCCACCTGTGATTAATAATGTCTTTTTCACTTAAAAATTGTTGTATGTTTTTCTCCCATCAAAAATCAAATAGTTTGATTAGAAACTACTGAAATAATTGTGGTATATCTATTATTTTAAAAAATGAATTCGGGTTGAAAATTAATCTACTTATTCGTAAATCAGAATTAATTTTCTTAGCGAACCTCGCTTCCGGGTGCTACAGGTTCTGTAGGCGAAACAAAAACAAGTTTTCCATCTTCGTTTTCAGACATCAAAATCATTCCTTGGCTTTCAATACCGCGCATTTTTCGAGGTGCCAGATTGGCAACTACCACCACTTGCTTCCCTACTATTTCTTCGGGAGTAAAGTACAATGCAATGCCGGAAACAATAGTTCGTTCTTCCTCACCTAATTTTACTGACAACTTCAACAGTTTATCTGCTTTTTCTACTTTTTCTGCTTGAAGAATTATTCCTGTACGCAAATCAATCTTTGCAAAATCTTCAAATTGAATGATTGCTTTTTCAGGCGAGGGTTCCGTTTGATTGTTTGATAACGTAGAATCTTTTAATTCCATAACTTGTTGGCTGCGTGTTTTTAATTTTTCTACTTGATCAGCAACTTCTGAGTCTTCGATTTTTTTGAAAAGAATTTGTGGTTCACGAAGGGGATAATTAACTTTCAACAAGTCCACTCTACCGCCATTTTCCCAATCTAACATACGCTCTACCACTTTCATCATGTTACACATTTTTTGTGCAGTGAAGGGCAAAAAAGGATTGATAAAAATGGCTAAATTGGCACAAAGTTGCAAAGATAAATGTATGCAGTTATCTATACGCTTTTGATTGGCTGGAGTTGTTTCAAGCGTCTTAACCAAATTCCAGGGTTCATTTACTTGAAGATATTTATTTCCCTTTGTCGAAATAGCCATTATTTCGCTTAGTGCATCTCTGAATTTATAGCTTTCAATAGCGGCTTCAATTTTCTCTTTAGCTTCTTTTAGGTCTGCAATCAATGCCAAATCTGATTCGTTGGTTGCTTCTTTATGAAAGGCTGGCACTCTTCCATTACACAACTTGTGCATCATGACAAAAGCGCGATTCACGAAATTCCCAAGATTGCCCGACAATTCGCTATTGACGCGCGTTTGAAGATCTTTCCAAGTAAAATCATTATCCTTTGTTTCTGGGGCATTAGCACATAATACATAGCGTAGCAAATCTTGCTGATCGGGGAAATCGGATAAATATTCATGCACCCACACTGCCCAATTTCTTGAAGTTGAAACTTTTTCTCCTTCAATGTTTAGAAACTCATTAGCAGGCACATTTTCAGGTAAAATATATCCGCCATGTGATTTGAGCATTGCAGGAAAAATGATGCAATGAAAAACGATATTGTCTTTACCAATAAAATGCACCAATTTGGTGTCTTCTTTTTGCCAATAATCGCTCCACATGGGAGTTAGCTCTTTGGTAGCACTGATATAGCCAATAGGCGCATCAAACCATACATAAAGTACTTTCCCTGCGGCATTAGGCAACGGAACAGGCACACCCCAACTACTGTCGCGTGTCATGGCTCGTGGTTGCAAACCTGCATCAATCCAGCTTTTGCACTGTCCATAAACGTTAGACTTCCATTCACTTTTTTTCCCTTCTACAATCCATTCTTTGAGCCATGTTTCATATTTATTTAACGGAAAATACCAATGTTGTGTTTTTCGTTTTATAGGTTTAGAATTGCTTAAAGCGCTGTGCGGATTGATTAATTGCTCAGGAGAAAGGGTTGATCCGCATTTTTCACATTGGTCACCATAAGCATTATCGTTGCTGCATACAGGGCATGTACCAACAATGTAACGATCAGCAAGAAACATTTGCTTTGATTCATCAAAATATTGCTCGGATTCTTTCACTTCAAATGCCCCATCATCAAACATTTTTTTAAAGAAGGCTTGTGAGGTTTCGCGGTGAGTGGCAGAAGAAGTGCGCGAATAAACATCGAACGAAATGCCCATCTGATGAAAGCTTTCTTTTATCAGCTCATGATATTTATCCACTATCGCTTGAGGTGTTGTGCCTTCTTTCATGGCGCGAATGGTAATAGGTACGCCATGTTCATCGCTCCCACAAACAAATTTCACATCGCGTTTTTGTGCACGTTGATAACGCACATATATATCTGCAGGTAGATAGCAGCCGGCTAAATGACCTATGTGCACAGGTCCGTTTGCATAGGGTAAGGCTGCTGTGATTAATAAACGTTTATATTCCATTGTTTAGAACAAGAAAAATTTGGGCTGCAAGATAGTTCATAACTCGCAGCCTAAACATGATTGTTCTATTATAACGCAAGTATTCCGCGTTCCAATTTGGCTCGAACTTCACTTGCTAATGTTGCCAATGTGGGATTTTTAATTGCTTGCATAGAAGCAACAGGATCTACCGCAGAGACTTCAATTCGTCCATCTTCGTATTGTTGCATTACTACATTACAAGGCAACATGGTTCCAATATAAGGTTCTGTTTGCAAGGCTTGATATGCAAAATTAGGATTGCAAAAACCAAAAATTGAATATCGCCTAAATTCTACTCCCAGCTTATCTTTTAGTGCCTTTTGCATATCAATTTCTGTCAAAATCCCAAAGCCTTCTGCTTTCATTAGCGATGCTAACTTTTCTTGCGTATGATCCCAAGTATCCAGTACTGTTTTTGAAAAATGATAAGACATCAGTTTGTTTGTTTGATTCAAAGTTCTGTAAAATCATAGCTTTTGTTTGTGACTTTAATTACTCTTCTACCCTATTCAAAAGCACTTGATTCTTTCCCCTAAACGATTCAATTATCATTTAATCGTAAAAAAGTACTTTTTTACTTTTATTTCAAAAATAGTACTTAGCTTTGCGATGAAATTAGCAGTCAAAAACAAAAAAATACGACAATGCAAACAACACAAGAAGTCATCATCAATGTTCCGGAAATTGAACCTAGGTTGAAGCATGCCACCATTTTTGAGGCATTCGACAAATTGGAAGCAGGTGAGAGTTTGATTATTCACAATGATCACGATCCTAAGCCACTTTATTATCAATTAATTGCACAACGAGGCGATATTTTTACTTGGCAATATTTGCTGCAAGGTCCGCAATGGTGGGATATTCGGGTAACAATTAAAAACACCTTGCCCAACGAACAGCCCATAGATACCGGAAACGACATTGTAATCAATGTACCTTCTTTAGAGCCTCGTTTAAAACATCCCACAATTTTTCAAACATTTGACAAATTGGGTAAAGGCGAAAGCTTAATTATCCACAATGATCATGACCCTAAACCTGTATATTATCAATTGCTTTCAGAACGCGGTGATATTTTTACTTGGCAATATTTACAACAAGGCCCGCAGTGGTGGGATATTCGAGTAACGAGAAAAACAGATGCTGAAGCTGAGACAGTTGGACAAATTGCAGCTAAAGACCTAAGAAAAGCAGATGTGTTTAAGAAGTATGGAATTGACTTTTGTTGTGGTGGAAAGAAAACTGTTCGTGAGGTGTGTGCAGAGAAAGGTATTGATGCGACCAAAGTTGAGCAGGAATTACAACAAACGGAGCAAAGCGTAACAGGGGGAAATACAAACTACAACGACTGGAATTTAGATTTTTTGGCTGATTACATTGTAAATACACACCATCACTATGTTCGAAAATACCTACCCGAATTGCGTGGTTATGCCTTAAAAGTTGCTCGAGTACATGGAGGTCATCATCCAGAGCTATTGCCTATCCAACAATTGGTTGAAGAAGTGAATGATGAATTGCTGGATCACATGACCTCAGAAGAACAAGTTCTTTTTCCGCTGGTAAAAAAGATTGTTCAAGCAAAAAATTCAAACGTATCATATTCCAAAGAACAAAACGGAAGCTTCGCCACAATGGTGCAGCAAATGGAACAAGAGCATGATAGCGTTGGTAGAGCTTTTGACGAGATACGTAAACACAGTAACAACTATGCTATCCCCGAAGATGCTTGTGCAAGCTATACCCTATTTTACAAAATGTTAGACGAGTTTGAAAACGATTTGCATACGCATATCCACCTTGAAAACAACATTTTGTTTCCAAAAACAATAGCCATAGAGAAAACCCTTGGATAAATCAAGTTTACCTCGTCCATTATATTGTATGATGGGCGAGGGTTATAATTCAAAAAAAATATCAGTTATGCAAATGAGTGAAAAGTATCGGAATGACCGATATAAAATTTTAGAAGTTACGCTATCGGCAGGAGAAGCAATGCCCTTACACCAAGCATCCAGCGATGCTTTTGTAATTGCACGAAAAGGAAAAGGTAAAATAAGTTTTAGCGACAGAACCATCATACTATCAGAAGGAGAAAGCTATTTGATACCCGCACATGAACAACACAAAATGGAGATTTTAGTCGATTTTAAATCCAATATTGTTTTGTCAGCGGAAGCAACTATAGATTTTGTGTAATAAAAGCCACTTCATGGAAATTAACGAGCAAACTAAAATTGGTGCAATACTAAAACACCACCCCGACGCATTAGAAACCATAGTTAAGCTCAGTGATGATTTTAAAAAGTTAAGAAATCCACTGTTGCGAAAATTAATGGCTGGCCGGGCTACCATTGCTATGGCCTGCAAGATGGGCGGATGCCAACCAAATGATTTTTTCCAAGCCTTAGCTCCATTAGGTTTTCAATACAAACCTTCCTTAAACAATTCCATTTCAGAGGAAACAAAAGAAAACTTACCTCGACCATCGTTTTTACATTCACTTCGTGAAGACCAAATTGTAGAAATGGATGTACGAAGTTTAATCAGTTCGGGCAATGATCCTTTACGTTTAATTCAGCAAACAGTAAAAGATCTATCAGAAGGGCAGGTTCTTAGAATCATCAATAGCTTTGAGCCGATTCCCTTAATAAAATTGTTAGAAAAACAAGGCTTCCTTTCCTATGTGGAAACAAAATCTGCTGATTTAATAGAAACTTATTTCTACAAAACAGGAATAGATTCCTTTCAACCAGTTGACATAAAGACAGAATCTACAGGTGATTGGAATGAATTGTTACAACAGTTTAAAGGAAAATTGCAGCATATAGATGTTCGTCATTTAGAAATGCCACAACCCATGATGGCCATATTAGAGGCATTAGAAAAGCTCCCTCGCGGACAAGCACTCTTTGTTCAACATAAGCGTATTCCAGTTTTTCTATTAACAGAATTGAAAGATCGAAATTTCGATTTCAGAATTCAAGAAGTGAAAGAAGGAGAGGTTTATTTATTGATTTTTCACAACAATTAAACGACGGTGCTGGGACCCATAGGAAATAGCGGATTACAACAAACTACAACCTATAAAGTAGTGTTACCCTTTTATGTTTATGCAGCACTATCTTTTTTCTTTGCAACAGTGCTATTATTGTTGAACACCCCTATAGTAGAGGAGCACTATTTCCATCCACATACTTTAGCCATTGTGCATTCTATGGCTTTGGGCTGGGGAACGATGATTATTTTTGGTGCGTCACATCAACTGCTGCCGGTTTTAATTGAAGGTAAATTAGACAGCAATTTATTAGCCTATCTGACCTTTGTTTTTTCCGGTATAGGTATTCCATTTTTGATTGTAGGCTTTTATCATTTTCAAACGGGTTTTCTTTTACAAACCGGCGCTGTATTGGTAAACTTAGGCGTACTGTGTTACTTAACTAATGTGCTTAGTAGCATTTACGAAAGTAAAAAACGTGATGTTCATGCTTGGTATATGGGTGCTGCTGCACTATGGCTGTTTTCTACAACTTTTTTTGGGTTGCTTTTAGTGTTCAATTTTACCCGTCAGCTTTTACCAAACAATTCCGTTACCTACTTGTCCATTCATGCACACATGGGCTTAATTGGTTGGTTTTTGATGTTAGTTATTGGTGTTGCTTCTCGGTTGATTCCTATGTTTCTTATTTCGAAGTATGACAATAAAAAAACGCTTTGGTGGATATTTATACTCATCAATGTGAGTTTGCTAAGTTTCATCTTTCTAAATACCTTGAATGCCCCTTCATTTTCTTTGTATTTGCCATTAATCATTGCCTTGATAGGAATTGTTTTATTTGCCCGTCATTGCTATACTGCATATCGTGTTCGAATAAGGAAAAATGTGGACAATCAGATGAAAGTATCATTACTCTCGGTGCTACAAATGTTGTTACCCATTTTGGTATTGTTTATCATTCTCAGTCTTTTACCTAAGGGTCAATTTCCCCAAATGGGTATTTTATATGGCTTCTGTATTTTCTTTGGTTGGCTGACGGCTATTATTTTTGGCATGACCTTTAAAACGCTTCCATTTATTGTTTGGAATAAAGTTTATCACAACAAAGCACATGCCGGCAAAACACCCGTACCTAAAGATCTTTTTAGTGAAAAGATATACGACACCATGTCTGTTGTTTACCTTGTCGGATTTTTATTATTCCTGATTGGAATTATTTTCAGTTCAGAATTTCTTTTAAAAATAGGTGCATTTGCCTTAGTAGTATCTGCCATACTCTATATTTCAAACGTTTTTAAAACCTTACTTCATCAACCCAAAAGATCATGAATGTAATCACCAACGATAATATAAAATGTGCTGTTGCACTATCTGGATTGTACAATGTTTATGACCCTGAAATTGGTCTGAATGTTGTGGATTTAGGGCTAATTTATCAAATTGATTTTGATGAAACAGAAAACCGAATTGATGCAAGCATGACCTTAACAACCCAATTTTGCCCTATGGGCGAAAGCATCAACAGCAACGTAACACAATCATTAATGAATTCCTTTCCGGAATGGGAGATACATGTGAATCTTACTTTTGATCCACCGTGGAACCATTCGCGTATTTCTCCTGAAGGTCAAGAGTTTTTAAACGGTTAATTGAATGCTAAGCCACACCTGCAAAACTGCAATCAAAGCTGTAATCTATTTGTCATGCAAAAGTTCACCACAAAATAAGGTGAGTATAAAAGAAGTGGCAGAACAAATTAATGCCAGTGAGCATACAATTGGAAAGATTTTACAACAATTGGCTCGACAGGGATTGATCAATAGCTTAAAAGGTCCAAGTGGTGGCTTTTTCATTACGGAAGCACAGCAACAACAACCAATTTCAAACATTGTAGAAACAATAGAAGGAAAACAGATTTTCAAAGAATGTGGTTTAGGGTTAAGTAAGTGTTCGGAAACACATCCATGCCCTATTCACAACGAATACAAGGTAGTCAGGGATCTTATTGAAAAGATTTTTAGAGATAAGTGTGTTAAGGATTTATGCGATCCGGTATCAAATGGCTTTGCCTATCTTATTGGATAGCCTACTGTTTTTTTCAAACATAGATTTCACGATTAATTACGACAGTTGAAGTGAATTTCTTTGTAACTTTATACAGTACCATTATTGAAATAATTATTACAAAATTCAAATCACATGCAAGCAAGTTATGGCACTCTCGCCGAAACCATAAATGGACTTAAAAAGGATGGTTACACCCTTGATTTCAACATGCACGAGGAATGTCTCATCTGCAATGGGCATGATGCCAATTTATCTCCTGAAGAATTTGAGATTGATGGTACATATCGCTTCGAAGGTCAATCAGATCCTGACGATTCAGCCATTGTATATGCTATTTCTTCAGCCAAATATGGCATCAAAGGAACTTTAGTAAACGGCTATGGTATTTATGCCGAAGATTACTCCAGCGCATTGATTGAAAAATTAAAACATCACCATCAATAGTATTTAGAAAGTACATGGAACAAAAATCAAATGATGCAACACCGCAACGCCCATTAGGCGAAAGAAACATCAACGCAGCTACTCTTGAATTAGAAATTCATGCGGCTATTCAACAAATCATATCAGAATCCGCTTGGCAGCAAAGCGATCGAAATTCTTTGACTCTTTTTAAAAGTGATCGTTTAAGAATTGTTTTGATTGGGCTCCATGCACAAGCTGAATTAAAAACCCACACAGCAAACGGAACCCTTTCTGTGCAGGTGATAAAGGGCAACATGAATTTTACTACAGAAGGCAAAACTCATGTTCTCTCCACTGGAAAAATGATGGTTCTTCAGCCTAATATTCCACATAGTGTCTTAGCAACAACCGAGGCATTTTTTTTACTGACATTAGCCATGTAATTCAATTTTAAAAACTAATCCTTATTTTCTGAAAGCCCAGCGTATCAAGTCTTTCCACGCGGGCTTTTTGCCATACATCAGAATTCCTGTTCGATAAATTTTTGCACTCAGCCAAGTTGTAAAGAGAAACCCTATTATCAAACTAAGAATTGACAAAACTAACTCCCAAACTGTAACTGTACCAGGAAACCCAAATGGCAAACGAGCCATCATGATGATAGGTGAAGTAAACGGAATAACGCTGCACCAAACACCCAATGAACCAGTAGGGTCTCCAATTACTCGAGTCATGATAACGATAGAAAAAATAATCGGGATCGTGATCGGGAACATCATAGATTGAGCATCTTGCGGGTCTTCATTCACAGCACTTCCTACCGCTGCAAATAATGCAGCATAAAATAAGTAACCAAAAATGAAGTAGAATACAAAAGCACCTATAAGAAGAGGGATATTGAGGTGAGAATTGATATCGCTGATTACGCCGGATATCATTTGTGCATTATTCAGGTTTTCAGAACTATTTACCAAGGTATGAACTTGTCCGTCTGACAAACTGGAGCTTACAACGGAAGAACCAACAACAAATAAAACAATCCAAATCAAAAACTGTGTTAAGCCCACTGCGCCAATGCCTAAAATTTTACCCATCATAAGTTGAAAAGGCTTTACAGAAGAAACAATTAATTCGGCTACCCGATTCACTTTTTCTTCCATTACGCCACGCATCACCATAGTTCCGTAGATAAACATCAACATATAAATCAGCAATGCTGAAATAGAGGCAATAGCCGCCGAAATTCCGGCATCTGCTTCTCCATTTCTTCCTTCACCAATAATTTTTTGAGAAAGTGACACACTGTTGCTACGAATTTCTGAAAGGCGTGCTGTATCTATATTTGCGCGAATCATCCTTTCTTGTTCCAACACATCATTTAAGTCGCTGTTAACCTTATCTTGGGAAAATACACCTAATTGTTTTTCAGAAAGATATTCAATGCCTTTGGGGGTATCCACATTGATGTTAGGGATATGCAATAAGCCATTGTAGGCATCAACCGGCTTTTTCTGAACGAACGAGTCATAAATATTTTGTGGAACCGTAGTGTAATGAATATTGGAGCTGCTTTTTAGTCGAGCAGTAAACAATCCACTTTGATCATAAACAGCAATCTTTAGCTCTTCGCTATTGTTGTGGGAAAAATAAGTGGACAATCCTATCAATGCTATGAAAAATAGCGGAGTAAGGACGGTGGAAAGAATAAAGGTTTTGTTCCGAACCCGTGTTAAATATTCACGTTTTACTACCAATAAAATCTTGTTCATTTCGGCATCAGAATTAGGTAAAAAAAAGCTTTAAAATATTTATCAAACTGTTTGAAATGGGCGAGCAGTTGGTGTGCTTTCTACCAATCGAATAAAAATTTCATTGAGCGAAGGAAGCACTTCCTGAAATGATCGAAGTGTAACATTTTGCTGCAATAAATAATTGAGTACGACATTAGCCGTATTTCCTTCTTTCAAACGAAAAACAACCAATCCATTTTCGTCTTTGATGATTTCATAGATTTCCGTTTCTTTAGGTAGAGAATGATCGGGGTTCATTTCAACTCGATACAAGTTTTCTTTGAACTGTTGTTTCACATGGTCAACCGTGCCATCCAGCAGTTTTTTCCCTTGATTTACCAAAATAATATGGTCGCAAATCTCCTCAACCTGCTCCATGCGATGAGTTGAAAAGATGATTGTGTTTCCTTTTTTTGCTAAAGCAAAAATTTCATCCTTAATCACATTTGCATTCACCGGATCTAATCCACTGAAAGGCTCATCTAAAATTATTAGCTTGGGATCATGTTGCACAGTGATAATAAACTGAAGTTTTTGGTGCATTCCCTTACTTAAATCTTCAACTTTTTTGTTCCACCAAGAATTCATTTCAAGTCTATCAAACCAATATCTGACTTTTTCAGAAGCTTGGGCATAACTAAGCCCTTTCAACTGGGC
The DNA here is from genome assembly GCA_018267875.1 of Bacteroidota bacterium. Classification (GTDB taxonomy): domain Bacteria; phylum Bacteroidota; class Bacteroidia; order Chitinophagales; family Chitinophagaceae; genus JAFIGV01. The sequence continues at coordinate 10,785 of JAFDXP010000031.1, read as the reverse complement.
AAAATACATAGCTTGTTCACCTACTTTCATCTTTTTATACAACCCTTTTTCTTCGGGCATATAACCAATCATAGAAAGATCTGCCGTTGCATCAAAGCGATGTCCATTTAATAGTATTTCACCAGCGTCTTCAAAAAAAATCCCTGTTATGATGCGTAGTAAAGTTGTTTTTCCAGCTCCATTTGGACCCAGTAAACCAAAGATGCTTCCGGGGTCAATGGAAAAACTGATATCATCCACCGCCCGTTGTGATTCAAAATATTTACGAATGTTGCGTAGCTCAAGTAAATGCGCCATGAGGGTGTACTTTTTTAGTTGTGCAAAATAGGAATTAGTAAACCATAAAAGGTTTTATTTTAAAGCTGTTTTTACAAAAGGAAACCGAAGTATTAGCTTCGGTTTCCTTTTAGTTAGTTTCTGATTTCCATTTCTTCAATCAGATTTTTTGCTTTGCCTAATTTTTCTATTAAAAAAAGAACATAGCGACTGTCCACACAAATTGTGCGCTTATACTTTTTGTCGAAAGCTATATCTCCGCTCATGGCTTCCCAATTTCCATCAAAGGCCAGACCGATCAATTCTCCGTTAGCATTCATAACAGGGCTACCGGAATTTCCGCCGGTGATATCATTGTTCGTAATAAAGCAAGTGCGGATAGTGCCTTTTTTATCGGCATAGCGTCCAAAATCGCGTTTCCGATAGATGTCTATCAATTCCTGAGGCACATCAAACTCTCTATCTCCAGGCTTATATTTATCCATCATTCCATCAATGGTGGTAAAGTAATTGTAGTGCATACCATCTTTGGGCGTATATCCCAGCACTTGTCCATAACTAATTCGCATCGTTGAATTAGCATCGGGGTAAAACAAATGATTCGGCTTCCATTCCATTAATCCTTTTACATATTGTTTAGCATATTCCTTTTTTTGATCGCTAAATGATTCCATTTTTGGAGCATAGTTTTGTTCCCAATTTCTCATAATGTTAAAGGCATACACAATAGCAGGATCATTATTAATTTGCTTTAAAGTTGGCTTTGCTATAAAGGCATTAAACTTGTTGCTGTCGAGTAAAAATGTATTCTTAAATACGTTAGCGGCATAATCGTTGAAAGCTTTATCGGTGTTGTGTCCGTATTTTTTAAAAATCCCCTCTTGAAAAATTGTTGGCAATTGATCTGCCGGCACATTGCTATAATACAGGTTAGTCATAGCAGAGAACAGCTCTTGATCTAAAGACTGGTCATATCCTTTTAACAGTGAATGATAAGAAACTTTAAGAGGAGCAATATATTTTACCAAAGAATCAGCATTTAATTGACCACGCTCTAATGCCTTTGCCAGAGGCTCCAACATCAGTGCAATTTTAGTTAGTGTGGGTGCACGAAAGGCTTCAGAATAATAAGTTGCATGTTTGGCATAAGGAGCATAACGTGCATAAGCTTTGTTGTAATCCGCAATCAGGTTGGCATATTCCGTTTTATCTGCTTTTGCCCATTGTGTAAATGCTGTTTCTTGTTGTTCTTTTTTACCCACAACGTTAAGGCGTTTCAATTGTTCGGTTTGTCCAATAAAATATTTCCAATAGTTAGCAATGCTGGCATACGTACCGGTGTAGTTGAGATAAACCACTTTGTTGGCATCCATAAATTTGCGCATAATAGCCAAACGTTTTTCGCGAATATTGACTATAGAAGGATTTACTTCGGATAAGGCAATTCTCAATCCAGCAGCCACTTCATAGCGATTTGTTCTTCCGGGATAGCCATAAATCATAGCATAATCACCTTCTTTTTCACCGGCAATAGAAACGGGTAAAAATTTCTTAGGGTGGTAAGGCCTATTTGAAGCAGAATAAGCAGCGGGGTGATTATTGCTATCTGCATATACACGAAACATAGAAAAATCAGCCGTATGGCGTGGCCACATCCAATTGTCTGTATCTCCGCCAAATTTACCTAATGATTTAGGTGGTGTTCCTACTAAACGAACATCCGTATAACGTTTGTAAGTAAGAAGTAAAAATTGATTACCATTAAAATATTCTTTAACAGAAGCAACAAACTTTCCATTTTTGGAAGCTCTCACTTCAAGTTGCTTTTTAATCTCTTCAATTTTTTTGCTGTATGCTTCTCCTTTTGCGTTTCCGACATAAGCTGAAACCTCATCAGTTACGTCAACAATTCGTTGTAAAAAAATAACTGACAGCCCGGGTGCTGGTAATTCTTCGTCCATACTTTTTGCCCAAAAACCATTATCCAGATAGTTTTTTTCAACCGAACTCAACCCTGCAATATAACTATAACCACAATGGTGATTGGTTAGCAAAAGTCCTTGAGATGAAATTATTTCTCCAGTACATCCACCTCCAAATTGAACTATGGCATCCTTTAAGCTGGCTTGATTGATGCTATATAAATCTTCTTTGCTTAGTTTGAGTCCTAAACGAACCATTTCATCATAATTTTTACCAATCAGGCTGGGTATCCACATTCCTTCATCGCCTCTTGCGGTAAACATCAATGCCATAGCCCATAAGGCTAAAATCATTTTCTTCATTGTTGTTGTTTTCTATTGTGTTAAGACAATTGTGTGTAAAGATAAAAAAATAGGAATCTCTACAATAGAAGCATTATTCCGTCTATAAAAAATCCCTCAATTTGCGTGATGAAACAAAAAAACATCATTGAAAGTTTTAATTTTGGGAAGCATAAACTCCATAATTCTAACTTTTGTCCCAAAAAAGTTTTTCTACATCAAAATAAAGTGTACACCCGACAATCCACCAAAGGCTTCTCTAATTCTTTGCTCATGTGTATCTGTCATAAATACTTGCCCAAAGTTTGAATCCACAATTATATCAAGCAACGAATTCATTCTTTGCTGATCTAATTTTTCAAAAATATCATCCAGCAACAAAATTGGAGCAAAGCCAAAACGCGCTCTTAAATACGCATGTTGAGCCAGTTTTAATGCGAAAAGTAAACTCTTTTTTTGCCCTTGAGAAGCATATAATTTAGCCTCCTGCCCTTTGATCAAAAACGTCAATTCATCTTTATGAATTCCACGAAGGGTGCGTTGAAAGCGAAAATCATGATACAAATTATCTTGTAAAATTGCTAAAGCTGCTTTTTGGTGGAGATCTGAATGATAGGTCATCAAAACGGCTTCCTTTTCTTCACACAATTGAGCATAAAACCTTTCCAACAGCAGTAAAAACTCTTTTAAAAATTCTTGCCTTTGTAAATAAATATACGTTCCAAAACGAGCTAATTGTGCGTCATAATACTCTAATTCAACACTTTTAGAAGGTGGGTTTTGATGATGAAGTTTGAGCCAAGCATTTCGTTGTTGTAATACGCGCTGATAAGTCAAAATGCTTTCTAAATAAAGTTTATCCACTTGCCCCAAAATGGAATCAATCCATTTTCTTCTAATTTCGCTTCCTTCATTGATCAATTCAATATCATCAGGAGCTATCATTACCGCAGCATATTTTCCAATATGATCGGTTAACTTTTCATACAAACATTCATTTGCCCATATTTCTTTTTTTCCACCACGCCACTTACAACAAATCACCGTTTCAAATTCATTATTGTCAATAAAAGTACCTTCAATTCTAAAGCCATCAGTGCCATGCTGGACACTTGCTTGGGCAAGAAAAGAAAAATAACTTTTCGTATAACAGAGATAATAGATAGCGTCTAATAGATTGGTTTTTCCTGTTCCGTTTGCACCAACAATACAAGTAATTCTTTCTGAAAAAGAAAAAGAAGCAGAACTATAGTTTTTAAACTGGGTGAGCGATATTTTCTGAATCCTAGTCAAGAGGTAGAGGGGGAACGAAAGTTTTTATATTTTCGCACAAATTTAGAAAAACAGTGCAGACTCCATTCGGAAAGGAAACTTATTTGTATTGGTATGAAATCATGCTGTTACTCCGTCGGTTTGAAGAAAAGGCAGGACAGCTTTACGGAATGCAAAAAATTCGTGGCTTTTGTCACTTATATAATGGTCAAGAAGCGGTTGCCGCAGGCATCATGACCGCCATACAAGATGACGACAATCTGATTACTGCATATCGTGACCACGCATTAGCCATAGCAAAAGGAATTTCTGCCAATGCGTGCATGGCTGAACTATATGGAAAAGCTACGGGTTGCACCAAAGGAAAGGGAGGCTCTATGCACTTTTTCTCTAAAGAAAAACGCTTTTTTGGCGGGCATGGAATTGTAGGCGGACAAATTGGATTGGGCGCAGGTATTGCCTTTGCAGATCAATATGCAGATAACGACCGCGCTACGATTTGCCTTTTTGGCGATGGAGCTGCTCGACAAGGAATCTTACACGAATCTTTCAACATGGCAATGTTGTGGAATCTTCCCGTTGTTTTTATTTGTGAAAACAATCATTATGCAATGGGGACTTCTGTTGCTCGAACATCAAAAGTTTTAGACATTTACAGACTTGCAGATGCCTATGATATGCCGGCTGATTCTATTGACGGAATGAGCTGTGAAGAAGTCCATAAAGCAATTGAAAGAGCCGTGAAACGGGCACGTGAAAAAGGCGGACCTACTTTCCTAGAAATAAAAACTTACCGTTATCGCGGTCATTCCATGAGCGATCCGGCAAAGTATCGCACCAAAGAAGAACTTGAAGAATACAAAGAAAAAGACCCAATTAACCAAGTTCTTAAAACTATCATGGACAATAAATGGGCAACTGAAGAACAAATTGAAGCTATCAATGAAAAAGTACGTGCTGAAGTTGAAGAAAGCGTAAAATTTGCTGAAGAAAGCCCCTATCCAGACGATAGCGAGTTATATAAAGACATTTACGTAGAGAACGACTATCCGTTCATTATAGACTAATCTGCAAAAATCAATCATTCATAACCACTCTTGAATTTTTATTCCTAAATCAAAATGGCAAATACCGTTAGAAACAAATCAACACTTTCAAACAATCTCTCCAAAGACGATAGCAACGCACTGGAAAACCTTCAATTAAAATACGAACAGCATAAGCAGCGGATAAACACCGTTATTTCAGTTATCCTTGCAGCCATTGTTGCGTTCTTCGCTTACAAAAAATTTATTCTTGAACCTAAGGAAACCAAAGCTGCCAATGCCATATCTTTTGCACAATCACTGTTTGCAGCCGATTCACTAAACCTCGCATTAAATGGTGATGGACAACATCTTGGGTTTGCAAAAATTGCTAAAAAATACAGCGGAACTAAAGCCGGAAACTTGGCAAATTACTATGCTGGTGTTTGCTATTTACAACTTCATGATGCACCCAATGCCATAAAGTTCCTAAAGGAATTTGACGGAAAAGGCACTAAACTTCAATATGCAGCAGATGGTATTTTAGGTGATGCCTACATGGAAAACAACAATGCGAAAGAAGGAATAAACTACTACGAAAAAGCAACTGCCGACAAAACAAACAACCTAATTACACCTTTATATCTTTACCGTGCGGCTTTAGCTTATGAGCAAAGCAATCAAGCTGACAAAGCAAAAGCCAATTACAAAAGAATTCGCGATGAATATCCGCAAAGTATGCAAGCACGTGAGGTTGATAAAAACCTTGCCAGATTAGGTGTTATAGACTAATCAAAACTTTTTATAAAAAAATTTAAGCAGGCTAAAGCAATTTCAGCCTGCTTTTTTTATATCCCAGATGGAAGCAACTATCTTAGCATCGCCATTTTTTAAAAAAAAAGAGAAAAACTTAGCCATGGCTCATTCACACGATAGCAAAAGCTTGTTAGACATAACTACGATAAAAGAAAAATTACACAATGCACGAGTAGCCATAGTTTCTACAGAATGGAATGAAGCCATAGTAGCTGAACAAATGAGAGGATGTGAAAGAATATTAAGTCAATGTCAAGCAACAATTGTGCATCACACAATCGTTCCGGGAAGTTTTGAAATACCTTTTGCTTGCAAACAAATAGGAACATCTACCAATAAACACAACGATCAGACACCGGAAGCCATTATCGCATTTGGAGCAGTCATTCGTGGCGGCACACCTCATTTCGACTATGTTTGTAAAGCCATTACTGAAGGAATTTTACAACTCAATCTTAGTTTGCCAATTCCTATAATTTTTGGTGTATTGACTTTGGATAACGAACAACAAGCGTGGAATAGATTAGGTGGCACTCATGGACACAAAGGTGAAGAAGCAGCTATTTCAGCTTTAAAAATGATTGAACTTTGCAGAAATCAATTAAACAAATATCCTCTTTAGTTTTTGAACGAGAACTTGAACCAAGACACTAAAACAAAAACATGCGTGTACAACTTTTTATTCCCTGCTTTGTCGATCAACTATATCCTACTACCGGCATGAACATGGTGAAAGTGTTGGAAAAGTTAGGCTGTGAAGTTAACTACAATCCCAATCAAACCTGCTGTGGACAGCCTGCCTTTAATGCCGGATATTGGGATGAAGCAAAAGAAGTAGCCACAAAATTTATTGACGATTTTAAAGGCGAAGGTTTTATTGTAAGCCCCAGTGGATCTTGCACCGGCTATGCCCGAAACTATTTTGACAAGATGTTTGAAAATACACCCGAACATCATGCAAGCAAAAACGTCAGAAAAAGGATGTATGAGTTTACCGAGTTTTTAACTGATGTTTTGAAAGTAACTGACATTGGTGCTTCTTTTCCCGGAAAGGCTACCTACCATGATGCTTGTGGTGCATTGAGAGAATGTAAAATTAAGCAAGCTCCTAGAACATTATTAGCAAACGTGCGGGGATTAGAATTGGTTGAAATGAAGGAATGTGAAACCTGCTGCGGGTTTGGTGGCACTTTTGCCATAAAATATGAACCGATTTCCATTGGCATGGCTCAAACTAAAGTATCAAGCGCATTGGAAACCAAAGCCCAATTTATCATTTCAACCGATGTAAGCTGCATGATGCACATTCAAGGATATATCAATGAGAATCACCTTCCCATAGAAACCATACATATTGCAGACATTTTAGCAAGTGGCTGGTAAACATGAACGGAAAATAAGTTTCCCTATTTTCCGTTTTAGAGTTAATAATTATTTAGAAGCGTTATACTAATGTTGCATCCAGCGTTATTTCACAATTGTATGCTTTTGAAACCGGACAATTTATTTTTGCCTCTTCAGCACATTCTTGAAATTTTTGGGAATCCAAATTCATTACTTTAGCACGCACAATCAATTCGCTTTTTGAAATGGCTCCGTTTTCTAAAGAAATATAGCAATCAGTCAAAATTTCATCCGGTGTAAATCCGGCATTGGTAAGGACAAAAGCTAATTTCATTGAAAAACATCCGGCATGTGCAGCCGCCATCAATTCTTCGGGATTGGTGCCTACGCCATCTTCAAATCTGGTGTGATAAGAGTATGCGGCATGGTTTAAGACTCCACTTTGTGTTTTTACGTTTCCGACACCTTCTTTACCAGTGCCTTTCCAAACGGCTGTAGCGCTACGTTTCATTAAAATTGTTTTTAGATAATTGTAAGTGAGTTATTGATAATAGTGAGTTATAAAAAAAGGTAGATTAAAGCAAATTACTTGTGCAGATAGCAATCATAAACATGAAGGGTGCAAAATACACCCCAACAAAGAAAATAGCCTAAAAAAATCAAACCCTACATACTAATAGGAAAGATTGGCATCGCTATCACCTTTATTATAACGAATGCTATTAAAATTAGTTTCTTGATCTGGCTTTCTTTGATAAGTTGGTCGGTCGCTATTAAAATTATCTCGACGTTCACGAAAGTTACTGTTTCCCTGCCGATTATTGTTAAACCCACCCGGTCTTTTTTGGAAAGGCTTTCCTGCACCATAACTATTGCCTCCACTTTGTTGTTTGCTATTCTTAGCTTCTTTCACACTGATAACCGTACCTTCAAGATAGGTCATGTCTAAATTAGTAATAGCTTCATAGCCACTACGACGGTCTTCAAATTCTACAAACCCAAAACCTTTTGGCATTCCAGTTTGCGGGTCAATAATAATTTTCAAAGACGTAATTACACCAAACTCGGAAAAGGCGTTTCTTAATGTCTGTTCGGTAACTTCAGGGCTTAAATTTCCTACAAAAAGATTCATAAAATATTGACTAAGATTAGGAGAAAGAGCGACACTTTCATTTGCAAGAATGCAAATTATATAAAGTTGCTCAAAATTTCATTACAAGGTAACAAGATTAGACGATACTACAAAATGTGTTGCATTCTTCCCGTAACGCTTCGAATAAAATCCGTTACCAAATATGCAATTAGTTTTGCATTTTCAATACTTTTTCTACCGTCTGCTAATTCAGTTGCTCCTTCGGCTATATGTAGATAACCAATTTCAGCCAATGTACCAACGTAGGTTAGAAATTGTCGTGCTTCTACAGAACTAATACCACAAGGCGTAGTAGCACTTGCCAAGGCTCCTACAATGCTATCAACATCTAATTCTATACCGGTGACGGAACCTTTTGTAAACTCTACAGCTTCTTGAACCATTTGGGAAAATGGTTTGACCTGTGAAATGAAAATATCTTCGTAAAAAGAATGAACAATATTTTCATCCGCAGAAATTTCAGACACTATTTGTGAAGCATTATAGTTCCGATGCAAACATACAAGGGCATATCGTTTAAGAAAGCCAAACACACGAGCATATCGAAACCCATTACCACTATGTCGTCCTTCCATTTTCCGGTAATCACTATGGGCATCCAGATTGATGCAATTCACTGGGCTATTTGAAAATCTACTCAAAGCCTTTAATAAAGGGAATGAATTATTGTGTCCTCCACCAATAACGATTGGAATTTTTTTAGCTCGAAATATTTGCTCAATAACTGGATAAACAAGGTCATCAATTTGCGCTACCAATTCCCTAAGATCATTAGCAGACAAACCTTTTGATTGTTCCATTAGTTCAGAAAAATCAAAAGCACCAAGCACCACTATATCTTCTCCTCTTAAATCTTCAGATTGTTGAACATTTAAAATTGTTTTCAAGGCCGGCAACCACATGGTATGAGTACCACCTATGCCATGATTAGCTCTAACACCTATATCTTCAGGAATACCCAGCAAAACAAATTTAGCATTGCATTTAGATAGTGCATCAATCCAATTGTCTTTAGGTAACAATTGAACTCCTTCCCCAAACTTTGTTTCTCCTTTCCTGACGGAGATTAACTGACTTAAACTTTCTTCGGTCAATACTTCTATATGATTCATATCAGCTACCAACGTAGTATTTTTCTATAAAATTATCAATGTAAACTATTGTAACCACTGTAAATTTGCGCCAATTAATTACACTATCATGTATCCTACAGAAATAGTCGCTCCGATGAAATCGGAAATGACAGAAAATGGGTTTAAAGAACTCCTTACACCTGCAGAAGTAGAAGAAACCATGCAGCAACCAGGCACCACCCTTTTGTTTATCAATTCCGTTTGCGGATGCTCTGCCGGCACTGCTCGTCCGGGCGTATTGATGGCAACAAAAAGCGGTGGAAAGCAACCGTCTCGTTTAGTTACAAGCTTTGCCGGTTATGATAATGATGCAGTAAAAACTGCACGTACTTATTTGACACCTTATCCACCTTCTTCTCCTTCAATAGCCTTGTTGAAAGATGGCAAAGTTGTGTTGATGCTTGAGCGACACATGATTGAAGGTCGCCCTGCACAAATGATTGCCGCAAGCCTCCAGCAAGCTTTTGAGCAATATTGTTAATTGCTATTTTTCATTTAATAGGAAACGATGCCGGCGAAAACGTCGGCATTTTTTTTTGAAAACAACATTCAACCTTCTCATAAATAAACGTTGTGCAAACAGGTAATTGAGCTTAATTTAGCACTTCAAAATTTCAGGGTTGAACTTAGGCAAAATCATTATCATCACAGCTCCATCAGGATCTGGAAAAACCACGCTTGTAAAGCGACTCCTTCAGTCATGCCCTCAACTCGGCTTCTCTATTTCCGCTTGCACACGTTCCCCGCGTCCAAATGAAAAAGAAGGAATTGACTATTACTTTTTTACCGAGCAACAATTCAAACAAAAAATTGAAGAAAATGCTTTTGTTGAATGGGAAATGGTTTACACCGGTAAATTTTATGGCACCTTACATTCTGAAATGCAACGTATTTGGGGCAACAACCAACACCCACTTGTTGATATTGATGTGAAAGGGGCATTAGCCTTACATAAAGTATTCCCTTCTAATTCGCTCACCATTTTTATCAAAGCACCATCACTTGAAGTACTTCGGGAAAGGCTCCAGAAGCGCAATACAGAAACCGCCCAATCAATAGAAGAACGCCTTCAAAAAGCCTCTTTCGAACTTAGTTTTGCCGATCAATTTGATGAGATTGTCATTAACGACAATCTTGAAATAGCAGTTGAAAATCTGCACTCTATCATTTTATCTTTCCTGTCTGAACAATAGCTTCTAATCAAGCTATTCTAATTATTCAGAACTGTAAACAGCTTGTTAACCGCTTACAAAGCTAACGTTAACGGCTATGTCGTTTCTTGCCCCATCTGAATCGCCGTCTAATCTTTGCATCATCAAACAAAACAAATGACAAACACCAAAACAAAAAACTTTTTTAAACAAAAACCAAAACACCAAAAACAAAACCTCATGAAAAAGGTCATCATCGCAACAGCAGCCATCATCGGATTCGCAACCGCAGCCAACGCACAAGCACCCAGCACCGCCAACGCATCAGGAACAGCTACACAAACTGTTCAA
>JAFDXP010000030.1 GCA_018267875.1 Bacteroidota bacterium | reverse complement strand
TTCAATGAGATAACTAATTTATTACCTTTGGGATATTCAAAATGCGAAACTTATGGATATTCAAAATACGCAGTCTGCTTTTAATCACCAATTGTTTCTCTTTTCCCTTGGCTCACATCACGGAAGCAAGGTGATTTGGGTGAAATTTGATTACGACAAAAATCTAATTCAACATCTAAGAAGCTACTCTAAGGTACTTTGGTCAGCTTCGCAATGAGCTTGGTATATGACGTAAAATTAATATTTGCCTATTTAATCTCAAACAAATTTTTCAGTTCTTTATTGCTCAGATTGCCAATCCAATTTTCGCCTGTTGAAACGGTCATTTCTGACAATGCCTTTTTAGATTGAATCATCGTATTGATTTGTTCTTCAAAAGTATTTTTAGTAATAAAGCGATGAACCATTACATTATTTTTTTGCCCGATACGGTATGCTCGGTCTGTGGCTTGTGCTTCTACTGCCGGATTCCACCAAAGATCATAATGGATTACATGGTTTGCGGTGGTTAGATTAAGCCCTGTTCCAGCTGCTTTTAGAGAAAGAATAAACACTTTATCGGCAGGGTTGGTTTGGAAATTTTCTACCATTTCCTGCCTTTGTTTGATGCTGTTGCCTCCATGATAAAATAAAGGCATTATTTTATACTTTTCTGAAATGAATGTTTGAAGCAATTGTCCCATTTCTTTGAATTGTGTGAATATGAGCACCTTTTCGCCACTATCTAAAATACTGTCTAATTTGTCAAACAACAATTCTAATTTACCACTTTTAGTACTATCTAAATCATTATTTTTTAAATATTGCGTGGGGTGATTGCAAATTTGCTTTAAGGCTAAAATCATTTGCAGTACCAAACCCTGACGAACAAACAAATCTTTCTTGTCTTTAGCTTCAATAGCTTCAATTTCCTTCATAGCTTCTTCCATTGTTTGTTGATAGAGACTTGCCTGCTCCGGTACTAATTTCCCAAAACAATCCATTTCTATTTTATCTGGCAAATCGCTGATGATACTTTTGTCGGTTTTCAATCTTCGCATCATAAATGGAGCAGAAATCTTTTTTAATTTCTCGGCAACACTTTTATCGTTATACACCTCAATCGGCTGTCCGAAATTTTCCTGAAATTCCTTTACACTACCTAATACGCCACGGTTTCCATAATCCATAATGCTCCACAGTTCGCTCAATCTGTTCTCAACCGGTGTACCGCTCATGGCAATAAAGTTATCAGCCTTAATGCTCTTTATGGCTTTTGCTTGTTGGGTTTCCTGATTTTTGATGTTTTGTGCTTCATCAATCACCATAGAATACCAATCCATTTTTTTGAGCCGATTGGATTCCGTTCGGGCTATGCCGTAAGAAGAAAGAAGAATGTCGAATTCCTCATCCATTTTTCTACCTGTTCCATGGAATAAACAAACTTTTAGTGAGGGTGCAAATTTTTCTAACTCAGATTGCCAATTGGTCAAAAGCCCTGTGGGGACAATAACCAGCATTTTTTTCTTGTCTAAAAAGCCATCTTCTTTATATTTTAAAATGGTGGTGATGACTTGTAGGGTTTTACCTAACCCCATATCGTCTGCTATAACAGAGCCAAAACCAATTTGGGCATTGCGATACATCCACGAAAATCCTCTTTCTTGATACGGTCGAAGTGTGGCATTTAACCCTTTGGGCAAAGGAATATTTCTTACTTCCGATAGCTCATTTATTAATTCTAAAACGGTATTGTCCAATTGGATTTTTTCGCCTTGATATTCGCCACTCAATGCTGCACGAAGCATTTCAAAAGGGCTAAGATTTTCTTTTTCGGAGGTAAAATGTTTGTGTAGTTTTTCTAAATCGTTTTGATCAACATAAATATATTGCGATTTGTATTTTAGTAAGCCGTCAGAATGTTTCAAAAGATTTCTAAACTCTTGTTCGCTCATCAAAGTATCGCCAATTGCTACCTGCCATTCAAACTCCATCAATTCATTCAAACTCAAAAATGACTTCCCCTTCTTGGATTTTAACTTTACAGATGGTTTGGGTTTAAGGATGTGTTGCAAAGCCTTTGGAAGCATTACATCTATATCTAAAAGCTGAATCACCGGAATCATATCAAACAAAAATGGCGGAAAAGCAGCCCTGTTCAATACAATTTCATCTTTGCCTTTCGACCGGATAAAATTTTCTAAACCGGGAATATATTCAATGATAGTCGTCAACGATTTTAGAATTTCAATACGTTTTTTGTCAAATTCCTTATTATTGATAATATCACCCACAGCTATTGGCACTAAAGACTTTTCTTCGGTATCAATAATATTTACAACTATGCCAAAATCCTCATTTTGTTTTTCAGAAACCGCTAATTGTGGTCTGTATTTTCCTTGGGTTAAATAATATTTTTGCAACCAAGTTTGAATACCTCCGGGTAAAGCATTTTCTCCAGGTTCGTTGAAGCTATAAGGAAAGCTATTAAAAAACACTTTTTTTAGTATGTCTGTATGATTTATTTCACCTAATAAAAATACAAATTCGGTAAGGAAAATAGAAAGCAGATTGCTTGTCAAATCTTTTTGAATAGGCTTAGAACCCTTATTGGTTTTCCACCAAAAAATGTCAGGAGGTAAGATTGCTGAAATTTCATTGACCAAGTGTTTAACATTTTTACTAATCATAGCCGGAAGCCAACGAATAGCATAATGTTTGTCGGATGATTGAACGATTTGAGGAACTATTGCACCATTTGCAATCAAGTGCAAAGACAGATAAAACAAGGTGTGAAGTGCAGCCGTAGAGGGTTGATAATCTAAGGTTTTGTTGGATGGGATCAACGAAAGATTTAGCATAAATTCTGGCAATGAAAAGGTTTCATCATTTACTTGAACTATCGCTATTAAATCCTCTGTTAGTACAATTTTATTTTTAGAGTGAGTGTTTACATTCTGATCAGCTATTGCTTGTTGTAAAAAGTTTTGTAAATCAATTTTTCCCGTTACAATTTTATGGGCATTCTTTACAACCCGGTTCAAAATAATGCGATATTCTTCTTTAAAGTCTTTTGTATTGCTGTTAAACACAGGGTTAGAGGGCAATAACGCCAAAAGTGAATCCAGAATAGGGGATAGGTTGGTAAATGATAGTTTTTGATAGGCATTTACACGGTCGAAATTTGTAGTGACTGCTTGCTGCTTTTTGTCGAAATACAAATTTTTGATCATCGGAATTTCTTCCACCTCTGCATTCATAAATAAGCCTCGTTTGGTAAGCTCGTGTATCAAATCCAATCGGTGGAGACTGAAAGCCAGAAAAGGGTTGTTGTCTATTTCAGCACAAACCTTGTAAATCACTGCTGCCAGATGTTTGCAAGGCACTGCCCAATCGGGACAACTACATTGCATTTTAAAATCCGTCCATTGCTGAGGGAAAATTTTTAGTCCATTCCTTTCTGCCATTGAAAGCAGTTCAGTATCCAATTCCCTATTGAAAAGTTTAGAAACGATGAGCGGATTTGTAGCCAATTCATCCATGAAGTTGCCCAATTCCGGATCGAAAAAAGGAGGCAAAATGATATCCACTTTATATGGGGTAGGGCGACTTCCCTGCACCTTTGCGTGAATTTGATTTTCGGTTATTTTGATTGAACTAACCGCCCCTTTTCTAGCATAAGCAGCCCCTCTGGGTAAACGATTACTATAGTCAATATTATTTAAGGATTGAAGCCATTGTTGTCCCCACCAAGTATTGCCAAATTTTTCTGCCATTAGAAATAAAAAAAGTTTTTGAATTTAGGGCGGGAAATTGACTTTTGAAAACATAAAATAATCGCATCTTGTTTACTCTTGTAAAAATGGAAGAAAACAAATCATTTTCATTATTTTCTTGACAATTTATACCTCAAAAGGGTAGTCAAGTCGGAAGGAATTACTTCAATAATTTGAATGTTATATTTGTCTTTATCAATGCCATCATAGTCGAACACCACTTCCTAAAAGATAGGAGCAATATGATTAAAACATTTGTCCACGAAACCTGCATTTAAAAATTGTTGAATAATGTTTGCGCCACACTGAATACTAATATCTTTCCCTTTGGCTGATTGCCTATCTTTTTCTAAGGCAGTTTCAATTCCCCCTCATTTATAAAATAAAAAGTGGTTGTTCCTTCTTGAACCCAAGGTTCTCTTTTCTCGTGTGTTAACACAAAAACATCAGCTTCAAATAGGTCATTTGCCCAAACTTCTTCTTCTTAAAACATTCGCTTCCCTATGATGTAAGCACTGGCACTTACCAACACCATTTCAATTAATTTGCTGTCAGCTCCGTATTCTACTCTGCAGTTCAGGTTTACAGGAGGTAATTGTTTGGTTTTAACTATTTAAAACACTATCCAGACATACACATTTTTTAGCACTACTGATTTGTGATTTCAAACCAATATTTTTGAGGATCTACAATATCCATGCGTTTATTATTTACAGCAATATTCTTGCTTTTATCTTCATCTACTTTTTCGGCAATTTTAAAAGGTAAAATAACGGATGAAAAAGGGAATGCACTACCATTTGCCTCTGTCTTTGTTGCAGGCACTACAATAGGCACGAGTGCCAATGCTGAAGGGGATTATCAGCTTATTTTATCTCAAGGCACTTACACAATTGCCTGTCAATATATTGGCTTTCACCAGCTTGTTTTTCAAGTTGTCATTAGTCGTAATGATGAAATACAGACACACCATTTTTCACTCGTAGAGCAAAGCTTACAAATGAGTGAGCAGGTTGTGAAATCATCGGAAGATCCGGCAACTTACATCATGCGCCATGTCATAGCAAAAAGATCTTTTTTTCTTGACCAGATTCGTTCGTTTCAAACAGACATGTATCTGAAAGCAGTCATGAAAACACGAACTGCTCCGGATAAGGTGTTAGGGCAAAAAGTTGAAAAGGCGGAGTCCGGGCTTGATAGCGCGGGAAAAGGTATGTTGTTGTTGCTGGAAGAGTTTGCCAGTTTTTATCAAAAAGGAGATCAACAAAAGACTATTATTCATTCTGTAAAACAAAGTGGATCTCCGGGAGCCTTAGGTGCAGCAACATTTCCGTCTATTATTAATTTTTATGAAAACAATATCCAAATCTCCAAACAAATAAGCCCTCGTGGATTTATTTCACCTATTAGCGAAGGTGCATTTAACTTTTACAAGTTTAAATTGATGGGTGATTTTGAAGAGAGCGGACGCACTGTTTTTAAAATTAGATTTACGCCTAAAAGACTTTATGAACCGCTGTTTCAGGGCGATATTTATATTGTGGATAATGAATGGTCATTGCATAGCTTAGATGTTGTGGCTAATAAGCAATCAAACATGGATTTGCTTGACACCCTCCGAATCAAGCAACTTTTTTTGCCTTTGAAAAAAGATATGCCTGTAATCAAACAGCAAGTCATCGGGCTTTCACTCAAAATTTTAGGGTTTGATATAGGCGGAAATTTCGTTACCGTGTATGATAATCAAAAAGTAAATGAACCCATGCCGGACTCTGTATTTGCCAAAAATATAACCAGCGAATACGATAAAAATGCAACTAACCAAGATAGTATTTATTGGGCAAAAGAGCGTCCTGTGCCGCTTTTAGACGAAGAGTCGGATGACTATAAGCAAAAAGACAGCCTACGTTTGATCTTTGAAAACCCTCATTATATAGATTCGATGCGTCGTCGGTCTAACCGATTTAAGCCTGGATCATTATTATTGAATGGCTATGTTTATCGAGGAAAGAATGATCGCTTTTCATTGCAAACAAATGCACTGCTAACTGGATTAGCAAATTATAATACCGTAGAGGGCTTAAACGTTGCACCTCGCTTTTTTACTACCCTTCGAGCAGATAGCTCAAACTATTTTTCCGGAGCTTTTGCTTTGCGTTATGGTTTTGGAAACACCCATTTCAATGGTGTTGCAAGAATCAATTTTATTCATCAATATCGCTCATGGATAGGGCGAAAGTGGTCGCTGGGAGCAGAAGGGGGTAAATACATTTTTCAGTTTAACCCACACAATCCTTTAGATGAATTGTATAACACCATCAGTACACTTTTCTATCGAGAAAATTATCTCAAAATTTATGAACGTTGGAACGCTAATTTATTCTTTGGAATGAACCATGGCAACGGTTTTAGTTGGAAATTGACGACAGGCTTTCAACAAAGATTACCTCTTCAAAATTCAACTTATTTTAGCTATGCAAAAGAGAGTAGAGGTGGTTTTACACCCAACATCCCTAAGGAATTTAGCTCCCTTAATTGGCTTCAGCATAACGCCTTTCTTGTTAAAGCTTCAATTTCTTATCAACCAGGATTCACCTACATCAAATATCCAAATTTCATGCTGCCGAGAAGCAGTAAGTATCCGGTATTTTCACTTAGTTATGAAAAAGGCATACCTAATATATTTAATAGCCAAGTTGATTTCGATAAATGGTGTTTGGATTTGCGACAGGAACTTTCGTTGAAACTTGCAGGGACGCTCAATTACAACATGGCTATCGGTGGATTTTTAAATGATCGTTGGGTGGGTATTCCGGATCTCAATCAATTAAACGGAAATCAAGTTGTGGTAGCGTCACCTTATTTAGAAAGTTTTCAATTAGCACCTTATTATTTGTATAGCAATCATGCGGCCATATATGGTGAAGCCCATGTAGAATGGCATTTGAATGGATTCCTTACCAATAAAATTCCTTTATTGCGGCAACTGAGATGGTATTTGGTTACAGGTGGAAATAGTTATTATGTAAATGATAAATTTTGGCATTCCGAAGCTTTTGTAGGAATTGATAATTTAGGGTTTGAACAGTTTCGACTGTTTCGACTTGATTTTGTACATGCTTGGAGTAGTTTTTTGCCTGAGACATCTGCCTTTCGCATCGGTTTTTCACCTAATTATCCGGTGAAAATTGTTACTCCAAGCAGTGGTGGTGAATGGTAAGAACTTTGCAAAACTTTTAATCTTCTACTTTTCTGAAAAATCCTAATTTGCACAAGAGTTAATTCGACTTCAAAACAAAATATCTAAAGAAAAATGAAGAAACTTTTTATCGCGCTGGTATGTCTTTCCTGCTATGGCGCTGCTCAAGCACAAGACCAAAAAACAAATGCTACGGATGTGCAGCAAAACACAAACGTGGGTAAATTCAAATTTAAAAGTGATACCCATGACTTTGGAGAGGTTGCTGAAGGACCCAATGCTGAATGTGATTTCGAGTTTAAAAATGTTGGCAAAGAGCCGATTATCATAACGGAAGCACATGGCTCATGTGGATGTACAGTTCCACAATGGCCAAAAGAACCAATTATGCCCGGAAAAAAAGCCAAAATACATGTGTCTTACAGCACTGCAGGCCGTCCCGGACCAATCACTAAGGATGTTTACATCACTTCAAATGGACAGCCTTCGCCTATGGTATTGCATATTCGTGGTACGGTAAAAGCAAAGTCAGCAGAAGTAGCTCCTGAGAAAAAATAACACAATTTACAAGCACATAATTTTTTCAGTCAGCCTGAGAAATCATCTCTCAGGCTGATTGTATTTTTATAGCTTAGCTGTATAGCATGACGATGCTCTTTATACTTTTTAATATTGCCCCGTGCTAAGCAAAACAAGAGTGCAAGCTTCCATTGTATTGACACCGGTTTGGGCTAAAATACGCTCTAATTCTTCGTTTTCTGTTCCGGGATTGAAAATAACTCTTCTGGGTTTCAATGACTTGATATAGTCATAATAAGGCTTTTGGTTAGTTGGGTTTAGATATAGCGTTACCGTGTCTAAATTTGGAATGTCAATTGACTTAATCCCGATTTCTACATCTGCTACTTTACCAATTTTATGCCCTATAGCTACCACATCGTAACCATGTACCCTAAGTTGATTGATAGCTCTATTGCTATAACGATCAGGGTTTTCAGAAGCACCCAATACTAATGTTTTTCCATTTTTGTTCATGAGGTGAAAGTTTGTTCTGCAAATTCAAAGCTACACAAGCTATGGTTGAAATTTTCTTTTGGTTTTGCTAAAATGCAACATTAAAAGGTTTATCCACCTGATCTTTTCTGAGTCTAAATTTCTTACCTTTAGAATCAATCAAAGTGTATTATGCAAACAGCCTATATAGTTGCCGGTTTTCGTACCGCAGTTGGAAAAGCAAAAAAAGGAGGATTTAGGTTCTATCGATCCGATGATTTAGCTGTAGAAGTTATCAAAGGCTTGCTGGATACGGTTCCACAATTAGACAAGCAGTTGATTGACGATGTGATTGTTGGAAACGCTGTACCCGAAGCTGAACAAGGCCTACAAGTAGGGAGAATTATAGCAAATCGTGCTGTGGGTGAATGGGTGCCAGGTGTAACTGTCAATAGATATTGTGCATCGGGTTTAGAAACAATTGCCATAGCAACAGCTAAAATCCAAAGTGGGATGGCAGATTGTATCATTGCCGGCGGAACAGAAAGTATGAGCTTGGTGCCTACTGCAGGGTGGCGAACAATGCCCAATTATACTTTTGCAACAGATACTCCCGACTATTATCTGGGTATGGGGTTGACTGCTGAGCAAGTTGCCATGGATTTTAAAATAGGCAGACAAGATCAAGATGCTTTCTCTTTTCGATCGCATCAGCGGGCTATACATGCTATCAAAGAAGGGTATTTTAAAGAAGGAATTTTACCAATTACTGTGAAGGAAATTTATGTAAATGAAAAAGGAAAAAGAGCTGAGCGTGATCATGTTGTAGATACTGATGAAGGTCCTCGCGCCGATACGTCCTTGGAAGTGTTAGCAAAACTGCCTGCCGTGTTTGCTCAAGGCGGAACCGTTACTGCCGGAAACTCTTCTCAAACGTCCGATGGGGCTGCCTTTGTTATCGTTATGAGCGAAAAACTAATGGTGCAATGCAACTTAAAGCCCTGGGCACACTTAAAAGCTTGTGCAGTGGCTGGCGTTGACCCTCGCATTATGGGAGTTGGACCCATAGCTGCCGTACCAAAAGTATTGAAACAAGCAGGCATGAAATTGGCAGATATTGATTTGATAGAATTGAACGAAGCTTTTGCCTCACAATCTATTGCCGTTATTCGTGAGTTGGGAATGAACGATGAAATAGTCAACATCAATGGAGGGGCAATCTCATTAGGACATCCTTTGGGCTGTAGCGGAGCCAAATTGACCATTCAAAATTTGCATGACTTAGGAAGACTCAATAAAAAGTTTGGTATGATCACCGCTTGTGTTGGTGGCGGGCAGGGTATTGCAGGTATTGTTGAGCGGATTTATTGATACAACCCATGTTACTTTTAAGTCTATTATTTTCAAAAAATAGTAGTGTGAAGGAATTAATTTTGCCCACGTTCTAAAATAGGCTACATGCGGTTTTTTTTTGCTTTCATTCTTTCTCTTTTTATTGTACAAACAGCTTCTGCAAGGCTCTTTAAAAATAAATCGCTGGAAGGCATTTATTTACAATGGGGATACAATCGAGAATGGTTTACTCGAAGCACTATTCATTTTCAAAAAGAGGGAGAATATGATTTTCGATTAGTAAATGTGGTAGCACACGACAAGCCTGATTTTGGATCCATCATCAGTTCTCCTTTAGATATCTCAATCCCTCAATACAACTATCGAATTGGATTTTATTTAAACCCGCAACATACTCATGCATTTGAACTGAGTTTTGATCATGCAAAATATGTAGTAACCGACTATCAAAAATATCATATTGAAGGTTTCATAGATGGTCAGTATATGAATAAAGATACAGTTGTTGACCCTGCTTTTTTGCACTTTGAACACACAGATGGAGCCAATTTTGTTCATTTGAATTATGTAGGTATTCAACCATTACTTGAAACACCAAAGAAAAGAACCATTATTGCTGCAATTGTCAAACTGGGCGCAGGTTTCGTGATTCCTCGTACTGATGTTACGTATAAAGGTGCTCGACTCAATAACAAATTTCACATTGCCGGCTATATTGCCAGTGCAGAATTGGGAGCAAGAGTATATCCATTTCGAAACCTTTTTTTAGAAGGCACTGTAAAAGGAGGCTATGCAAACTATATCAATTCACTTGCCAGCGAAGGAGGAAAAGCAAGCCACCATTTTGGCTATGTAGAATGTATTGGGCTGATAGGCTATGATATTACCTTAGGAAAGCATCGAAGCTTGAAAAAAATAGAAATTAACAAGTTCTAACAAAATATTTGTTCGAGATATTGATTTTATACGTACCTTTGCAATTCATTTTTTTATTTATTTACAATGCAAGAAGGTACAGTAAAGTTCTTCAACGAAACGAAGGGCTTCGGTTTTATTAAACCAAACAATGGCGGACAAGACATTTTCGTTCACGTTTCAGGATTAATTGATGAGATCCGCGAAAACGATCATGTAAGTTTCGAAGTTCAGAACGGTAAGAAAGGTTTGAACGCCGTAAACGTGAAAGTTATCTAAGTTTGAAATCATCATACTAAGAACTTTGAGGGGTTGTGTTTCACAACCTCTTTTTTTTATTCTAAACAACCTCTTTTCTTTACAGAAATAAAAAATAGATTCTGTATTTCAAGAAAAAAGTTTTAACTTGACTGCATTATTTCATTACTTATTTCTTTTTTTATGCAAGAAGGTACCGTAAAATTTTTCAACGAAACAAAGGGTTTCGGCTTCATTATGCCTGCTGATGGCGGGGCTGAAGTATTTGTGCATGTAACCGGTTTAGTGGACAAAATTGCCCAAAATGATCGTGTGTCATACGAAGTTCAAGATGGGAAAAAAGGTAAAAATGCCATAAACGTCAAGAAAATATAGAACACAAATTGTTTTCAGTGATTTTAAAGGGTGTATATAAAGTACATCCTTTTTATTTTTGAATACAGTGGTAGGAAAGTAGCAAATTAAAAATAGGTGATCCTATATGTCCAAACGATTAATTTTCGATTTTCAAAAGGGAATAAAAAAGAGCTATTGATCAATAGCTCTTTTTTTTGAGGGCGGAGAGAGAGGGATTCGAACCCCCGGACCTTTTACAGTCAACGGTTTTCAAGACCGCCGCATTCGACCGCTCTGCCATCTCTCCGAGGCCAAAATTAAACGGGCAATTCGATTTACAAAAGAAAATCGTGATTTTCCTTGAGATATTTTCTAAGGTCATGTTAAGCTAACCTATGAAAGCCGCTATCGGCAAGCATTTCAGCTCTTAATTTTGTAGTTTTGAAAATTATGAAGCAAAAAATAAAATGGCTTTTTGGTGCAGTTCTTGTTGTTTTGCAACTATCTGCTTGCGCACAAAATCATGTAGAACAGTCTAAAACCTTTCTGGCTATGAACGAAAAAAACGAAATGAAACAAGAACAGAAAATTGATACCGCAACATTTGGAGCCGGTTGTTTTTGGTGTACGGAAGCACAATTTCAACAGTTAGAAGGGGTAGTGAAAGTAGAATCTGGGTATAGTGGTGGATCGGTTGAAAACCCAACTTACAAACAAGTTTGCTCAGGTAATACGGGACATGCTGAAGTGTCAAATATTTATTTCGATCCGTCAAAAATCAGCTATGATGAATTGCTGGCTGCTTTTTGGGTCGCACACGACCCTACGCAGTTGAATAGGCAAGGAAATGATGTGGGTACACAATATAGAAGTGTGATTTTTTATCACAATGAGGAGCAAAGAAAAAAGGCAGAAAACTATAAACAAAAACTGAATCAAGAACATGCCTTTAATGGAGAAATAGTAACTGAAATTTCTCCGTTTACTAAATTTTTTAAGGCAGAGAACTATCATCAAAATTATTATAATGACAATAGCTCTCAATCTTACTGTGTGTGGGTCGTGCAGCCCAAATTGGATAAATTCAGAAAGGTTTTTAAAGACAAGCTGAAATCAACTACTCATAAATGATAGAAGATAACGTTTGCTCATCTAAAGTTTAAAAACGATAACCAATATTAAAGTTGAATTGTATTAACGGTGAATTACTAAAAACGTTATCACTGGCATATGCTCCGTTATTAGCTGTTTTGTCGGAAACATAATAAGGAATTCCTAAACCCATTTCTAAGCCTAAATGAAGATGTTGGGTAGGTTGAATATTAAGCGAGTTATTGACCATAAACCCTAACATCGTTATATTTCCTTGTGTGCGATCGGTGCGATATCCATTAATAGCAGGATCCCAAGTGTTTTTAGTGTAAGTTTTTTGACCTGATGCAAAGGACAATGACCCACCAACGGCATAGCGCACAATGCCATTGCTGGAGGTTGGGTAAAATTTACATCCGGGCATAAACCAGGTCATGTAATCATTCGATTTTTCATATAGTCCGGTATTGTTGTTGTAATAGTTTGAGCGATTGTTAAACGAAAAAACAATGGGTAGATAAAGACTTACAAAATTGCCTTTGTCCAAAAATCGTTCATAGGATATTCCTACGCCCACCGCACTGAAATTATTCATGGCTAAAGGAAGAATACTAAAGGTATTGAGTGGATAACGTGCATTGTTTACACCTACTCGCTGACGTGCCATCACTGAACGAGTACTCATTTTTTCTTCATCTCCATTACTATATTTAATTCGATCAATTTCATTTTTAGGCATCACATAATCAGGCCCGTCTTGGCTTTTCCATTTTTTGTAAATCACGGATCGAGGGTTAATTTCTTTAATCTTAACCTCAAACTCACCTCCCGATCGGGTATATATTCGATCTTGAGCAAATGAATGAATAGAAAGCACCAATGTGCTTACGAAGAAAATGGGAAGCGTGAATTTCATAAGGTATTTTTGTTAGTTAAAAAGTACAATCGTGTACTTTCATTTATGAAGACGAAAATAGGATTAAAAACATTGGGTTAGGATATCAGATAAGGTTTTCTAATCGTACATGGTTTCAATTTGTTGGGCGAATTTCTTTTCAATGATTTTCCTACGAGTTTTGAGCGAAGGTGTTAGCTCGCCGGAATCAACTGTCCATTCTGAAGATAATAAGGTGAATTTTTTGACCTGCTCTACATGCCCCAATTCTATATTGTATTTATCTACTTGCTTTTGTATCAAATCTATGACGGTTGTTGTTTTTAGCAATTCTTCATTGCTAGCTGAGGGTGTTATACCTTTGTCAGACAAGTATTTCCTAAGATTATTAAACGAAGGGACTATCAAGGCGCTTACAAATTTTCTGTTGTCGCCGATGACCATAATTTGTTCAATAAAGGCACTTTCGCGCATCTTGTTTTCAACGGCTTGAGGAGCAACATACTTTCCGCCGGAGGTTTTGAAAATTTCCTTTTTTCTGTCCGTAATTTTTAAAAATCTTCCTTCAATCCATTCTCCAATATCTCCAGTTTTAAACCAACCATTCTCCATCACTTCAGCGGTCAGGTCGGGGCGTTTGTAATAGCCTACCATTACATTGTTTCCTCGTGTCAATATTTCTCCATCAGTAGCAATTTTTACTTCCACATTTTGAATTAATGGTCCAATAGTGCCAACTCTTCTGCCCGAGCTTTTAAATTTGTTCACTGAAATAACGGGTGACGTTTCTGTTAGTCCATACCCTTCCATAATGATTATTCCGGCTGCGGTAAATATTCTGATAAGCCGTTCCTGGCAAGGAGCAGCGCCGGTTACTATGGCTTTTACTTGCCCCCCTAAGGCTTCTCTCCATTTTGAAAAGATGAGTTTATTGGCAAGCGATAATTGTTGGCGATACCACCAACTTCCCTGATCTACATTGTCAAACTTAAAACCGATATCTAATGCCCAAAAAAATAAGGCTCGTTTGAAACCCTTCAAATCCATTCCCTTTGCCAAAATTTTTTCATAAACTTTTTCTAATAATCGGGGAACTGTTGTGAACACGATAGGTTTCACTTCTTTCAAATTGTCGCCAATCGTATCCATACTTTCTGCATAATAGATGCTCACACCCGATTGGAGATAGATGTAGGATACCATCCTTTCGAAAATATGATTTAAAGGAAGAAAGCTTAATGCCCGATCTCCATTTTCAGCAAACCAAAATTCAGGAATGCTGTCTTGCACATTACTGACAATGTTTTTATGACTAAGCATCACACCTTTGGGGCTACCTGTGGTGCCGGACGTGTAGATGATGGTTGCTAAAGTATTGCTATTAATGCGTTCAATTAGTTTTTGATTTGGGCTTAACCCTTTGCGGATTAAGGCTTGATAAGTTTCAATTCCTGGTACTTCATCAAAAGAGTAAATAAATTTTAGAGATGGCACAGTAGAAAAAACACCGGAAAATCGCTCATACAATTCTTTGCCAGAAACAAACAAAATCTTTGCCGATGCTTCATTTAAAATATAGGCAAACTCTTCGGGGCTTATTGTAGGATAAATAGGGGTAAGTGCCGCACCACAAAGCTGTGAAGCCAAATCAGTAATGATCCATTCTGGACGATTGGTCGAAACAATAGCTATTTTTTCTTGCGTATCTACTTGTTCAATTTCTTCACTGATACCTAAGGAAAGCAAGCCTCCGGCAAGGCTTTGCGCCGTTTCCCAAACTTCTGCACAGGAATAATTTTTCCAATTTCCGTTTTCTTTTGCAGCGAGCATCACTTGGTTAGGTTCCATTTCGTACCGCTGCGCTACGATATCAAAAAGGCGTGTGATCATGTTGTAATATACCCAATTTTCACACCATCAACAAACCCTTTAATTTATCAAGCATAACGGAGCTTTATCTGATGCTTATTTGAAACAATAAGCCATTCTTGTTTTAAAAGAAGAGATGCTTAAAACGAATTGTCGCGTTTGTCAACAAATCGAATTTGTTTTCTGGCTGCATGAGGAAATTGCATTTGTCGCATTGTGTCAGACGGATGAAAAACTATTTTTGGAATCACCCTCAAGTGTGTTTGCAGCAAAGGTTTTAGTATGTTTGAACAAGAGCCTTCATCGGTGGGCGTTTCGATGTGAAGAATAATTTCATCCATTCCATAATCATCATTTTTTACTTCAACCAAATATTCTGAAATGAATGGTTGTTGGTTGAGAAGTTCAAATATAGCTGGCGGATAAAGAGTTGTTCCTTTATATTTAATCATTTGCTTTTTTCGCCCTACAATGGGGCTTAGTCGTTTTGATTTTCTGCCACATCCACAAGGGCTTTCGTAGAAGCAACAAATATCTCCGGTACGATAGCGCAAAAGAGGCATACCGGTTACGCCTAAAGTAGTAATGGCAACTTCACCATATTCTCCCTCTTGAAGTGCATTGCCTTTATCATCCAAAATTTCAAAAATAAGTAAGTCGGGCAAATGATGTCCACCTTTTCCTTCACCACATTCTGTAAAGGCTGTTTGCATTTCAGTAGATGCATAGGTGCTATGTAGTGCAATGTTCCATTGGTTTTGTATGCGTACTCCCAGTGCATTCAATCCGAAGTCTGCCTTGCGTAGTCCTTCACCTATACAAACTACTTTTTCAACTGAGGTTTGATTTAGGGGAATACTATGTTCAAGGGCATAGTCTATCATTTTGAGCAAAAATGAAGGAACAGCTACCAAACTATTTGATTGTAACCTTCTAAGCACATCCCATTGCATAGCTGGTAAACCGGGTCCGGTACGTATCACGGCGGCTCCGATTTGACGAAGTCCGGAATAATAAGCCATGCCTGCCATGAATTGCCTATCAAGCGTTAGCATAAGTTGGAAAATGTCTTGTGCTTTTGCATTGGCACACAAAAAAGATTGTTGTTCGTTGTATGCTAACCGTTGTAAATCACTTTCGGTGAGGGCAATAGTTACAGGGCTCCCCAATGTGCCTGATGTGGCGTTATATTCACACACTTCTTTGTTTGAAACACATAAAAACTCCCAATTATGATTCTGCATATCGTTTTTTGAAGTGGTAGGCAGAAATTGTAAGTCGTTAATTGTGCGAATCTTGGATATAGCAATATGGTTTTGCAAAAACATCTTTCCATAGAATGCTGATTTCGCTTTAAGATAAACAAGAAGCTCTTGCAATTTACTTTCCTGCCATTGTTTTTGAGCGGAAAGTTCTAAATATGCAAGTTGGGGATGAAATGCAGGGACAATCATATTCTCTTCAAAAGTAAGGGGCAAACGACGATGTTGCAAATAGACAGAATTGATGAGTCCAACATTTGAATAAGGTTGATTTTTATGGTCTAAATTTTAGAAATTATTTCTGATTCACAAACTCATATCCCGATAGGGTGATAAAGCTTTTTTGATAAGTGCTACAAAGCAGTTATTTCAGTAGCTTTGGCGGTCATTTTTTTTAAAAAAAGTAAAAATATTTTTGCCAACATGAGAGAAGTATATATCGTCTCGGCTGTACGAACACCAATGGGAAGTTGGGGCGGTTCCCTAAAAGATTTTTCCGCTACCCAGCTTGGATCTTTTGCTATAAAGGCAGCAATAGACCGCGCCGGCATTGACCCCAATGAAATTAATGAAATATTGATGGGCTGTGTGATGCAAGCAAATTTGGGTCAAGCACCAGCACGTCAAGCAGCTCGTTTTGCAGTAGTACCAGATCATGTTTCTTGCACAACGGTAAATAAAGTTTGTGCATCAGGCATGAAAGCGGTTATGCAAGGTGCTCAATCCATTATGCTTGGCGACAATGATGTGGTGATAGCCGGCGGAATGGAAAGTATGAGCAATGTCCCTTTTTATAGCGATACCATGCGTTGGGGCAACAAATATGGCAACACAACATTGATAGATGGCATTGCCAAAGATGGACTTACCGATGTGTATCACAACTATCCTATGGGAAATGCAGCCGAATTGTGTGCAGCCGAATGTAACATTAGTAGAGAAGATCAAGATGCTTTTGCTATTGAAAGTTACAAAAGGAGTCAAGCAGCACAAACTAATGGCTTATTTGATGCAGAAATCGTACCGATAGCTATTCCTCAAAAAAAGGGTGAGCCTATTCTGTTTGCAAAAGATGAAGAGCCTTGGAACGTAAAGTTTGATAAAATCCCAGCTCTGAAATCAGCTTTTGTAAAAGATGGCTCTGTAACCGCTGCCAATTCCTCTACCATGAACGATGGCGCAGCTGCATTAGTTCTGATGAGTAAAGAAAAAGCAGATGCTTTGGGCATAAAGCCAATTGCTAAAATTCTTGCTTATGCAGATGCAGAACAAGCTCCAGAATGGTTTACTACTACACCTTCTATTGTACTGCCAAAAGCAGTAGCAAAAGCCGGTTTGAAAATGGGCGATGTAGCTTACTTTGAATTAAATGAAGCATTTAGTGTTGTAGGGTTAGTTAACATGCAAAAAATGGGATTGAAGCCCGAACAAGTAAATGTAAATGGTGGTGCCGTTTCATTAGGCCATCCGTTAGGTGCAAGCGGAGCACGTATTCTCGTTACGCTGATTCACGTATTGAACCAGAAAAATGCAAAGATCGGAGCTGCAGGCATTTGCAACGGCGGCGGCGGCGGTAGTGCTGTGGTGATTGAAAAGCTGTAATTTTCACATTGTTTTAAAGAGAAAAAATCCGGTTCGCCGGATTTTTTTTATTGTAAAAGCATTAAAAACTTGTTATTAAGTACCCAAAAGAAAAAAATCTGCGTATAAACAAAACACAACCAACAAATAAAATCAACCAATAACGGGACTATACAAAAACAAGAAAGCCACAAAATGATGATACATTTTGTGGCTTTGTAAGGTAGTCCGACCAGGATTCGAACCTGAGCTAACTGAACCAAAATCAGTTGTGCTACCTTTACACCATCGGACTATCTGTCTTGCGGGCTGCAAAGGTAATGCGTAGTTTTTTAAACACCAACTCTGAATCAAAAAAAATTTTTTAAACACACATTTTATTCTGTTTACACTTTGAAAAGGTATCAGCTCGATATCTTGACTGTAAAGCCACAATTTTGAATTAGGTTTGCGTTTAGGTTGTTGCTGTATTAATTTGTATTTGCGTGTCTGTTGCCACCAATCCCCGTCAGATAATTGTTCGTTTAATTTTCATAGGCATGGGTCTTGTGATCCTGGCAAGATTGCTATTTCTGCAATTGTTCGAGGATAAATATAAGATCATGGCTAATGATATAGCCATTTTCAGAAAAGTGGTTTATCCTCCTCGTGGCGTTATTATAGATAGAAAAGGAAGAACGATGTGCTACAATGAAGTAGTGTATGATTTGATGGTAACGCCTTCCAGAGTTTCTTCTCATTTAGACACCGCAACTCTTTGTAATGTACTGGGATTTGATAAAGCTACGTTTGAAAAAAACTTGTTGAAAACACGAGTAAAAACCGGATCCATGCGCCAAGGTGTTTTCATTGAGCAATTGTCAGCTGAACAAACAGCACGTTTCAAAGAAAATATGTACTTGTTTGACGGTTTTGAACTCTTGGAACGATCAATTCGTTCTTATCCCAATTCAAGTGCCGGTATTTTTCTCGGCTACATTGGCGAGGTGTCGCCTAAGATGCTGGAACGTCCACGTTATTCATCATACAGGCAAGGAGATTATGTAGGCATGAATGGGCTAGAGTCAAGCTATGAAGAGGTTTTGCGTGGACAGCGAGGTGTTTATTATTACGAGCGAGATAACTTCAATCGTCCGAGAGATGCGTATAAAAAAGGTGCATTAGATACGCCTGCCATTGCTGGTAGAACGCTTCAATTATCAATAGATGCGCAAATGCAGGAATATGCCGAGAAGCTCATGGCCAATAAAATCGGTAGTGTGGTGGCTATTGATCCGAAAACCGGAGGCATTTTAACAATGGTTAGTAGTCCTAGCTTTGATCCGAATCTGTTGAAGGGTAGGGATCGGACACGAAATTTTTCATTGCTTTTTTCCGATGCTCGTCATCCTTTATTTAATAGAGCTACTCAAGCTGCATACAATCCCGGATCTGCCATGAAGCCTATTACCGGATTAGTAGCATTGGATGTTGGAGCCATCACACCGGCTTTTGGTTATCCTTGTCGGGGTGGCTATTATGCTTGTGGAAGAAGAATTGCATGTACACATTCAAACCCCGGGCATGCTGCCAATCTTCGTTTAGCCTTAGCCAATTCTTGCAACTCCTATTTTGTTCACATCTTTCGATTGATAGAAGATGCTCGAAGATTTGGAGGAGTAAAAAAAGGGTTACAAGCATGGACAGAATATATGTACAACCTTGGTTTAGGGCATCCAACCGGTGTTGATATTCCTTTTGAAGGAAAAGGGCTGGTGCCGGATAGTGCGCTGTACAACAAAATGTATAATGGATCGTGGAATTCATGTACCAATCTTTTCGTTGGAATGGGACAAGGAGAAGTCGCACTCACGCCGCTTCAGCTTGCCAACGCCATGTGTATCATTGCCAACAGAGGGTATTATTATACGCCTCATTTTGTTCGATCTATTGACAATAATCCGAATGATTCATTGCTCAAAAAGTATAAAGTAAAACATTCGCCTTTACCTCATACAGACGATTCCGTTTTTGTCATAATTGGCAAGGGAATGCAAGATGTTGTGGACAAGGGAACCGGTAAAGTTGCACAGCTTCCAGGAATAGAAATTTGTGCAAAAACTGGAACTGTTGAGAATAAAGCAGTAGTGCATGGTCAGGCAATGAAGATGAAGGATCATTCTGTTTTTGTTGCATTTGCACCGCGTGAAAACCCTAAAATTGCTGTTGCTGTAATTGTCGAAAATGCAGGCTTTGGTGCTACTTGGGCAGGTCCGGTGGCAAGTCTTTTAATTGAAAAATATCTAACAGACAGCATCGCTCCTAAACGAAAATATTTAGAAGATAAATTGGTAAATGCGCACCTTATAAATCCATATATCTATGCAATAGATTCGGCACAAAAAAGAAAGGATTTACAAAGATGGCAATTACGACAAGAAACTAAACGATTTAATGATAGCTCTGCTCGGGCAAACGATTCAATTATGATTCGCAATTGGTTTGAAAAACAATTAGGAAGAAAATTACCCACTGTGCTAAGCTCCCATAAATAGTATGAGCAACGAACAACGATCCATATTCGGAAAGATAGATAGCGTCATTATTTTGCTATATTTTGCTTTAGTTCTAATTGGGCTGACCGCAATATTCTCGGTAGAATATAAAAGCACAGATCCTTCTATTTTTATGATGAACAAAAGTTTTGTAAAACAACTGATGTTCTTTGGTATTTCCTTGTTTGCCGGTTTGATTATTCTTTGGACAGAAAGTAAGTTTTTCAGCAGTTTTGCCTTTCTCTTTTATACAATCGGAATTCTTCTGCTACTAATAACCATTTTTGCCGGTAAAAATGTAAAAGGGTCACATTCTTGGTTGGGTGTAGGAAGTTTTGCTTTTCAGCCCGGTGAGGTGTGTAAGATATTTACTTCGCTGGCACTTGCACGATTTCTTTCCTTGCCTGAAACTAATTTTCAAACCTTAAAAGATCGCCTTATTGGTATTGCCATTGCATTGGTACCTGCATTCACCATTATCCTTCAAGATGAAACCGGATTAGCCCTAGTTTATTTTTCGTTTTTTCTGGTAATGTATCGTGAGGGATTACCCAATGCTGTATTGATAATTGGTTTTTCAAGTGTGGCATTGGGGCTTGCCTCTTTGTTGGTAGATCGGTTAATACTATTGTTCATTTTAAGCGGAATAGCAATTTTGATTGGGGTTTTGATGCGCTTTGCCATTCGAAGAAATATCTTGTTGTTGGCTATTATTTTGGGTTGCTGGGGAATTGCCGTTGGCTTTTCTCAATTTTTAGTCCCTTTTGCTTTTAAACATGTTTTAAAGGGGTATCAAATTGATCGGATTTATTCCATGTTGGGTAAAGATGTTCCGGAAGAATATCAAGCTATCCAACTAAGTGATGAAGGATCTAAAAAATCAAACACTTCAGACTATAATGTGATGCAATCTAAAATTGCTATCGGCTCAGGAGGATTGCTGGGCAAGGGTTTCCTGAATGGAACTTCTACTAAAAATGATTTTGTGCCGGAGCAAAACACCGATTTTATTTTCTGTGCAGTTGGTGAGCAATTTGGTTTTTTAGGTAGCGTTATTCTTGTCGTCATTTATGTGTCATTAATGCTCCGTATTGTGTGGATTGCAGAGCGACAACGGTCACCCTTTAGTCGCATTTATGCTTATTGCGTAGCCTCTATTTTATTTTTTCACTTCGCCATTAATCTTTCTATGACTATCGGATTAGCTCCGGTAATTGGTATCACTTTGCCTTTGTTAAGCTATGGAGGCTCATCTTTATTGTCATTCAGCGTTTTGATTTTTATTCTTTTGCGATTAGATGTAGATAGGCAGGTGATGATACGGTAACTTTACATTTGCTATGGCAATTATTTTCCCCCTCTCCGAAGGTGAGTTTACAATCGGGCACGACAAGGTTTTTCATCCATTTAATCCTTCGGTTGATGAGTTGAATGATCGCCCTATAGGATCATTACTTGTGGAAATACAACCCTTTCTGGTGGTGACAGAAAACGATATAATACTGTTAGATACCGGATTAGGCTTCAATGAAAAAGATGGAACACTGCAAATTCATCACAACCTTCGCAAATGCGGATATACTCCGGAACAAGTTACAAAAGTACTTTTGAGCCATTTGCATAAGGACCATTCAGGCGGTGCAGTTCATCAAAATTCTACTGGAATAATTAAGACTACATTTCCAAATGCAACGTATTATGTCTATCGTCAGGAAGCGAATGATGCTCTTCAAAAAGGCTTCCCATCCTACATTTCGGAAGATATAGAACCTCTGTTGCAATCCGAACAAGTACATTTTTTAGATGGTGAGCAAGGCGACATAGATGGATACATAAAATTTTGGCATTCCGGAGGGCATTGCCCAGGTCACATAGTCTATTTGATTGAAGATAATGGTTCAAAAATTTTTTTCGGAGGAGATGAAGCGCCTCAGCTCAAACAGATGAGAATACGTTACGTTGCCAAATATGATTATGATGGCAAAAAGGCTATGCACCTCAGAGAACAATATGCAGCACAAGGAAAAATTGAAGGTTGGCAATTTGCATTTTA
This sequence comes from Bacteroidota bacterium, assembly GCA_018267875.1. Lineage (GTDB taxonomy): Bacteria > Bacteroidota > Bacteroidia > Chitinophagales > Chitinophagaceae > JAFIGV01. Next base: position 12,719 of record JAFDXP010000030.1, on the reverse strand, counting down.
TCATGATGTTGCAAAACCCTTAGCTATACTGTAATAGCGAGTAGTTAAACTTATCATGATGGTAGAAAGTATCTGGCTATAAAAGCGTTTATCAAACTCATTTTACCTATTTTCGCCCGTCATTCACGATTATGCACGACATTATTGAATTGGTAAAGGAATTAATGAATGCGGAAAAGCTTGCCGCATTGGTTACACTTTATGGTGGATTATATTTAGTAGCACTTATAATCTTTGCTGAAACTGGACTTTTTATTGGATTTTTTCTTCCGGGAGATTCACTGTTGTTTGTTACCGGATTAATGATTGCAAACTCCAAACACCCTTTTCCAAATGATTTTGCCAACCTTCTTTACTGGATATTATTGATAACTTTTGCCGGTGTAATTGGAAACATGATTGGCTATTGGTTTGGTAAAAAAACAGGACCTGTACTTTTTGAAAAGAGAGATACACTTTTGTTTAAAAAGAAACACGTGATTCAGGCAAAACAATTTTATGAAAAGCGGGGCGGTAGTGCTATTATTCTTGCTCGCTTTTTACCCATCGTACGCACCTTTGCTCCCATCGTTGCCGGAGTAGTAGAAATGGATCGAAAGAAGTTTTTCTTATTTAATGTAGTGGGTTGTGTGGCTTGGGTTGCCAGTATGACCTTATCTGGATACTTTTTAGGAGAAAATGAATGGGTGAAGCACAATTTTGAAAAAATTGTAATCGGGCTTATTGTTGTTACAACTTTTCCTGTGTTATTTAAAATGTTTTTTTCAAAAAAGAAGAACCCTATTATGGAAGTAGGCAAGGATATAGTAGAGGAAGAATTCTAAACATAGAATCTGTTTCAAATAGTGCTTAGCTTTTTATATTATTATGCGTCTGTAATCGGGCGCATTTTTTATGCAGGTAAAAAATAATTCGACTTTGCTTAGCATACCTGTTGTGGTAGCAGCTTTGGGCTATTTTGTTGATATCTACGATTTGCTTCTGTTTAGCATTGTGCGGGTAGGAAGCTTGCAAAGTCTTGGGCTTTCAGATATCATGATTCGCGACCAAGGTCTTGCTATTATTGGACATCAAATGTTAGGCTTATTAATTGGCGGAATTATTTGGGGCATAATGGGTGATAAAAAAGGACGACTTTCAGTTTTATTTGGTTCTATTTTGCTTTATTCATTGGCTAACTTGGCAAATGGTTTTGTACAAACAGCTCAACAGTATAGTATAGCCCGATTTATAGCTGGTATTGGACTGGCAGGCGAATTAGGTGCCGGTATTACCTTAGTCAGTGAACTGATAGCTAAAGAAAAGCGCGGAATTGCTACTTCATTGGTGGCGGGAATCGGTCTTACCGGTGCGGTGTTAGCCTATTTTATTGCAAAAAATTTCGATTGGCGTGTTTGCTATTTCATTGGTGGCGGATTGGGTCTTTTATTGTTGTTGCTTCGTGTCAGCGTGTTTGAATCGGGGTTGTTTAAGCAACTTCAAAATAGTGATGTGCGTAGAGGAAACTTTCTGATGTTTTTTACCAATGCTGCTCGATTTAAAAAGTATATTTTGAGCATTTTGATTGGTTTGCCTACATGGTATGCCATTGGTATTTTGGTGTCTTTTTCACGAGAGTTTGGTAAGTCTTTTGGCATTGCGGAAGAAATAAATCCCGGCAAAGCTGTTATGTTTGCTTATGTTGCCATTTCAATTGGAGATGTGTTGATTGGACTGTTAAGTCAATGGCTGAAAAGCCGGAAAAAGGCTTTGTTCATATTTTATGGTATAACCGTAGTCGCTATTTTTTTATTTTTCAACTTGCATCATTCATCCGCAAGCAAGATGTATGCAGTATGTGCACTATTGGGCTTTGGAACAGGATTTTGGGCAATTTTTGTTACGATGGCTGCCGAACATTTTGGTACTAATCTTCGGGCTACAGCAGCAACTACCATTCCTAATATGGTGCGAGGATCGTTACCCTTAATTACATTGCTTTTTCAATGGTTACAGCATTTTCAAAGCTATTTGAATGCGGCTGCAACTACCGGCTTTTTAGTTATGTTGATTGCCATAATTGCAGCTTTTTTCACTGAAGAAACTTTTGGTAAAGACCTAAACTTCTTAGAAAATTAGATGCTATTTCTTTTGCTTATTGATCATTTTGATAATGGCAATTACAACGGGTGTTAAAACTAACAAAGGCTCTGCAACCCAAAGCCAGCCGACCGTTTCAACTGAATTATTTTTTACAGATCGAATAGTCTGCCAAAGTTCTAAACCAAATACAATAGGTATTGTAACACATAGCCAACGAATGGCACGCGATGCAAGTTGATAATAAAACGCTGCATTGTCCTTTGTGATTGTAATTGGATAGTTGAAAAATTGAGGAAACTTACTAAGCCATGCCAGCAATATGGTCATGCCCGTGCAAACGCTGGGAAGCATAAACAGAGATTTGCGATTTCCCCAAATTTGCACTTTGCCATTTGCATCAAATTGTGTAGGTATTGTTTCTGGGAACATAGAATAGGCACGGAATGCAACTACCCATACAAAAACAACAATCAAGGTTGAAGCTAAAAACAAAAGCCGATCAGTTTTTTCAATTTTTAGGGCTATTAACGGACGATCTCGAAATGACATAATCAGCGCAAAATAACAAAGCTTCTCTATTTAATCTTATTCCGCTAAATACCCAAACTTTCCATCTTGAAAATCATGTACCGCTTGTATAAGCTCTGCTTGTGTATTCATTACAAATGGTCCGTAAGAAGCAATAGGCTCTTCAATAGGCTCGCCACTCATTAATAAAACAACAGCATCTTCTATTGCTTCTACAATAAATTCTTCGCTATTGTTTTCAAATAGGACAAAATGATCAGTCTGCACTATGTTTTGATCGTTTATTTTTACTGAACCTTCAATGAGTAAAAGTGCCGTGTTGTATATAGCGGGAAAAGATAATGTTGTTGATGTGTTTTTAGGAAGCCTAACGTTGAATAAATTAATTGGTGTAACGGTAATAGCAGGACCAGTTTTGTTTTTAAAATTGCCGGCTATTATTTCAACTTCTCCTCCTTGTGGTAACGGGATGTGAACCATTTTATCTTTACTGATTGCCTGATAACGAGGAGAACTCATTTTATCTTTAGCAGGTAGGTTTGTCCAAAGTTGAACCATGTGAAAATCTCCACCTTGTTTACTGAATGATTCCTCGTGATATTCTTTATGAAGCACGCCGCTTGCTGCAGTCATCCATTGTACATCGCCTTCGCCAATAACACCGCCGCCGCCACTGCTATCATGGTGGGCAACACTACCCTTATAGGCTATCGTTACCGTTTCAAATCCACGATGAGGATGTACACTTACACCACGAGGTTTTTCAGAAGGGGGGAAATAGAATTTTGAATTATAGTCCAACATGATAAAGGGATTCATGCGCCTCATACTAACTTGTCCAGGTATAAAATTGCTCACTCTAAATCCATCACCTACATAATGAGGTTCTAAGGGGGCTAATACCGTTGCTACTTTTCTCTTTTCCATTTCTATAATTGTTTTAGAGGACAAAGATATTTCAAGCTATTTCAAGAGGATTGAAGATGCTATAAGGATGATTTATGATGAACGAAAGGCTTTTTTAAAGTTTTTGATAAAGGCGTTTAATTTGAAATTCATATTTATTCTTCAAACTTGTATATTTGCCAACTTTAAAAATCAACTCTAAATATTTAGTATGAAGCTAATGTTCTCTCTTTTCTGTCTTTTTATGCCTACATTTTTATTCTCACAGCATTTAGAATTTGGTCTTGGTGGTGGTGTAAGCATGAATGGTACTCCTACTGATAATATGTATATGAAAGCAGAAAGGCACACGGTAAATTATGCAACTTCTTTGTCATTGCATTATGACTTGAATGCGTATCTACAGATTGGTGCAGATTTACAAATTTCTCAATTGTCAGGAAAGTCAAACAATATATATTATACCTATTGGGGAGTAAAAGTAGGTGGAGATGATCGGACTTTAGTTTATGCCAAGACAATGATTGCACCTTGCTTTGTAGTAAATGGCAAATATTCAATTGGAAAAGGGTATTTGTTTGGTGGAGTTGCTTTAGGATATGGAGTTGCTCGTCAAAACTCAAAATCGCTTTCAGGTAATGAGTCTTATCGTGCGCCGGATGGTGGTAAAGGTGAAATTTTTGGTTTGCAATTAGGTTATGTAGCTCCTATTAATAACCATTTTGCTGTGTCAGCTGAAGCTGCTTTTCGTCAGTATCATTTACAATATGACACGCACACTTCTTCTATTGGTGAAAAAGAAAACTTGAATTATAGAATTAATGCTTTCCCTATAATTATTGCTTTGCGGTATCGAATTTTTTCTCAGGATAAAGAAACAAAAACACAAGCTAAATTTCACTAATAGTGTTTATTACCAAAGTGATAATAACTGATTGTCAAACTAATTGGCTGGATTGTAATGAATAGCAATAGTTATTTTCCAGTAGTTCAAAAAACAAAGCGATGCATCTTAAAACAAAGAGATTGCATCGCTTTTCTTTATTTCTAAACTAATAAAGAGAATTGAACCATAGTTTCGACTATTACTCGTGTGCATGTTCTGTACGTTCCGGTCGCATTTGTGGAAATAATAGTACATCCTGAATAGAAACTTGTCCGGTTAATAACATACCTAATCGTTCAATGCCAATGCCTATTCCTGCTGTGGGTGGCATTCCATATTCAAGTGCGCGTAAGAAATCATAGTCAATATACATGGCTTCTTCATCGCCGCGCTCCATCAATTTTACTTGCTCTTCAAATCTTTCACGCTGATCAATAGGATCATTTAACTCGCTATATGCATTGGCAATTTCTTTACCGTTAATCATGAGTTCAAAACGCTCTACTAATCCTTCTTTTTGGCGATGCTTTTTAGTTAGTGGGCTCATTTCAATAGGGTAATCAGTGATGAAAGTTGGTTGGATATAATGACGCTCACATTTCTCACCAAAAATCTCGTCAATTAATTTGCCTTTGCCCATGCTATTATCCGTCGCAATACCTAAATTTTTACAAACTTCGCGCAATGCCTGTTCTTCCATTCCGGAAATATCAACTCCTGTGTGTTCATGGATAGCGTCAAAAATGGTAACTCGTTTAAATGGTGCTTTAAAGCTGATTTCTTTTCCATCAACTGTTACAGTTGGATTACCATTAGTAGCAACAGCTGTTTGTTCTAACATCTGCTCTGTTATTTCCATCATCCAGAGGTAATCCTTATAGGCTGTATAGAACTCTAAGATAGTGAATTCCGGGTTGTGTGTACGATCCATTCCCTCATTTCGGAAATTTCTACTAAATTCATAAACCCAATCGAAACCGCCTACTATCAAGCGTTTCAGATAAAGTTCGTTGGCAATTCTTAAATATAGAGGAATGTCAAGCGCATTGTGATGAGTAACAAATGGACGGGCTATGGCACCTCCAGGTATGCTTTGAAGCACCGGCGTGTCAACTTCCAATGCACCACGTTCATTTAAAAAATTGCGAATCGCATTTTTCATTTTCGTCAGTTTCACAAAGGTGTCACGGACAGTAGGATTTACTATAAGATCGGCATATCGTTGTCTGTATTTAAACTCTATGTCGCTTACTGCATCAAACACTTCACCATCTTTTTCTTTTACTACAGGCAAAGGGCGCAAGGCTTTAGAAAGAAGGGTGAAAGAAGCAACATGGATTGAGGTTTCGCCTGTTTTTGTAGTGAAAACATAACCTTTTACACCTACTATATCGCCAATGTCAATAAGCTTTTTCCAAACTGTGTTGTACAATGTTTTGTCTTCATCCGGGCAAATATCATCGCGCTTAATGTAGATTTGAATTCGTCCGGTGCTATCCTGAAGTACCGCAAAATTTGCCTTTCCCATATCACGCACACTCATTACACGTCCTGCCAAAGAAACAGCCTTAAATTCATCTGCTGTTGCTTCTGAATAATTTTCCTTTATTTGAATGGCTGTATGTGAAATGTCAAAAAGTGGGGCAGGGTATGGATTAATGTTTAGTGCGCCAAGTTCAGAAAGTTTTTCTCGTCTGATCAATTCTTGTTCGCTTAATGTATGATGTACCATGTTCTTCAAGGAAATTTTTTTCCAAGATCGCAAAAATAACAAGGGGCGATGAAATGATTCGATGAAAGTGTTAAAACTCTTGAAATTTCAATTTCAATTAGCTTACCAGTTCTACCTTTGTAGCTGATTCTGAAAAATTGAAGCTATGTATTTGGGTATCAAGCCTCTTTTAGGAATGGTAATTTTTGCATCAAGTCTATCGCTAATTTCTTGTAAAAAAGATGATCCTAATATGGGTCAGTTACCTTCTATAATTTGGAAATCCGGAGGTGTTTATACTAATCATGATACAACTGTTTCAAAAGGAACCTTAATTACATTGGGGGTTAATGCAACAAAAGGTTCGGCTAATGATCCACTAACTTTATTACAGCTCAAGAGAAGCTATGATGGTGGCTCAGATAGTGTAATCCTATCAGTGAATCTTACCGGCAGTATGGGTGATGCAACCACCCTTGATTTTCCAGTTGCCACTCGTTCTATTGCCGGCACTGAACGATACACTTTTTGGATAACAGACAAATATGGGTTGAATAACCAAGTTGGTTTAGTCATCACAACAAAACCCTAAACACAATAAAATATTTATCACCCATAGATGACAAGCTGTTCGTTCAACTAAAGGATGGGCTTGATGGGGTGGAGTGTAAAGCCCATCAAGCGTTAACCACGCCCTCGACTACGTTGCCATTGTCTAAAATAATAAGCTATTACACCAACCAGAATTAACACGGGAACCACGGCGATAATAGCATAATGCAAATCCGTCATAACCGAAAAATTTTCGGTAAGTTACGAAAAACATGATAAAAAAGAAAAAAGTTTTAAACATTTTAATGGATTTTTTCCACACTTAGGGTGCTGTTAATAAGCACATCTAAAATAATGCTTTATTCATCTAATTTTAAGACGGCTAAAAATGCTTCTTGTGGAATTTCTACATTTCCAATTTGACGCATTCTTTTCTTTCCTTCTTTTTGCTTTTCAAGTAATTTTCTTTTCCGGCTGATATCACCGCCGTAACATTTAGCAGTTACATCTTTTCGCATAGCTGAAATGTTTTCTCTTGAAACAATTTTTGCACCTATGGCTGCTTGAATAGCTATTAAAAATTGTTGGCGCGGGAGCAAGTCTTTTAGTTTAGCACATAGTTTTCGTCCAAAATCTTGAGCACGGCTCCTATGTATTAAGGCACTGAGGGCATCTACTTTTTCACTGTTTAATAAGATATCCATCTTCACGATATCGCTTTCTCGATAGTCAAGTGGGTGATAGTCAAAAGAAGCATAACCTCGTGTACAACTTTTAAGCTTATCATAGAAATCAAAAACGATTTCAGCAAGTGGCATTTCAAAAATTAATTCTACACGAGTCGGTGTAAGATAATGTTGATTGATGAGCAATCCTCGTTTCCCTAAACAAAGGCTCATAATATTGCCAATATAATCGGGCAGCGTAATGATTTGCGCTCTAATAAATGGCTCTTCTACTCGTTCTGTTCGGCTTGGATCGGGTAATTCAGTGGGGTTGTTTACTATGACAGCCTTATTCTTGTCTGAAGTAAGATAAGCTTTAAAGCTAACGTTAGGAACAGTGGTAATTACAGTCTGATTAAATTCTCTTTCTAATCGCTCCTGAATAATTTCCATGTGCAACATACCTAAAAATCCACAACGGAAGCCAAACCCAAGTGCTTGTGAAGTTTCTGGTTCAAAAGTCAATGAGGCATCGTTTAATTGCAACTTTTCCATGCACTCACGCAATTCTTCAAAGTCGTCCGTTACCACTGGGAAAATACCGGCAAATACCATCGGTTTTACTTCTTCAAACCCATGTATCGGCTCAGGACTTGGATTGTTTACAAGCGTGATGGTGTCACCCACTTTCACTTCTTTGGCATCTTTTATTCCGGTTATGATATATCCAACATCGCCTGTTTTTACTTCCTTTTTAGGCAAAAGCCCCATCTTTAAAATGCCTACTTCATCAGCATTGTAGTAATTATCAGTATGAAAAAACTTTACTCGATCGTGTTTTTTTAAAGATCCGTTAAAAACACGATAATAAGCGATGATGCCACGAAATGAATTAAATACACTATCAAAAATCAAAGCTTGCAAAGGTGCATCTGGATTGCCTTTTGGAGCAGGAATACGATCTATAATTGCAGCCATGATTTCTTCAATCCCAATTCCTGATTTGCCCGATGCCAATACAATATCTTTAGGGTCGCAACCTATCAGATCAACAATTTGATCAGTAACTTCGGGAATCATAGCTCCTTCCATATCTATCTTGTTGATAACGGGAATTATCTCAAGATTGTTGTCTAAGGCAAGGTATAGGTTCGATATGGTCTGTGCTTGAATACCTTGACTGGCATCTACTAACAATAGTGCTCCTTCACAAGCTGCAAGTGCACGACTAACTTCATACGAAAAATCAACGTGTCCGGGAGTATCAATTAAATTTAAAGTATAGTTCTCTCCTTTAAATTCATAGCCCATTTGGATGGCGTGACTCTTAATAGTAATTCCTTTTTCACGTTCCAAATCCATATCGTCCAATACTTGTGCTTGCATTTCTCTGTCAGAAATCGTTTTAGTAAATTCCAATAAACGATCTGCCAAAGTGCTTTTCCCGTGGTCAATATGGGCTATGATACAAAAGTTTCTAAGATGCTGCATGTTTTTAAAAAAGAGCGGCAAAGTTAGGTGGATATATCTGAATGTAGAAGATGAATTCAAACAGAGCTGTTTTTGTAAGCTATTAATTCAGATAAAAAATAGTAAATGAACAGCACAATACAAACTAAGATCATGTATTTAATGTAATTTTGCAGGCCGAAAAAAGATTTATCAATATGAATATGAAAAAAGTGCTGAGTACGCTTGGCATTGATAAGATGAATGAAGGAGTAGCTACCGGAACCAAATGGTTGAAAGGTGGTGGCGAAAAAATTGATTCTTTTTCTCCTGTTGATGGCAAACTAATTGCTTCAGTAATGGGTTGCGACAAAAAGAATTATGATGCAGTGGTAAAGCAAGCTCAGACCGCATTTGAAGAGTGGAAAATGTATCCGGCACCAAAGCGAGGAGAGATAGTTCGTCAAATTGGTGAAGCTTTGCGAAAATATAAAGACCCATTAGGAAGGTTAGTTTCTTATGAAATGGGGAAAAGTTTACAAGAAGGATTGGGCGAAGTGCAAGAAATGATAGACATCGCAGATTTTGCTGTTGGGCTTTCTCGTCAATTATATGGGCTTACCATGCACAGCGAACGACCCATGCACCGCATGTATGAACAATGGCATCCGCTTGGCGTAGTAGGAATCATAAGTGCCTTTAATTTTCCGGTAGCAGTTTGGAGTTGGAATAGTTTTATTGCTTGGGTTTGTGGCAATACTTGTGTTTGGAAGCCTAGTGAGAAAACACCTATTACTGCTGTTGCTTGTCAAAAAATAGTTGCAGATGTTTTAAAAGCCAATGACGTACCTGAAGGAATTAATGGATTGGTGATTGGCGGACGTGATACAGGCGAATGGATGAGCAACGATGTTCGTGTTCCTTTAGTTTCAGCAACAGGTTCTACCCGAATGGGTAAAGCCGTTGGTGCTGCTGTTGGTGCACGTTTAGGTCGTCCGTTGTTGGAATTAGGCGGTAATAATGCAATTATTATCTCTCAACATGCCGATCTGAATATTGCCATGCGTGCAGCAGTTTTTGGTGCTGTTGGCACTGCAGGTCAGCGATGCACAACTACACGCCGACTTATTATTCACGAAGATGTTTATGATGCTTTCAAGAAAAAATTAGTGGCAGCATATAAACAACTCAATATTGGAAACCCCTTAGATGAAAATAATCATGTGGGTCCATTGATTGATACTGCCGCTGTAGAAAGTTACATGAATGCTTTGGCAGAAATAAAGAAAGAAGGCGGAAAGGCAATAGTAGCAGGCGGTGTACTTGAAGGCGAAGGTTTTGAAAGCCGTTGTTATGTGAAGCCATGTGTTTATGAGGTTACGCCGGATATGAATATTGTAAAGCATGAAACATTTGCTCCGATTCTTTATTTAATGAAGTATAAAAAATTAGAAGAAGCAATTACAATTCAAAACAATGTTCCTCAAGGTTTGTCTTCATCCATCATGACACTCAATATGCGAGAAGCAGAAACATTCTTGTCGCACATGGGAAGTGATTGCGGCATAGCAAACGTTAATATTGGCACCAGTGGTGCTGAAATAGGCGGGGCTTTCGGCGGAGAAAAAGAAACTGGTGGCGGGCGCGAAAGTGGCTCAGACAGTTGGAAAGCATACATGCGTCGTCAAACAAACACAATTAATTGGAGCGACCAATTACCTTTGGCTCAGGGCATTAAATTCAATGTATAAAAACAAACATTGGGCTATCCAATAGAAAAAAACGAATCACAAACGTGGTTCGTTTTTTTGTGCTGTGGATAGAATTTGACTTGATCGTGAAATAGTATCTTTAAAAAATTCAGTATAAATTTCCATTTTCTGCAAAAGCAATAATTGAAATTCATGTTACTAGTGAAGAGGTACTTTTGTTTTGTTCGGGCAAAAGAGCATTTAGAAAGTCAATAAGCAATGGCTTGCTGGCGTCTTATCCAAAAATCTTCTTAAATCCGAATGCGGTATTAGGAATGATATATTTTGCTCTCATTTTGCCTTTTGTTGCAATGTTACTATACAAATTTTCAATGTTTTTACTATTAGTGCAAGGTTGACGAGTAGCTTTTGCGCATAGCCAACTGATGCTATTGGGAATTTTTAAAAAAATGGCGCAAATCAGCCCGCAGAAGAATTACGTTAGTCGTGTTTTATTTTAATAAAACATTAACATAAAACATTTGGAAAATCCCCCCCCTCAATTATTTTTTACAATGTTGAAGGAGGAAACCGAAAATCCGTTGAAAAGTGTAGGGAACAAGCTAATTAATAAATTGATGCGTAATGAAAAAAGTAATTAAATTTAGTGTTTTGTTCATGTTTTTGGGTGCTTTCTTCAGCTTTCAAAGCTGTAATAAAGAATCACAAAATAATCAACCTGTTAATGCACCAAATTACGTTACAGCCCAAATTAAGAATTCATCAAAATGATTGGGGGATGTATCATAATTTAGCACTCGAAGCAACTGAAAACCTTTGGGCTGACACTATTTCTGATGAAGGAGATTCCATACTTTTAAATATGGTTAGGGATATGAGAGGTTCTGATGAAGACCTTGCCTCAATTAATGATGATGATGCTCGAAAAATGATGGTAAGTGCTAAATTTCAAGATATGCTGAGTCATGCTCAGGATCAGGGATTTGCAGCTACAACATATTGGCGTTCGGTACTTTTGAATCTGCTTACGGAAGGCAAAATTTCTCAAACCCTCTATGATGCATTTTATCCAGTTTTTGATGCTTCATTGACAAATGAAAAAATGTTAGAAGCAATGAACTCCATACCTACTACTGGCTTAAATACGCTAGATATACAATATTTGACAGTTGCTAAATCTGTTATGAATTATTCGAACAATTATTGGGAAAAATGGCGTAATGAAAATCCTAATACTCCGCGAGCAAAAAGGCTAAGTAATGGGCAGAAAGCATTAGCTATTGACTCCATTGCAGCAATGGGATTTTTTGAAACAGGTCCTTTTGGGGTATTTATTGTCGCTGCTTGTTCTTCAGCTTTTACCGATTAATTTTGTACAATGTAAATTAAATTTATATGACAAACAGATTTTATTTTATGTACAATTATCGTTTTAAATATTTTGGTATAGTAGTTTCAGTCTTTTTTCTTGTACTGCTTGTTGTCTTTCATATTTCAAGCTTCTCTTTGCTCGGTCTTAGCCCTCAATCTTTCCTTGCATTAAGTAAGTTTATTTTCCTTGCGGGGCTTATTATCATTGCGTATAGTAAAGAAAAGCATGAAGATATAAGGATTGAATTGTACAGAAGAGAAAGTTTACAATTCTCGTTCTACCTCACACAAAGTTTGCTTTTAGGGGGCGCATTAACAGCAGAGTTAAACCAGAAGAATATGATTGAATCGGGTTTGCTTACTCTGATTGCAACAATTTCAATCAGCTCCTATTTGGCAACGTTTAATTTCTTCTTACTTACCGGAAAACAATCATACAGCAAGCGGCTATCTTATATTTTAGGAGGCGTTGTAGCCCTTGTTTGTTTGATTTTTATGATATGGTTGGATTAAGCCAAAATTTTGCTACTATCTAAAACCGATCCTTAGGATTGTATTTGTAGCTTGAATTCAGCAATTCGGAATTGAAAGTGATTACTCAATTTATTCTAAAACCTCTGTTCCTATCAGAACTGAGGTTTTTTTGTGTGTCAGGCATGTTCTATATCTATAGGGTGCAAGTCCCGAACGAGAGTTGCAGTACTTATCGTTAGCCAAGGGCAAGGGTGTCCCTCGTGAGATGGAATCTGAAGGCAGCAGGCGGCAAATATTCGAGCCTACGAACAGAAACTTCATAAGAGGCGTGGCTACAAGGGTGATGTTGCAAAAGAAACAAAAGCCCTATACTGCACGGATTG
>JAFDXP010000002.1 GCA_018267875.1 Bacteroidota bacterium | reverse complement strand
GCAAAACGGTGCTGCAAGGCAACACAGATTCCAACGGTGAGATAGACATCAAAACCTTATCCTCCGGTGCATATCTGCTCAAAATAGGCGAGCAAACCATTCGGTTTTTGAAGGAGTGATGGGGGAAGATTTTACCTCTGAACATAAAAATATTAAAAAATAATTTCTCATAAACAGAAACTGATAATTCTCATACAACGTGGAGGGCATACAAAAAAGCTTCCAAGTTTTTCCGTTTAAAGTCTAGTCCAGTCCATAAAAGGTATCTGCGATGTGTTCTGCTAATCCGTTCATTTCAATCATGGCACTATCAGTTTCAAAAACAAACTGATGCCAAGTGTAAGGAGGGATACTGATTCTCGCCGGAGCCTCAACACGCAAAACGTGTACCTCGGAAAAGTTTACTTCGCGCCATTGCACTTCACAAACACCCGACAATAAGATAATCTCTTCTGGATTTTTTGCAAGAGAAATGCCTTTATGGAAATGTCCACCTCGCACGACACCTGCCCTACTGAATACAAGAATATGCTTCCCCGTTCGCTGGTGGTCATATTCACAGTTATAGCCTCGCTCATCGCGGTTCATCGGATGAAGGGGAGTGATTATCATTGGACTTTTTGTTCATGTTGCAGATCTGCATCATTTGCCTTGGCAATAGATTCGCCAGGCAAGCACAAATCAAATTCATTTAATGGTCTGTCTAAGTTTCCTTGTGCAATCAAAGCACCTGAGGCAACGAGCATTTTAAGCCGCCAACCCAACCATATATCTCCTGTAGGAATGGCAAATTTCAAAGTCGTCTGTCGCACAATTTTTGAAGCTTTCTGAAATGATGCAATACACAAACTTAACAATTGATTATCGTAAAATGCTTCAGATTGATCACTTAGTTTTTTCCCATGTTCATGTACACGTAATGGTGCATTAGAAGAAACTAATTTTTCCCATTCATCTTTATCAACCTCCATTTCAGAAGGAGTTATCACTCTTGCCAAACGTCTGGCTTTCACTAATTCTCGAGGTAAGATGGAGCTAATATTTTTAGGATAAAAAAGCTTTCCTTGTTCATCCAAAAAAGGCAAGCCTGAAATATTGACTACCAAAAAGCGATTGGCATGTTTAGACAAATAAAACAACAACCAAAAATAAGCGCATACATCTGAGGCTGTCGGAGCCATCCAAAAACAAGCTTTGATTTCAGGGTTTTTAAACATTTCACCAGACACTTGCAATAGTCGCTCCATATCCGGTACATCTACTTCGTTTTTTTCACCTAATATTTGTTGCCAATAGGCACCACGCATTTGGCTAAACGTTTGCTCCTCTTGCTTTTTCAAAGGTCCTAAATGCAATAGATCTTTCAAGGCAATCACATTTCCATTGAGAGATGGCTCCATTTCAACTGCCTTACTCAATGGATCCGCAGCCATATCTCCTACCACAAAATGATACATCATACTGCGCAAAAATAATGATCACGAACGGGTATTGTTTACGATTTTTGTTGAATCCAAATTAAGCACCCACTACCTCAATTTGATGAATTATTGGCGATCCATATTATGTATTTTGACGCTGCTAACGGCTGCTTTACCGATGCAAGCTCAAAACAGAAAAATTGACACTCTGGATTTGCTGAACAAAGTGAAATTCAAAACAAAACTTCCTTTTATAAACAATATATTTCAAGATGCCCTCAACTCTGTTCGAAGAAGCTCCTCAAATGGAGAACCTGATTCGCTCATTTTGGTTGAAAAAAGTGATGACCGATATAAAAAATCTGCCGGAAAAATTATTCGATATATTTTAGTTCAACGATATGGCTTTGAACAGCCGTTTACCGATACCGCCAATCGAATCGCTTATTTTGGAACAAGACTTCTTAATTCACTTCACTTAAAAACAAAGGAGTTTGTCATCCGTCAAAACCTGTTTATGACGGAAAACACACCCGTAAATCCGTATGAACTTGCCGATAATGAGCGGTATTTGCGCACGCTTGATTTCATTCAAGATGCACGCATATTTACGGCTTCTGTTGGTCATGATTCTGTTGATATAATTGTGATAACCAAAGATCTATTTTCTCTTACCGGAACGATTGATGTTTCAGGTTTAAATCGTGCGAAAGCAACAGGTGCAGAAGCCAATCTTGGCGGAACGGCACAAAGAGTTCAATCAAGTATTTTGTGGGACAAAAGCAGAAACCCCAAAATGGCTTATGAAGCACTGTATAGCAAAAACAATATTGGTGGCAGTTTTATCAATGGCTCTATAATGTATTCACAAATAGGCGGTGCAAGAGTTGAAGATATTGAATCGGAGAACGTATTTACCATACATTTTGAGCGTCCTTTAGTTTCCCCATTTTCGCACATGGCGGGTGCTGCTACTTTTAGTCATTTCATCAGCAAAAACGTGTATAGCCAACCCGACAGCCTTTTTTATCAGTACAACTATGATTATTATGATGGCTGGGTTGGTTATAATATCGGTACTCATTTTGAAGGTGAACATGCAAATTACGCTCAAAACCGA
Source organism: Bacteroidota bacterium (assembly GCA_018267875.1). Taxonomy (GTDB): domain Bacteria; phylum Bacteroidota; class Bacteroidia; order Chitinophagales; family Chitinophagaceae; genus JAFIGV01. Next base: position 9,689 of record JAFDXP010000002.1, on the reverse strand, counting down.
AGACGATTTTTTGTAGCTGCTCGATACTACAAATCTGATTTCCAAGTGGTTCCAATGCAAATAGGAAATCGCTTTGATCCGGTATATAATCCTAATCAGGCTGTCATTGGAGAAGTAACCATGTTTGAACAAAATTTTTATAAGCTGAACTATATCTATGGCTTCGGCACAACGGAGGACGTACCTACCGGATTCAATATTTCCATAGCGGCTGGATGGCATAAACAATGGTCGCTTGAACGCCCTTATGCCGGCATTCAATTTGAACGATTTTTAGTTTCAACAAAAGGGTCGTTTGCAGAAATATTTGGAAGAGTTGGTGGGTTTTTACATAAAAATCAAGTGGAAGATGCAAGCCTCATGGGCGGTATAAATTACTTCACGAGGTTGGTAAGTTATGAGCGTTTTAGAGCGCGTGGCTATGTCCGCTTTAGCTATAGCCAACTACAAAACATGGTAACATCTGAGCCATTAAGAATTAATAATCCTTACGGCATTTCGGACTTTGCCACTGATAGTGTAATTGGCAATAGGCGATTAAGTTTATACGGAGAGGGTATTATTTATACCCAACGTAAACTCTTTGGCTTTCGATTTGCTCCCTTTATATTTTTTGATGGTGTGATGATTCCTCAGCCTGGAGTTGCATTTTCAACAGCAGAGACTATTACCGGCATTGGTGGCGGTATTCGAACTAGAAATGAAAATTTAATTTTTGGAACAATGGAACTTAGGATGGTCTATTTTCCTCGAACAGTGCAAAACATCAGTCCATTTCAAGTTATGTTCAGCACCGATTTACGTTATAGGTATCAAACCAATTTTGTACATGCGCCTGATATCATTTATCTCAATCGAGCCTTTCCCTAATTGTTTTTTAAAGCACCATATTTTGTAACAAACCACTTTTGAAAGGATAGTCCGTGTTGAAATGTAGTCCTCTGCTCTCTTTCCTAAACTGAGCACTTTTCACAATCAAAAAGCCGATAGTAATGAGGTTTCTAAGCTCTAAAAGTTGAGGTGATACGGTAGATGATCGATAAAGCTCTTCTGTTTCTAAATGTAATAAATCGAGTCTTCGCATGGCACGTTCGATACGCACATCATTACGCACGATGCCTACATAGTCGCTCATGATTTGTTGTAACTCTTTTAAACTTTGAGTAATCAAGATCATCTCTTTAGGGTGTGTAGTGCCGGAGGCGTTCCAGTCGCCAATACGGGTTTGAAAAGCAATTGTTTCAATGCTATTGGCGGCATCTTCAGCACAACGATGAGCAAAGACTAAGGCTTCGAGTAAAGAATTGGATGCAAGCCGATTGGCACCATGCAGTCCGGTGCTACTACATTCGCCACAAGCATACAAATGTTTTATAGATGATCGTCCTAATTCATCTACTTTAATTCCGCCACAACAATAATGCGCTGCAGGTGCTACCGGAATCATTTGCTTCATCACATCAATGCCGCTCTGGAGGCATTTTTCATAAATATTAGGGAAATGCTCTTTAAACTTGTATTCATCCATGTGACGACAATCAAGCCAAACATGTTCTGTTCCAGTGCGTTTCATTTCACTATCAATAGCTCGAGCAACCACATCACGCGGAGCAAGGTCTTTACGCTCATCATATTGTTGCATAAAGGCAATACCTTCCTGATTACGTAAGATACCACCATCGCCACGCACTGCTTCTGTAATTAGAAATGAGGGGCTGACACCTGTTTCGTAAAGGGCGGTTGGATGAAACTGAATGAACTCCATATTTTCAATTCGCCCCTTAGCACGATATACCATGGCTATCCCATCTCCTGTAGCAATTTTAGGATTAGTTGTAGTGCGATATGCTTGACCTGTGCCACCGGAAGCCATCAGCGTGATTTTTGATAAAATCTTTTCAATATTTCCTGTTTCTAAATTCAACGCATAAACCCCATAACATTCAATGTCTGGTGTTGATTTAGTAACAAGAAAACCAAGATGGTGTTGTGTAATTAAATCTATTACAAACCAATGATTGTAGATGGCAATGTTAGGATATCGTTGCACTTCTGCTACTAAAGCTCTTTCAATTTCGTAGCCTGTAAAATCCTTGTGATGTAGAATTCTAAACTCAGAATGTCCACCTTCTTTGCCACGAAGAAAATTTCCGGTTTCATCCTTATCGAAATTTGTTCCCCAATCAATGATTTCATTTACACGAGCCGGGCCTTCGTTTACTACGAAAGACACAACATCTTGATTACATAATCCATCACCTGCAATTAAGGTGTCTTCAATATGCTTTTGAAAGCTATCGGTTTCCCTATCATTCACAACGGCAATACCACCTTGTGCATATTTAGTATTACTTTCTTCCGTATTAGCTTTGGTAAGAATGGTGATCCGCTTATCCGGGAAGCGTTTTGCTGTTTTAACAGCAAAAGTAAGGCCTGCAATGCCGGAGCCAATAATGAGGAAATCAGTCTGAAGCATGATGAAATTAAAGACTAAAAAAACGGTTCTCGAACTCAAGAACCGTTTGTAAAAATAAGCTTGTTTCCGCCAAAGAAGGCAATCCCTAAAAGCTTGAAGTAACAGAAAACTTCACACCGCTAAAGGCTGGTTCATACCGACAAACACCACCTGTACAATTGATACCATCTACTTGACGAACATATTGTAAGGTAAAACGGTGTGGGCCTTGCGTGCGGGCTATAAAGATATTGTAATAGTGTTGTGGAGAAGTAAGTCCGCTTAGATTATGCGGGTTTAAATCCATGGTGTACATATCTGAGAGCGCAAATGACCATTTTGGAGCAATATTAAATTCCACTAAACCATACAACCAACTCCCATAATCCTGTTTGGTGTACATATATTGCCATTCTGTGCGGATAGATTGCTTGTCGTTAAAGCGGTGTACCACTTCAATAAACGGAGTTAACGCTTTTACCATTGGGGCATTGGGCTTTACCTGATAAAGAGCTTGGTTATAGTTCAAATATTGAAACCCTACTTGAAAAGTCCAATTTTTAATTCCACGGTAATTCAATTCACCATATACTTCTCTATAAAGAGCAGTGTCAGCAAGGGTATTGATATGTGTGTAGTTGAAAATAAGGTCTAAATTATCGTTTGGAGAAACAAGCACATCGCCACCCAATGCCATTTCAGAAAGGTCTTGAGAAGCAGGTGTATAACGTGCCATCAATCTTTGTGGGCGAATACGGGCTATAACCGGTTGCCAAGCGATAGAACCTCTTTGTGCTAAAATATCTTCGCCTTGCAAGTTGGCGCGAAGAGAAAAATTTTCTGTACGCTTACCGTTAAAATTCACAGCAATTCCTTTGCGGGCATAGCCTAAAGTGGTATAAAGCACACTTCCTGATAAATCCTGATAACGTCCATCTTTAAAAATAGCTTCGTGTGATTTGTACACACCTTCTGCATACCAAGAAAAATCGCCAGCGGTCAAAGTGTTGTAAGCAGTGAAGGCATAAGTGTTGTAAGTTGGAACAAACCTACTCTTCACATCCGGCAAATTATTTATTGCTGTTGCAATCTGATTAATTCTATCCGGATCCCAAGTACGATTCAACGCCCCTATTCCTGGTACGATGTGAACATTTTCACCTAACTGAAAATCGCCCTCTGCGTTAAATCCCTTCACAATGGGTTCATAGCGGTTAAATTTGAACACATTTTTCATTTGTCCAGTAAACCCTTTGACCATAATATGATCCGTTAACTGATAGCGCAAATGTAAGCCCACAAGTGCGTTGTCAATCAACAGTCCTCGATCTTCATAAGCTCGAAACATGATACCGCTACCTACTTGATCATAAATATATCCACCGGTAATGGTCAATTTTTTGATTTCTTTACTAATACTCCAAGCACCAATGCCATATTGGGTAAAAGCAGCCTCCGGCTTGTAAAGATTAGAATTATGAAAGGCATCAGCACGCAAAAAGCCGGTGAAGCCTTTATAGGAATAGCGAGCCGATAGCCAAGCTTCGCCGCCACTCAGCAGGTTATCATACAATGGATTGTTAGCTGCATTGATTGTAGGATCTCGTTGAAAAAAATTAACGTTTGTTTGGAGGTCGCCTGAAAAGCTGCCCTGCGCCTTAGCGCACACTGATGTTGCAATCATCATTGCCACGATTATCGCTCTTTTCATTAAAAAGGTACGTTGTGTTTTAAAAAATTTTCCGAATTTAGGACACTTGTTAAATAATGGCAAGGTTTTGGATTAATATTTTACAATCAATCAGTTTTTATGAAGAAAATTCTGGCTGCGCTTACAGGCGTATTGTTTACAAGTTCGGTGTTTGCACAAAGCGAATTACCCGACACACAAGTGAAAGACGTGAACTCCGGCAAGCGGATCGCTTTCAATGAAACTTTTGAGAAAGGGAAAGTAACACTCGTTAATTTTTGGGCTACTTGGTGTGTGCCTTGTAAAAAAGAAATAAAAAATGTGCGCGCCAAACTTCCGGAATGGAAAAAAGAAACAGACTTTAACTACATGACAGTTTCTGTGGATGAAAGCCGCGCTGAGGGCTTAGTTAGAAGCTATGCAAAATCTCAAGGTTGGGATTTTCCTTATTACATTGACCCTAATTCTGACCTTATGCGTTCATTGAGTTTCCGCACAGTGCCATTTACCATTATTGTTGACAAAAATGGCAAAGTAGCCTATTTACACTCAGGATATGAAGAGGGGACAGAAAATGAAGTGTATGCAAAAATTAAGGAATTAAGCAAATAAATTGAACAAGGAAAGAGACACAAATTGTGTCTCTTTCCTACTTTTAGAATGAATTTTGTATAGTCCGCTCAAATCTTGGACAATTTTGAGAGTTTATGTTTCGCTGCCAAAATCCTTTTGTAAATAAACTGATTTCAAATCCTCCTTTACCCATACTTGCTTTAGCTAAACCCGATGTATTAAAATCATACGAAATCGCAAACGAATATTGCTTAAAAGAAAGCTTTACGGTAGGTATCCAAGCATCATTCCAACGATAAAACACCCCTCCATAAACAGCATACAGAGAAGCATCACGCGTGTCAACTGTGTGCCAACCTAACATTCCACCTCCAATAATTTCTTTATTTACGCCTTGTTGCACATAGTTGCCTTGTATATCAAGGATAGCATGATCACCTATAAAACAATTAATTCCCAGACTACCTGTATATTTTATAGGTATGCGCAAATTAGCCTCGTCAGATGCAAAAGAAACTTTAGGGCGATTTAGATGATATGCCGAGATGCCTACATAATAATTGACCCGATTTTCTGATCCTAAAGAGCTATTGAAACTAAGTCCTGTTCCAATATCCAAATAACTCAATTTTGTGGAAGGAATGGATTCAGCAGTAGGACTTGGATCAAATATTCCCGGTGTATATTGATCTCCAAAAGTCATTTTACTACTATTAATGCTGCGTTGTATATAGCCGGCAGTTGCACCTAAGGACAAAAAGGAGTTATGCTGGTCATTCAAACATTTGTTGTAGTTAATTGCCGGTAGTAAATAGAAACTATTAAATGCAGTGCTTCCCGATTGGTCATAAACTATAGACACACCATAAGAAAAGTAATCATCCACCTCATTTACCTTTATTCTTGATTCTGCAGTCAGCAATCCCGTTCTGTATGGAGAAGAAATAGAATTCCATTGTGTTTTATAATTAATACCAAGTTTATAGTCGCCACTGAAAATGCCTGTCAACGCTGGATTTCGAATAATTGAATTTTCGTAGAATTGGGAAAAATGAATTTCTTGCGCTTTGGATTTAATGACTACTAAAAGCAAAAGCAATATCAATTCAACTAAACATTTCATCTTCATACAAAATTTATCGGTATAGGGTTACGTCACCTTTCAACAAAATATGCTCCCCATCAACACAAGTGGCATTGACCATATAAACATACACGTCTGCTTTCATAGGCTCTGACTTGTAAACTCCATCCCATCCATACTTTGGGTCATTTACTTGAAAATTTTGAGCTCGATATAATAACTCACCCCAACGATTATAAATCGAAAAATCATTAACTTTTTCTACACCTAAACCTTTAGGAAAATACACATCATTTAGTCCATCGCCGTTTGGAGTAAAGGTATTTGGGAGATAGATGGTTGCATTACTGCACCCTACGGAAATTATCAAATCATCTGTTGTAGTACACCCTAATCTATTTTTAGCTTCAGCAGTATAAGTGATTGTTCGTTCAACGTTTGCTATCGGATCTGCACATTGATCACAAGTAAGTCCGGTAGCAGGTGTCCATCTGATTGAAATTGCATGAGCAGTATCTGCTTTAAGATATAACGGATTCCCTATCACCGTGTGTAAATCAGCACCCAAGTTGATTGTCGGATAAGGTTCAACTACTACCTTTTGTAAAAGCGTATCTGAGAAACAATCATTTTCCTTGATGAAAACAGTATAGACAGTTGTGGAAGACGGTGAAGCAATAGGATTGGGGATTGAATAATTATCTAATCCATTTTTAGGTTGCCAATTGTAGGCTACGCCACCATGTGCTTGAAATTGCACAGATTCACCTTGGCAAATATCAGGCACTGGCTCTAAAGAAATCGGTATTTTTTTAAGAACAGTTATCACGACTTGATTTGTATCCTTGCAGTTATTATTGTCTGTTCCAACAACCCAATAAGTAGTGGTATTTTCGGGATTCGCAAAGGGATTTGCACAATTTCCACAAGACAGACTAGCTGTAGGCGACCAAGAATAGACTGAAGCGCCTAAGGCATAAAGCAGAACAGGAGAGCCGTAGCAAAGAATAGTATCATTCCTTACTTTGATAGAAAGTTTAGGAAATGTATCAATTATTACCTTAGTTGAATTACTGCAACCTTTGCTGTCTGTTACTTTTACAGTGATTATACCTGCTTGTAAATTGGACGCTGTTATACCTGTCTGTTGAGGGAATGAATTCCAAATAATAGAATAACCGGCAATGCCACCCGATATGGAAACAGTTGCTGATCCTTGCTTTTGACCTACACAAGTTTTAGAGCATGTGGTACTTAATTGCAAAGGTGGATTTTGCTGAAGGCTAACAGTTGCAACAGTCGTGCATCCAACACTATCTGTAACTGTTACTGAATAGTTGCCTGCCTTTAATCCTGATGCAACTTTTGTAAAGACGGAAGGTTGGGTGCTCCATATATAGGTATAGGGCGAAAATCCTCCATTCACATTGACTGTTGCTGACCCTGTTGAATCACCAAAACAATTTATTACTTGTGGAGTTGAAATACTTGCCTGCAGCGGGTTTGGATAATTTATAGTTGCCGTTGAAACAATTGAACAACCATTTGCATCAGTTATAGTGCAACTGTAAGTTCCGGCAGGCAAATTTGAAGCTTTTGATGTATGTTGAACCGGACTGGTATTCCATGAAAAAGCATAAGGTGGTGTGCCGCCTGTTGGAGTAATTAAAATTGAACCATTACCAGAATTAATGCAAGTAAGGTTTTGAACTATCGGAGTTGCAACATTTAAAGGAGGCGGCTGCATAATTATTGCTTGTAATGTATCCTTACACCCTTTAGTATCTGAAATAGTAGCCAAATAAGTTCCGGCAGTTAGGTTATAAGCTGTCAACCCATTTTGGGAAGGCACAGTATTCCATAAGACACTAAAAGGCATAGTGCCGCCCGAAACAGTTAAAGTAGTTGAACCATTAGCTCCTCCATTACAACTTACATTTGAAACTGAATTGATTTGCCCTAATAATTTTTGCGGTTGACTAATTGTAGAAGTATAGGTTGCACTACAGTTATTACTATCCATAACCGTAAGCGTATATATACCAGGTACTAATGAAGTAAGGTTCGGGGTATGAACAATAGGAGCTGTATTCCATGAATAAATATACGGTTGTTTACCGCCCACAACGACTGTAGATAAAGTTCCATTTCCTACCCCAAAACATGTAACATCGGTAGCAGTAACGGAAGGTATCAGCACGTTTGGTTGAGTCAAATTTATAGTTGCGATTCTTGTACAAAATGAATCTTTTGCCGTTATAATATAGCTTCCAACAGGAAGATTATTGATGGCTGCCGTTTGTTGAATAGGCACTGTATTCCATGAATATAAATAAGGAGGTATCCCTCCAGAAAGCACGGCCACGGCACTGCCTGTTGCGTTTCCATTACAAGCAATGTCCTGTTTTGTAACGGTTAACCGAACTGAATCTATCGCAATAAATACAGTGTCTGTTACTGTGCAATTATTTCCGTTTGTTGCTGTTACTTGATATTGAGTATTAACACTCGGACTGGCAATTGGATTACTACAATTAGTACAACTCAATCCGGAAGCAGGTGACCATAAATACGTAATTGCTTGATTAGAAGTTACTCCTGCAGAAAGAGTCAAGCTGTTTCCACTACATAAGACTGTATCAGGTGTAGCATTTATAGTCAAGCTTGTTACATTGACCGTAGTAGTAAGTGTATCTATACAACCAAGACCTGCAAAAGGAGTTAGAATCAGATGATATGTTGTACTGACAGTGGGTGTATTGATGATGATATTTTGCCCAGTACCAATGACGTTATTATAATTAGCATCCATCCAAGTATAAGTCTGATAGCCCGGTGGAGCGTTTAAAGGTGTAGTTGGAGAGTTGCTGCAATTATTAATTGCAACTTGAAATAAACTACAATTCATATCCACATAACCATATCCAAAATGCGCTCCAAGACCGCAGTCACCAGATGCAAATTCTACTGTAATAGTTTGACCTGCATAACCCGATAAGTTTAGTGTGCCGAGTGTCCAAGGATGGAACCAAATATTCGAACCTATGGATGATAAAGAAAACCCGGGTAAGGAAGAACCGGAAACATAAGTTCGTTGGCTGCAAGGAATAATTGCATTTGTTCCGGTTACAAAGGCTTTGACTTCAAATCTTGGTTGCATGGCAGCAGTATGTTGTGGATCCTCAAACACAACAGCATAACGATAAATTAGACTGTAATTATTAATACTATTCGGTACGGTAAAAGTATAGGTAGCTTTTTCAGCTTCAGAATTTACATTGCTGTTTCCTAATTTAAGAGAGTGTAAACCTCCACCCGGCGAAACTATTGGGAAATTACCATAAGGGTCAATCGCTGTGCCTGTTGTCCAGGTGTGTCTATTTAATATAGGACCAGCAACAGGGGAAGCTACAATGGGGCAACAATTACCAATTTGATATACCCAATTTCCAAGCCCTGATTCGAAATCTATATTGGGTGGACATGTTATTTGCGCATCCACTTTTACTGAATAAGCAAAAAATAAAAAAAATATTTTTGACCAAAAACCAATGTCAACACGCATAACTATGAGTTGAGAGTAAAATCCATATTGTCAGTCATAGTGTTTTGTCAAATTTAAGCAGAATAAAAATTCAATTAACGTTTTCACATAAAAAAAAATCACCCGTTTTCACGGGTGGTAAATTTTTTTTTTGAGTGTTATAGTTTATTGCTGAGTAGCGGTATAAACTACATCGGTAGAATATACACCGGCAGGGTAAGCAAAACCGGGAGTTGCTTTATACTTCACCGTAAAGTTTTGGTTGCCGCCATAAGTAGCACCTGTGATTAGATTTGCTGCAGTTGCGCTTAAAGCATTGTATGCTGATGCAGAAAATCCTGTT
>JAFDXP010000029.1 GCA_018267875.1 Bacteroidota bacterium | reverse complement strand
TTGCCGCCTGCTGCCTTCAGATTCCATCTCACGATGGACACCCTTGCCCTTGGCTAACGATAAGTACTGCAACTCTCGTTCGGGACTTGCACCCTATAGATAAAGAACATGCCTGACACACAAAAGAGATGCGTTTAATCGCATTTTGTGCGCAACAAACTCCGGTGTTTATCGAATAGATTCAGGGACATTAAAAACCATTCAAGTAAATGGAAAGCCTTTAAACAACCTTCCTGATATTCGTTCTATATGCGATGACCCGGAGAAAAATTTATGGATTGGACAAACAAATGGTGTTATCCGAATTGCCGACACAACATTGCAATTTTTTAATAAAACAAATGGGTTCACCAATAATTCAGTTGATGACATTGTAACTGATCATGAAGGAAACATTTGGCTTGGCTCTGACGGGCAAGGGCTTTTTCGATTTTCAGGTGCTCGTTTTACCATGCTTGACGAAACATCGGGCTTACCCAGTCAGCAAATTATGAGCATTGGTAGTGACCCCATGGGGCATCTATATTTTGGCACTTATGATAATGGTTTATTCAGCTTTGAAAATGGAAAAGCTTATAAGATTCCGGTACCACTAAAGGGGAAGGCTTCTATATTTTCACTTCGGTATCACAATGGTGAATTATGGTTTGGCACATCAGGCTCTGGACTGTTTCGATATGATGGCCGCAGATTTAAGCAATATACCCGCGAAGCAAATAAGCTAATGTCCAATACAATTTTAACGCTGAATTTTGACCATCAAAATAGGCTGTGGCTTGGCGGCGTAGGAGGAGCAATGCTGTATGAACACGACACTTTTCATTTATTACCTACCGACAGACGGTTAGTGAGCGATTTTGTAACCATTGGTTTTGACAGTGTGTTAATGTCCACAGAAAACGGAATTATCCTTTGGAATAAAGGTACTATTTCGCGTTTTATTACAGAATCACCCGCCGACAGTTCTTGGTTACAATGCTTTGCGTTGAATGGGAAAAACCTTTGGATGGGCTCATCAAACAATGGGTTGATATGCTATAACCTTCAATCAAAAAAATTCTTTCAGTTAGGAAAAGAAAATGGACTTGCTTCTGATTTTGTTTACAATTTAATAGTTGACAATGCAGGCTATGTATGGGCTGGAACAGGCTATGGAATTAACAGAATTTGGTTAGATGAATCCGGAAATCCTAAAACTGAATTTTATGGGAAATCTGATGGTATTATGGGTATGGAAAGCAATCATGGTGCCGTATTGAAAATGCATGACGGCAGCATTTGGTTTGGTACTACCAATGGTGCCATTCATTATCGCCCTAACGCACGATCCATTCAACCTAATCCAAGCAGCATCGTGCTGCAATCTGTAGAACTTTTTGGTGAACCTATTAAAGACAGCAGTTACTACCAATACTTAGATCAATGGAATCAGATTCCAATCGGTTTACGACTACCTTATAAACAAAACACATTAACTTTCGAATTTCATGCTATAACCCTTACTGGAGACGGCTCTTTAAGGTATCGTTATCGAATTGAAGGATTGGATGCACCTTGGTCTGAATGGTCTAAAAATACGACTATTACATTCTCATCACTTCCTCCGGGAAAATTCCGCTTACACGTTCAGTGTAAAACCACAGGAGAAAAAGAAATTGTTCGTGAATTATTTTACCCCTTTGAAATCATTACACCTTTCTATCGTACCATTTGGTTTAATTTCATCATTCTCGCTTCTTGTATCTTGTTAGGCATTCTTATTCAATACTTCGTACACCAGAGAAAATTAGCTCGGCTACGATTAGTAGAACGACTTAGGAAAGACGAACAAACAAAAGTACGGCTACGAACAGCTGAAGATTTTCATGATGAAATTGGCAATCGCCTAACCCGAATTAATGTGCTAAGTAATGTGCTAAAAAAGAAATTGGGAAAAATTTCGCCCGAAGGTGAACGAATCATTAAACAAATCCAAGAAAACACCGCTCAACTTTATAGTGGCACACACGATATTCTATGGTCTTTAAAACCAACCAACGACGACCTCTTTGAAATACTTCATAGGATTGGAGACTTTGGAAACGAGCTTTTTCAAGACACACAAACGAAATTCCAATTTCTTGACTCCGACAAAAATTGGCATAAATACCGACTACCCTTAGACATCAGTCGAAACCTAATTATGATTTTCAAAGAAGCACTCAACAATGCCCTAAAATATGCCCATGCTAAACACATTTCCCTACATGCCACTTTACGAGATGATGATGTTTTACAAATGGTTTTAAAAGAAGATGGACGAGGTTTTGATTTGCAATATGCTAAGCGAGGACATGGATTAGACAATATGAAATTGCGAGCAGAGCGCATAAAAGGACGATTGTATTATGACAGTGAAAAAGGAAAGGGTACCATTATCACTTTGACATTTAAACTCGTGAAAAAATGAACATTAATTTCAGTCTTGCATTCTATTTTCAGTTTTATCATTAGTGTTTAAATAAAGGAAACAAACTGTTTGTGTTTTAACTGCCCTATCTATACACTTTTTATTGCCCAACTAAAAAATGAATCAAATGGATGAACTTGTTGTCTTGGTCAATGAACAAGATGAAGAAATAGGAACTATGGAAAAGTTGGCAGCACATCAAATAGGGGCATTGCATCGTGCTTTCAGCATCTTTATTTTAGATCATGAAAACAATTTGATCTTACAACAACGAGCTTTCAACAAGTATCATTCTGGCGGACTTTGGACCAATACATGCTGTTCTCATCAAATGCCCGGTGAAGTTGCACTTTCTGCTGCGCAAAGACGTTTGCAAGAAGAAATGGGTTTCAGTTGTCACTTAGAATCTCTCTTTCATTTTCGATATCAAGCATCAGTAGGTAATGGGTTAATAGAAAACGAGTATGACCATGTATTTTGGGGACGTTATAAAGGTCAAATTAAATTAAACGACACAGAAGTAGCAAACTATAAAATAATAGATTTGGCTTCTCTCAATACATGGATAAATGCACGCCCACAAGACTTTACAGCATGGTTTTTATTAGTAATGCCAACATTTCTTACAGCCCTTCAAGTCAATGGGATTGAGGCTTAATGAAATTGATAACAGCCTATATCAAAAGCACCCATCCTAAAATAATCATCCAAATCTTTTATTGCAGAAGTGGTTATTCCGGCACCAATTAGCGGGGATTGTGGGCTTAATCTAAAGTTTAGTTTTTGTTCGTTTTCAAAATAGGGATGTTTGTTCAAGATATTGTTTGATTGTTGTGCAACGGGGATTGAATTTTTGTTTTCAATCAAGCAATTTTGAAAAACAACGTTATAGTTTGCAGCATCTTTCTTTGCACACACTACTTTATCCAAATCATAGCTGGAATCAGTTGGGTTAGGAGAAAAGTAAAAAACACAGTTGGCAAATTGTGCATTTAGGTCACCAACAATTGATGTTGTGTTATCAACAGCAAAATAGTTCAACACAGCTGCAAGTGGTTCATCAGACCTCGACAAGTCAATAAAGTTGCAATTATTGAATTGATAGTTTCCGCCTTGAAGAATAGCAAGTGCTTGTGCGCCACAACGAGTTACCAATAAGTTATCTGCCTGAACGTTAGCCTGAAAACATAAAATCCCATGTCCAAATGAATTATCAATTATCGTATTTACAAGACTGAGTTGATTGGGCGAGCTGGGTTTTCCAAACACTTCAATAGCAAAGGGCAGACCGCCACCCGATGCATTACCACAATTGATAATTCTGGTATTTTCTATTCTGTTACCAATGCTGCTGCTATCAAAATAAAGCCCACCCCATTCGCCCGGATAGCCCTTGTTTCCAAAATAGCCTCTATCTAATCGGTCACCTTGAAAAACAACAGTATCCTTTTTGCTTCCGCCAACACCACACAACAATTGTCCACGTACATACAAGCGAGAATCTGCGTGCATATATACTCTTGCACGTGGCGGAATGGTGAGTGTAAAACCCTTATCTACCAACGCGCTATGAAGAATAACATAAGGCTTATCTGTCTTCCAAACATCATTTTTTTGAATCACACTATCACGTAAATAATAAGCATTTTGCCCATAGGCATATAGTGGAATTGAATAGTCATTCCCGTTCAAAGTCGCTATGAGCTTATCTTCAACCACAAAAGGAATTGTATCGTTGTTAGGGTCTATTTTGACAGTGGCAAAAACATAAATACTATCATGAGCGGCTAATTCTACATTGCTTAAATTGTTCCCACTTATTCCATTTATGTTCAAATGAAAGTAAGATACGTTTCCTCCATTCAATCTCACAGATTGCAATACAATTCTTTGTCCTTGCGGGTTAACAATCTTTACGGGTAGCGTAAAACTTCCTAAGGAGGTAAAAACCGTATCAAAATTCAAAGTGTCAGTTGAAAAGCGTACTTCGCCCCCAGAAGAGAGAAATTGGTCTTTTTTACACGCACTGCTCAGTGCAATGATAGCCGTGCAAAGGATAAGAGCAAGATAGGTTTGAACCCGCATGAAAAACAGTTAAGCAGTAAAGGTAAAATAACCAAAAGAATAACGATAAAGGAAGGAAATTATTTTGAATCGGATTACAGAACCTTGTTTACAATCTTTTGTGAGAAGGTGATTGCATGTTACTTTTGCAACGCGGTATGAAATGCCTTACACTGCTTTCTGACTTGGGGTTGACAGATGCTTCCGTAGCTATTGCAAAAGGTATCTTGATTCAATATACAACTGATGTTTCAATTATAGACATTAGCCACACAGTTGCACCCTATCATTTGCAACAAGCTGCCTATTTGTTAGCCAATGCTTATCGGCATTTCCCTTCAGGTACAATTCACGTTGTTCTATTCGATGTCTTTTCAGAAAAAGAACCTCGAATGATTTTGTGTGAACAAGATGGTCAATATTTTATTGCGCCGGATAATGGTGTTCTTTCTTTAGCGGTTGACCCTTATCACAAACCCACTTGGAATGGCTTAGATGCCGGAAAGGATAAGCAGTTTGTACATTGGCTTCACCGCACTGGAGAAATCATTGCACTTATTCAACGGAATGAACACTCTCAATTAACCGAGTGTGAGATGAAACATGCACCCCTTCACTGGCTTCCTTCTATTAATGAAGATGGATTGGAGTGTCATGTCATACATATTGACCATTTTGGAACCGTTGTGCTTAACATTACTGAAACTCAATTTGAATCTGCTCGAAAGGGTCGTCGTTTTTATATTGAATTTGCTCGTAAAGAACGTGTGAGCGAAGTGAGTCATCATTTTTCCGATTTGACTCCCGGATCAAAATTGTGTCGTTTTAATGCCGCCGGCTACCTTGAAATTGGTGTGTCACAAGGAGATGCCGCCGGATTATTTGGGTTACGATTATATCAACAACATCATTTGATTTACAACACCATAAAAATTCGATTTGTATGATTATCCGAATCGTAAAAATGCGATTTAACCCATCAGATTGTTCTATTTTTCAGGAATTATTTGAAACTCGAAAGGCACAAATCAGATCTTTTGAGGGTTGTGCTCATTTAGAATTATGGCGCGATACTACAGATCCAACCATTTTCTTCACATACAGCATTTGGCAAAGCCAAACATCACTTGACAAGTATCGCTTTTCTGAGTTTTTCAAAGATACCTGGGGACTCACACGAATACTTTTTTTTGAGAAAGCACAAGCATGGAGTGTTCAATCCATCTCAAAGCAATAGTAAAGATAAATGCACCTCTTCTATCAAGCTATAAAGCTGAAACAATTTTTAGTTGAATTTCCTTTAGTTGATCATTTGAAAGTTTCATTTTTTTTCGGGAAAAATTCAAATCATCCATCGTGTTTATTGGTACAAGGTGCATGTGAGCATGAGGAACTTCCAATCCAACAACACTTATGCCGCAGCGATTACATGGAAAAGACTTTTCAATAGCTCTAGCAATTGGTTTTGCAAAAATCAACCATTCACTAAGTAATGAATCGTCAACATCAAAAAAACGATCTACTTCAACTTTTGGTATAACCAAAACATGCCCTTCAACAAGAGGAAATATATCTAAAAAGGCAAAGAAATGTTGGTTTTCAGCAATTTTAAAGCAAGGTATTTCACCTTGAATGATTTTTGAAAAAATAGTAGCCATAAAATTATACGGAAATATTTTCAATTTTAAATTTCAGCATTCCCCTTGGGGCTGTTATTTCAGCAATATCACCAACTGCTTTTCCCAACAATCCTTTACCTATAGGAGATGTAACAGAAATTTTTGCTGCCTTTAAATCAGCTTCCTTTTCTGAAACAATTTGGTATTCCATCGTTTTCTTAGTAGCTAAGTTTGTTACTTTTACCTTACTTAAAATGGATACCTTACTGGTGTCTATATCTTTAGCTTCAATAATTCGTGCTGTTGCAATTGCAGATTCTAATTGAGCAATTTTTGCTTCGTGATAACCTTGAGCTTCTTTAGCTGCATCATATTCAGCATTTTCTCTAAGGTCGCCCTTTTCTCTGGCCTCTGCTATTTGTCGAGCTATTTCAGCACGACCACTTGTTTTCAATTGACTTAGTTCTACTCTCATTTGTTCGAGAGTAGCTTTTGTTACGTAATTTATACCCGACATGATCAATCTGGTGTTTAGTCTTCAAAAAAATACAACGCCTCTGCATGAAACAGAAGCGTTGAAAGTGCAAAATTACAAAAAATTTATTCTTCCACAGTCTTTTTAGACTTTGGACGTGTCATAAAGCGAAGTGAAAATACATGAACGCCATTATTAGGACGAGCTGTTGGACGATAAGAGTAATCAATTGCTAAAATAGGTCCCCGTTCGCCAATAGCTTTTTGAATGCTGGCTCCGGCAGCAATTCCTGTATAAAATGTGTTTGAATTAGTACTGCCAATGCCTTGCTCCCAACGATAAGCACCGCGAATCATAAAGGTTTCTTTAAAAGCATATTCTACACCGCCGCCTATATAGTCATTATTAAATGAATTAGATGTGAAATTCAGCATAACTGATGCACGATGCTTTGGCTTTTCATCTTCGTTTTGTAAACGCTTTTCATCTAAATAAAAATCATAAGATGCTCCAAAATTCAAGTAAGTAGGCATTTCGAATTTTTCAGTTGGCGTTTGTGTGCTAAACTGTTGGCTGGTAGTATTACCTGGCATTTGTGCATCAAAGGCAAACCCTTGCCCAGAAAATCTCATATTCGTTCCTACATTACGAAGAGTAACCCCAAAATGAAAATTATCTCTTTTTCCTGTAACGTACTGAACACCGCCTTCAAAACAAGCACCGGTAGCTTTTACATTTGTAATTTGTTCAGAAACAAATGTTGCACCTAAACCGGCTCGTATGCTGTTTGAAAATTCTTTAGCATAACCAAGTTGAAAGGTTAAAAACTGAGGGTTATAGCTTCCACTATTTTTACCTTCAGGATCTTCAGTAGTAGTGATTGGAATGTTACCAAAACTCATTGACATGATATTAAAACCAATAACACCAGCATTTCCTACCTTTTGTGCCATGCCAAGGTTATTGACAGACACATTTGAACCTCGTAAGTAAATAGAATGAGCCATACCTACTTCCGTATTTTGCACGTATGCTAAACCGGCAATATTGTTCTTCATGGATTCTACACCTCGAACATACGAACTATTCATTCCAAAAAGACCAGTGCTTTGTGCCCATGGATTAATGAGCAATTCTGTGGCACCTGCTTGACCCGTCCGATCTTTATTACCTGCAAAGGCCGGCACAGCTAAGACAACGGCACATGCTACAATCGAAGCGTTTGCTATAATTTTTTTCATAGACTAAATATGAAATTTGGTAAGTCCGCCTAAACGGACTTACCTGTTTAAATTAATATTGAGTGATGTCTATTGGACGCATTGCGCCAAACCAGCGAATAATTTTCTCTCCAATACCTTGTGCATTTATATGTACTAAATACATACCACTTGCAATCGGCAATCCTTTAGCATTTCGAATATCCCAATCTAAGAAAGAAACATTATTATCCTTATCCAATTTTCTAATTAATGAACCGTCTAAAGAATAAATCATAATGGTGGCTTTAGTAGGTAATCCGACAATTCGTACACGTGTATCAAGGCGGTTAATTTCATAACCTGGCGAATTAGCATAATATGGATTAGGAACAACAAACATTTTGTCTAATAATGCTTGCTTATCATTATAGTATTTATTGTTTGCGTCACTAAGATCTTTTGTTGCTAAAGAATTGGTGCTGAATTGGTACCAAGGGAAACCTTTATTACTATACATTGCCATAGTATCTACTCCAGGAGCAATATACCGTGCATAAGGTCGTGTTATACGGAATTTCAGTGTTGTAACTGTAGGAATCAAACCATCTTTCAAAGAGCGCATAGCAAATCCTACATTTGTCATAGGTAAGCCCATCCACATAAAGGACTGATAAGCACTATTTTTCTTTGGAATATTAGTACTTGCCATCACTTTTGATAAACTATCACAACCATCGTATTTTGTAGATGAAACATATACAAAGTGGCGACCACCCCATACATTGTTTCCACCTGCGTCAATAAGTACATTCGTTGGATTCCATAGCATATCACGTCCATTGCTTGCAGTTAGATATGAATCTTCACCAAAAATAATGTTTAGACGTTGTCCTGTTTCAATATTTATGGCATAGCCAGGGAACCAAGAAAAACCGGTATCTTTTGAAACAGTTGAATAAACAGGGTTTCCGCTATTGTCATACTGCTTATTCCAAGACTGATGACTACGAATGTCTAATTTCTGTACACCACCTTCTCCTAATCCACCATTATTGGTTTCAACCACTACGCAACGAGACCATTTAGAAGTATCAGGAGTGAAAACAATATCAACTCCATAAAGACTGCGAAGTGTAGGTATTCTATTATTCTCATCACGAATAACACCAAAATCGCAACCAGCTCCATTATCAAATGCGCCTAATACATACGGTGCCCAAGTTCCTCTTGTAAAACTATAAGCCGGCAACAAGTTTTCATAGAAAGATAAACTATCTCTTGTGTATTTTAGTGTTACTGAGTTATAATTACATGGAGGTGTGGGTTGACCGGGTTGTGACTGATAAACATACATTCCTCCACGAATCCAGTTTTGAGGACTGGTTTGTTGCCCATCATTCACTCCACCCAACCATGTCAGTGTAGGATTGGCAAAAACAATTTGAGAGCTGGCAGAAACACCTTGCTGAGTTAATAAGCCATCACCATTTGATTCATCTTCGCCCGGCAATACTTGCTGCTGCATAGCTATTGAAATTCCATAATTTGCAATAATCTGCTCGTTTAAGTTATCAATGTTCATTTCACTATAAACAGTATCTTGACCATTTCTAACTAGTGTCCAGCGTGTTTTATTAGCAATTAAGTTTTCAGTTACCATTTGATCGTAGTTTGCACCAATTCGAGTATAAGGTGCTGGTTGACGAGTATCTGGAGAAACATAAATACTCCATGTACCCGAAACTACTTTCAAAGGATCTACTACTTTCAAATTCACAGGTCCTTTACCGGCCATATAAACCGGTTTTGAAGATTGATAACCGGTAGTAGGTGACAATGCTTCTAAAACTGATGAATCTGACATTTCTAAGAAGTTACCACCATTACCAATACCTTCTAATTTACGAATAACTACTCCATCTCCAAAATCTGAATTTATTTGAGTTCCAACTTGATGGCTAAATGGATTTGGCATTGCTTCAATAATTTGAATAGGAGACCCGCCTGGACCATGTGCACTTTCCAAATAAACTACATCTTGAGTAGTTTCTTGATGTCGAGGATCAAAATTTGCAAAATTATTATAGGCATAAGCAATTGCAACATAATAGTAGTTCTTATAGTTTACTAAGTTCTGATTAAGACCGGTAGCAAACATGTCTTTAGTAACAGAAAAACTATGTACGATTCCGCTATCCCGTCCATTAACTTTAATTTGAGGATCCCAACATGTATCTGGGCAGTTCGTAATGTTGATATTTTTAGCCCAATTTACTATTTGAGTTCGACCGTTTTTCAAATCACATTGGAATACAATCTGCGCTACATCAGTGTTTAATTCACCTCGTTCATTAAAAATTTGTCCTAATGAAATTTGATTGTTTTTTAATTGATAAACTATATAACCTTCAAATTGATACAAAGAATCAGGGCTATGTTGATTTATTGCTTTTAACGCTTTAACCCGATATTTTGCTGAATCTTTTTGATAACCAAATTTCTCCTGAAAGTTTGTGCTGTAAGTTGGATTTTGTAAATAGAAAATAATCTTATTATCCATTTCACGTTTTACTAATAAAGGTGCTTCTGGGCCTTCAATAGTTTTAAATCCATTATCAAATAAAGACTGTGCAACATCATCAGCTAAACGAATTTTTTTGAAAGACGTAACTGGACAACCTCCTACACTGGCTACCCAAACCGCCCCAATAGTAATATCATTAACATTACCTGGATATAAGACAAATGGACCTGCCGAGTGAATAAAACGACGGTCAAAAGGTGGATTACCACAGTTACATTCTGACCATTCATTTTTGTCCGGATCACCAAAGAAAACATAACTTGTTTTAGGACCGGGTCCTAAAGCAGTAGTTTTTACACCGGGACCTTGAAAATCATTATTAAATGTCTGTCCATTTCTGGATGTTCCAGTAATATAATTATATACTTGTACACCATTTCTAGGATCACCAATACGCTGATCATCACCATTATTAAAATAAGTGAATGCAGTCATTTTCAACACAGAATCTTTAACCAAAACTCCTTGGTTATAAAAATATTTATGAGGTCCTCTAAAAAAGTCAACACCAATCATCGGGATATCCGCTCCATAACTATTGGCTTCACCATGGCCATCAAAGTTTGTACCATTATATAGAATACCTAAACCACGAATAGTATCGCAACCAATATAATCATCAAAAGCATAGCCCAAGTCGGCATCTGTCCAAGTAGCCATAAAAGTACTATCCAAGTTAGATGTTCCCCAATTTATTAAGCGGTAATTATAAAAAGTTGCATCATTCATAAAATCTTTAGAGGAAAAGGCAAATGCACCTGTTTGAACTTCCATTCCTATCGACTCTGTCTTTGTTTGTCCTTTTGTATTTCCCACATCATTAAATACCCACCAAATATATTGATCGCCTAAAAGATCTCCAATAGCAACATCACCCGGAAAATCTCCACGTTCAGGTTCGTAAATATCCGGATTATTCAAAGGATCTTGTGGGTTATTGACAAAAGGTGCATAACCACTGGAGTGATTATCATCCATATTTAACGGTAATCCGCTAGTGCCTTTTGCTCGTGAATATGAGTTTTGGTTCATAGTTCCCCCAATACCATTTCCATAAGCTGGCCATTCCCAAATAGATTGAAAATCAGATGTTTGGGCTGCAGCAAGATTATTGTTTCGAGCAAATTCACGAAAACGACTAATGGTTGCTCTATCAACTTTCCAAAAACGATCCCAATCAGAACATTGTGCCTTATCTGTAACCATAGCACCGGAGCTTGTTCTTCTTAATGGCCCCGGCCAATAGTCATTACCATCAATTCGATAGGTTTGGGCACATACTTTTAATTGCTTATCAGCAGTAAAACCACCCACCCAAACAGAACCGGCAAAAAGTGAATTCTTTTTGCTACCCTTTGGAATTTCATAAGCTGCTGAATTAGTACCTTGATTCCACCACATATCGCCTCCCGTCATCAAACGTGCGCGAACATTGTTGATGTCTAATTCGATGGATGCCGTTGCCGGATCACAACCTGCAGCTGTTCTCAACAGCTCTTTCTTCTTCACCGACCCAACGGTTGGCATTGCCTGAGCAGAAAGTACGGTTCCTAACATGGCTGCCGCACTCACAAACAAGCGATACGAAATTTGATTTTTAAACATAACTATGTAGTTATTACGTTCAACTTTTTCTTAAAAACTTAATGAAATACCTAAATTAATACGTCGTGGATTATTAAGATTGCTTGGATCCATACGTGACCAATTGTACAAGTCACCATAAGACAACGGATCTGTTTTAGTACTCGCATCTTGCTTACCTTGTGGTGATGCAATCCATCCATCATCATCCGGACGACCGGTATATCCATATACTCCTAGAATTTCTCTTGTGTTTAATAAATTCTGTATATAAATAAATGCTTGTAATCCTAAACGTGAACCAGCCTTGTGTGTAAGAGCAAATGTTTTATCTATACGTAGATCCATACCATAGTGCCATGGAAGACGAGAACCTTGAACTCCTCCAACTATCACTCGCTGACCCGGATACATATAACGCGTATAAGGCTCACCACTTCTTGCACGAACAATCAAATTAATACCGGCATTTTCTAAAATATGCTTTTTGCCTACAATTGGACCTTCACCTTTGTCAAAACGATAATCAAGGTTTGCGGTAAGAATATGTCGAGAATCATTGTTCAAAGGATATGTAAAACGTAACATGGGTTGAGAATAGCCTATTAAAGATGCTAACAAACCAGAACTGGATACTGTATTTGCATTTCCACCGTTAGATGAAGAAGAGCTGGATCCTGTACCTTCAGAGAATTGAAGCGTATAAGCCATTTGCAACTGAAGGTGGTTAACCCGACGAAGATCATACTTCATAGAGAAACCTTTATAGGTCATAAAGTCACGATTGCCTAATGTGTAATAAGTGTTTGGATAAGCCAACAAATAAGGGCGAACCTGAATCATGTCTTTACGTTCTTTGTAAAAACCATTGATTGTAACAGCAGAATTTTGAGAAAGCACTTGTTGGAAACCCAATTCATAGTCGAATACCTTTTCAGGTTTCAAATCAGGATTATTTAAAATTGCACCTGCACCGGCTCTTTTATTAAGAAAATAATAATCAACTGGCGAGACATAAATATCACTAGCTGATTTAGGGCGCATTACATAAACATCGTAGTGAGCATAGAACATTGATTGTTCTGCAATAGGAAATGTAAAGTTGATACGTGGAGCTACATTTACTTGTGGTTTATAGTCAGTAAATGAAGTGTTTGGATCATAATCTTTATCATTCATCATCAAAGCGCGTTTACCATCTGCAGAAGTCCGAACCAAATAAGGTTGTGGATCACCCCCTACAACATCTTTTAATATGGTTGGATCTACCAGATACTTTCCGTTAGCATCATACCAATCATCTCCGTTTCTATAACCTACAACAGTTGGAGTAGTTGATGCATTATCCTTTACATATACAACATAGTTGCTACCAATATTATCAGGCGTTTTGCCATTTGGATTGATCGCATTTGATGTTGCTACTGTATTGGTTGCATACAACGAATATGGATCTTTTAAAACTTTAGTATTTGCATCAAAACGTTCTACACGAACACCCACATTAAAAAGAACATTATGCGGTAATTCAAACTTATCTTGAATATAGCCGGCAATATAGTTTGGACGGAAGGCCCCCAAATTACGTGTATAATTACCGTTTGCATCTTTTTTAGTAAACCAATCATTGAAGTTCACTTGTCCATTCAAACGCTTACCGGTGTAATCATAACCATAATAGCTGGCCAAGTTGTCGCCACTATTGATAATTTCATCCGGTGAAAACATATCTAAGGAGAAAGTAGAAGGATCATAAGAATCAACATTCAAATAATCAGTTCCTTTGGGATTTAAACCTAACTTTTTCCGTAGATTATAGTCAAAAGTACTTTGAAGCGTTGGATCATAGTTGCGATTATACATAACTGTATCGTAAGGTCCAAAAAGCAAACCACTATTACGATATTCGTTTAAAGTATATTGACGACCATTTATGATATAGATTGGGTTAGTTTTATCAAGGTTCAAAATATGTGCATTGGTAAGCTGACGCATACGAGCCCAAATACTATTTGTTGCACTTGCACCTGTGATATTGTAGCTACGTTCAGACCGTTGTTGGTATAACAAACCAAATTCAATAGCATGACGAGTTTTCTTAGGCTGGAAATCAAAAGATGCCTCTGCATTAAAAGTAAAAGTTTCTTGATCTGAATAACCGTATCCACCAATTTGATATCCTGAGTTAAAAGCAATATCTCTAGAATATACATAATCCGGCTGCATACCATTCAACATACCCTTTCCAGCCATTATATCATTCAAAGTACGAGGATAGGCATCTGAACCGGCCATATCATAGTATTGAGAAGTATAGTTGGCAAGTAATGGATTAAGATTGGAACGGGTATAGTTTACTTTTGTAGGTGCGTTATAAGCAAGCAAGGTAGTACCTATACGTCCGATAGAATCATCGTATCCTGCACCATATAATGTCATAGATTGGATGTCAAACTTACCCACATATCCATACTCGAAAATATTATGTTTCAAATTAGGATCTTGACGATTAAAATGGTTTACCTGATAGTCTGCTTGAATACTATAAAAGGCATTTGAAATAACTGGACGCTTATCTTTATCTGACGCATCAAGGTTTGGTTTACCAAAACGTTGAGTTAGGCGAATAAATCCACGTCCGTTGGTATTAGTAGCGGTAGGAATGGCATCAGGAGAAAACAAGGAATAACGACGATCATAGTCACGGTATTTTTGATATTCAAAGTTACCACCTACTGTTACGTTTACGTTTTCTGCCAGTTGATAATCTACCTTACCTACCAAACGAGCTGTCATAGCATTTGCATTAACGCGGCGTTTAGTAGTTTCCATATCACTCATACGCACATATTCAGCAGCACTACGAGCAGTTTTTCGACCGGAGATATCTGTAACTTGTACCAGTGGATGGTCTTGAATTTCTTTAAGTTTATCTCCTTTCAATACATAATTCGGAAAATAATTGGGATCATTATCAGAGGTATTAACATAGTTACCACTTAATGAATAGCCTAATACATTGCGTTTATTAAGGCTATCAATTTTTCTTTTTAAGAGTGGACCTGCCACAGAAAAATATAAATAATTTCTATTATACCCGTCAACAGAATGTTCATAACCAATATCTCCGGTGTGTTTTGGAGCACCACCACGAGTTGTAATATTAATAATACCACCAGAGGCATCTCCATATTTTGCTGGGATACCAGAGGTAATCACCGACATTTGTTCAATTGCACCGGGAGGTAAATTCGTACCGTTTGAACCATTCAATAAGATACCATCCACAATATATTGTGTACCACCGGTACGCGCACCGGCAATACTGATACCTGCACCACTTTTTTGTTGGTAGGTACCGGCAGATTGTGAAGCGATATCGCTGGTGTTACGAGTAGGCATCTTAGCGATTTGCTCAGAAGTAAAGGTGGTGGTAGAACCCGGTTCGTCCTTTTTAATAAGAGGAACCTTATATTCTTTAACTACCACTTCTTGCATTTCCCGAGTATTCACCTCCATTTTAAAATTCTGGTAGGTTGTACGATCCGGGGATACAATTACGTTCTTTAGAATAATCTGGCGATAAGAGGCATAGTTTACACGCACCTCATAATTAGCACCGGGTTGGAGTGGCTTTACGGTGTATTTACCGTCCATATCGGTAACATCTCCACCGCGTTGTGCACCGGCCTGAAATACCTGCACTACTGCACCAATGATTGGCTCCTTGTGCTCATCTATCACTGTTCCGGAAATGGCACCCGTTTGTGCGAACGCTGCGCCCGAAACACCCATAAACACCATCAAGAAGAGATAACGTAGCTTTTTCGTCATGTCCTGCATTATAAATATGTTAACCAAATGAGGGGTTAAAAATAGAAACTTATTGTTAAAAGTAGAGCGATATTGTTAACTTTTTGTCAAAGAAATGTTTGATTTATATAACCTTACCTATCAATGACAATTTTTTTTAGCAGAATTTGGCTCATTTTCTCCACTGCTTCATGGGTATAGCCCGCTATGTGTGGCGTAATAATGGCATTGGAATATGTCAGCATTTCTGCTACCAGCAAGGCATCCGTAGGATGTAATGCTGATAAAGGTTCACCTTCCAAAACATCTAAACAAACACCACGAAGTTTTCCATTTTTTAATCCAGCAGCAATTGACTTCGTTTCAGCAACTTCTCCTCGAGATGTATTAATTAGTATAAAACTTTTTTTAGCTTTTGCTATAAATGCTTCGTTGCAGTAATGATGTGTATCGTTTTGCAAGGGAACATGAAAGCTTATGATGTCGGCATTTTCCCATATCGGATCTAAGGACTGGCAGACTGAAACATAGCTTGGAAAACCTTCTTGGCGATATTTATCATAGACAAGTAGCGAAGCATCAAAACCTGATAATTTTTTGGCAAAGGCACTTCCGGTATTTCCAAAACCAATGATGCCTATTGTTTTGCCTTCCAATTCTATACCTCTGTTTTCTTCTCGAAGCCATTGCCCGGCTCGCACTTCATTACAACTCCAACCTATTCTACGAATCATATTGAGCAACATACCCAACGCATGTTCTGCCACTGCATTGCTATTCCCTTCCGGACTGCTTGTTACTAAAATTCCTTTTGATTCTGCATAGGGTACATCTATTAATTCCATACCTGAACCCATTCTACCTATCCATTTCAAGAGTGGGGCAGCATCTATCATTTCACGATCCATTTTTAATCGTGTTGAGGTTATAACACCTTCGCAAAAATTCAACGTTTTTATAGCTGATTTCCTTTCAAAGTTTTGATCGTCAATTAGTGTATAACCCTTACTTTCTAACCCCTTTCGTAATAGATCATGTATGGGTGCAGCTATCCAAACTAATTTATCATTCATGCACCATATATTTTTTATAAAGTTCAACAAAAGCTGCTACTGACAACTGTTCCGCCCGTTTTTGCATAATTGGATCTGTCAATGCTTCCGGGCTTAAAGTTCCTTTCAGTGCATTGCGTAAGGTTTTTCTTCGTTGATTAAATGCAGCCTTTACCAGTGTAATAAATTTCTTCTTGTCTGAAATGACAAATGGATTTCCAGTATTTGAAAAACGAACTACCCCACTTTTCACTTTGGGAGGTGGTGTAAAACAGTTTTCATGTACATCAAACAAGTATTCAACCCGAAAAAAAGCCTGCATCAATACGCTAAGAATTCCATATAGTTTTGAGCCTTCTTTTTCTGCTATTCTAAGAGCAACTTCTTTTTGAAACATTCCAATCACTTCATCCACTCGGGTTTCCCAATCCAATATTTTGAATAAAATAGGGGATGAAATATTGTAAGGAAAATTCCCAATCACGCTAAATTGTCCATCAAATGGCATGTCTGACTTCAAAATATCTTGTTGGAAAATCAATCCATCCATTTGGGGAAACTTGTGTTTTAAAAAAACCACTTTTTCTGCATCAACTTCAATTGCTTTATAGTGTATGTCGGGAAAATCGAGCAAATATTTTGTCAAGGCACCACCACCAGGACCAATTTCCAGTAAGCTCAGATTTGGTTTTAGGGATACTTGTGAAACAATCTTTTTGCAAATATTTTCATCGTGCAAAAAGTGTTGTCCGAGGCTTTTTTTCAGCGTATAGTGCATGACACAAAAGTAGGGTGAAAGGAGATATCGCTTAGTCGTTTAAAAAATGGAATTCGGGTACAGTGGCACTACATGCTATCTTTGCCGACATGCGTAGTAATTTTCTTCTTGTCAGTTGTCTTCTTTTATTAGCCTCTTGTTCTGGAAATCGCATTCATGAACGAAATGAATGGGGCGAAGTGTTTAAGCAACACAAAATAACAGATGGCTGCTTTATGGTTCGCGATCATGCCCATGAAGAGATTTATTACTACAACAAACAACGTTGTACTACCCGTTATACACCTGCATCTACCTTCAAAATTTTTAACTCATTGGTTGGATTAGAAACAGCCATAGTACCAGACGATCAATTTATAATAAAGTGGGATGGCACAACTCGTCGTCCAGAATGGGATCACGACATGACCATGCGAGAAGCTTTTAAGGTGAGTAATGTGCCCTATTATCAAGAATTAGCTAGAAGAATTGGACGTAATACTATGCAACATTACTTAGACTCCGTTCAATATGGAAACAGTACGATCGGTAAAAACATTGATCAATTTTGGCTCGATAATTCTCTTCAAATTTCTGCTGATGAGCAAGTAGGATTCATCAAAAAACTTTATTTCGATGAATTGCCGTTTTCAGAACGAGTACAACGAATTGTACGAAGTATGATGTTGCGAGAAGAAAAGCCGGAGTACAAATTATATTACAAAACCGGAACCAACGTGGTAAAAGATTCTGCCATTTACTGGATAGTGGGATTTGTAGAAGTTGTGGAACATGTGAAAGAGCACGAGAAATCCATGAATAAAAGTAACCAAAGAAACTATCCATATTTCTTTGCTGAAAACTTCTCGGTTGCTACATCAGACACTACTACAGATTGGAGTAAAGCACGCATTGACATACTAAAAGAGATTCTTTACAAAATGGATTTTATCAATTCTACCAATTAAGTAGAATCTTCCTTTAAAAAAGCTTTTTAAGGACGTTATAAACAACTTGAGGCTTACCGAGAGTATAAAAATGCAGTACTGGAACTTTTCGTTTCAACAAATCTCGACATTGCATCAATAACCATTCTTCTCCCACTTTTTCACAATCGTTTTCAGTCTTAGTCTTTTGAATTTCGTTGTATAAGTCAACCGGAATTTCCACATTGAAAATAGAGGGAATCATGGTCAACTGTCGCTTGTTCGTAATTGGTTTTAAACCCGGAACAATGGGTACATGCACATCATGCGACTTGCAACGATCCAAAAAATTAAAATAATGTTGGTTATTGAAAAACATTTGAGTAGTTACATAATCGGCACCCAAATCTAATTTCCGCTTGAGATAATAAATATCCGTATCCACATTGGGCGACTCAAAATGCTTTTCAGGATAGCCGGCAACACCAATACAAAAATCAGTTTTTACTCCATCCATAATTTCATCCTCAAGATATTTCCCTGTATTCAACTCTATGATTTGCTTCACTAAATCTTCTGCATTACGATGTCCGTAAGGGTGTGGCGTAAAAAATTTTTCGTTTGCAGCCGCGTCCCCTCTTAATGCTAATACATTTTTTATTCCCAGAAAATGTAGGTCTATTAAGGCATTCTCTGTTTCTTCTTTACTAAATCCACCACAGATTAAATGAGGAATAGCTTCTACTTTATACTTGTTCATCAGAGCTGCACAAATACCCACCGTTCCAGGACGTTTTCTGATCTCTATTCGCTCAAAACTGCCGTCAGCACGCTTTTTAAAAACTTGCTCAGCACGATGATAGGTAACATTGATGAATGCCGGCTTAAATTCCATCAATTGATCTAAATGACTGTAAATAGAATCAATACTCTTTCCTTTGGTAGGGGGTAATATTTCAAAGGAAACAAGTGTATCATTTGCCTCGACAATATGTTGTGTAACTTTCATAATCAGTAAACCACAAAAATAAATTAGATAAAGCTATTTCACTACTCAGATTTAAATGTCTTTCCACCAATGCCCTTTTTGCTACTTTTGATCGGTCTTTAACACATTTTTTGAAACAGTGAGAATACACACGCAGGGACTGATAAAAAAATATCGAAGCCGGACGGTTGTCAACCATGTATCTTTTGAAGTGAATCAAGGCGAAATTGTTGGTTTATTAGGACCAAACGGAGCAGGAAAAACCACTTCTTTTTATATGGTTGTCGGCTTAGTAAAACCGGATGAAGGCACGGTATATTTGGATGATGAAGACATTACCAAGCTACCCATGTACAAGCGTGCCCAAATGGGTATTGGCTATTTACCTCAGGAAGCATCAGTATTTAGAAAACTCTCGGTTGAAGACAATATTTCAGCTGTATTGGAAATGACCAAACTTTCTAAAACTGCTCAAAAAGAAAAATTAGAAAGCCTTTTGGAAGAATTTCGACTAACCCATGTGCGAAAAAGCCCTGGAGATGTGCTGAGCGGCGGTGAGCGGCGGCGAACAGAAATAGCACGTGCCTTAGCCGTTGATCCTAAATTTATATTATTAGATGAGCCTTTTGCCGGTATTGATCCTATTGCCGTAGAGGATATTCAAACCATTGTAGCCCGCTTAAAATATAAAAATATTGGCATATTGATTACCGATCATAATGTACAGGAAACCCTTTCAATCACAGATCGTGCCTATCTTCTTTTTGAGGGAAAAATTTTAAAAGCCGGAACAGCCGAAGAATTAGCAGCAGATGAACAGGTACGAAAAGTGTATCTGGGGCAACATTTTGAGCTAAAAAGAAAAGATTATAGCGCAACAGCCCTACGTTAATTTTTTATACACATTTGCGGCTATTCAGTCAACCAATAGTAGCATCTATACCACTAACGTTTTAACTTGCCACCAGAAATGAGCATCATTAGCCCGGCATTGAAAGGATTTATCAAACTGCGCCAAAGCGCAATTGATAATTTTGTGCTCAATCCTATAGATACCCAACAGCAAGTTTTTAATGACTTGATCAGTTCTGCACAACATACAGAATACGGAAAACGATATAATTTTTATCGTCTAAACACGGTAACAGATTTTAAAACCCATGTTCCTATTACTGACTATGATGTGTTAAAACCCTATATCCATCGAATCATGGAGGGTGAACAAAATATTTTATGGCCTTCACAAATCAGTTGGTTTGCCAAATCAAGCGGCACCACCAGTGATAAAAGCAAGTTCATTCCAATCAGTAAAGAATCTCTTGACGACAACCATTTCAAAGCTGGAAAAGATACACTGGCTTTGTATTTGAAGCAGTTTCCACAATCAGATATTTTGGGTGGAAAATGTTTGGTAATAGGTGGCAGTCATCAAGTAAACCAACTGAACACAGAATCCTTTTATGGCGATTTATCTGCCGTCATGCTTCAAAATATGCCCTTAGTAGGTCAATGGGTTCGTACACCTGATTTGTCTATTGCATTGATGGACGAATGGGAGCAGAAAATAGAATTGATGGCACAAACAACCCTTCACGACAATGTTACACACATTGCAGGTGTGCCTACATGGACTATGGTATTGATTAAACGACTTTTTGAAATTGCCGGTACAAACAACTTACATGACATTTGGCCTGATTTAGAATTGTACATACATGGCGGAGTAAGTTTTAAACCTTATCGTTCACAGTTTCAAAGCCTGTTTCCCAAACACCCCATCAACTATCAAGAAACTTACAATGCTTCAGAAGGATTTTTTGCCGTACAAGATGACTTGACGAATGAAGGCTTGCTTCTTTTACTCAATCACGGAATCTACTATGAGTTTATGCCTATGGAGGAAGTAGGAAAAGAAGATGGAAAAACTCTTTCTCTAAAAGAAGTTGAATTAGGTAAAAACTACGCACTAATCATTAGCACCAACTGTGGGCTATGGCGATATACAGTGGGCGATACTATTCAGTTTACTTCACTAAACCCTTACCGAATAAAAGTTTCAGGGCGACTCAAGCATTTTATTAATGCTTTTGGTGAAGAAGTAATTGTGGACAATGCAGACTATGCCATTGCCGAAGCTTGCCATCAAACCGGAGCACGAGTGAACGACTATTCTGCTGCACCCGTCTATATGACCAACGAATCAAACGGAGCTCATGAGTGGATCATAGAATTTGAAACCCAGCCAAACAATTTTGAGGCTTTTGTTTCGGCTTTAGATTTAGCCTTGCAGCACATCAATACCGATTATGAAGCAAAACGCCATAAAGACATTGCCCTCCGTCGCCCAATAGTGCATATAATGCCTAAAGATGGTTTTAAAAACTGGTTGAAAGACAAAGGAAAATTGGGAGGGCAACACAAAGTACCCCGATTAAGTAACGACCGAAATTTTTTAGAAGAAATGCTCCCTTATACTAAACGCTAAACTTCTTTTTGCTCTTCAAAAAATTCTTGGTTCAGTTCTTCAATAAATGTTAGTACTTCTTTTCTACCGGTAAATTTTACGGCGCTGCTCATAAACGATCTTGGAATAAATTCCCATTCCTTTTTCATTTCTTCTATAAAGACTCGTGCATTCTTTGCCGCATCTCTTTGTGTGCTTTTATCAGTTTTAGTAAAAATGACATTGAAGGGTACACCCCATTCTCCCAGATTGCGCAAAAACTGCAAATCAAGCATTTGGGGTGAGTGGCGGCTATCAATTAGCACAAAAACAGTCATCAAATTCTCTCTCTCTCGCAAATAATGTTCAATCATTTTTTCCCATTGAGCACGCTGCGTTTGCGACACTTTTGCATAGCCATATCCCGGAAGATCTACAATATAAAATTCATCATTAATCAAAAAATGATTGATTAATTGTGTTTTGCCCGGGCTGGCAGAAGTCTTTGCCAGCTTTGCATTGCGGGTAAGCATATTGATTAAGGAAGACTTACCCACATTCGAACGACCAATAAAAGCATACTCTGGTTTATCCGGTTTGGGGCAACCCTCCATTTTGGGGCTGGACACTAAATAAATTGCACTGTTAATTTCCATATCGTTCCGATGTACTTTTGCATTCATGCAAGCAAACGATGCCAACAATCCTGCGGCGCACGTACTACCTGATGCTTCGTCAAAATTAACTAAGAAGGATCAGGTTGCGGAAATGTTCAACAACATTGCAGGTAAATATGATTTTCTAAACCATTTTTTATCGCTCGGAATTGACAAAGGCTGGCGAAAAAAAGCCATTCGAGAACTATCTGCTATTCATCCCGAGCGTGTGCTGGATGTAGCTACCGGAACCGGCGATCTTGCTATTGCTGCTGTGAAGGCAAACCCCAAAAGCATTGTGGGAGTGGACATTGCTGAACAAATGCTGGCTGTGGGCAGAGAGAAAATAGCTAAACTAAAATTAGATCGAATTATTTCGTTACAGAAAGGCGACAGTGAATCCCTTCCTTTTGAATCCAATAGTTTTGATGCTGCAACTTGTGCGTATGGCGTTCGTAATTTTGAAAACCTTGAAGCTGGATTGCGCGATATGTGTAGGGTGATTCGACCTGGTGGAAAAGTGATTATTCTGGAATTTTCAAAACCTAAAAAATTTCCGATTAAACAACTGTATCAATTCTATTTTCGATTCATTTTGCCTACTGTTGGAAAAATTGTTTCAAAACATAGTAGTGCTTACACCTATTTACCCCAATCTGTAATGGCTTTCCCCGAAGGCAATACCTTTTGTGCCTTGCTTGAAAAAAGTGGTTTTTCTGCACCAAAGGCTCACCCTTTAACGTTTGGTATCACTACCCTTTATACTGCCACAAAACCCCTATAATCATGGCACATAAAAAAAAGACTTGGGCTGAAAAAATGAACCCTAATGCAACTTGGTTTGTAGAAAAAACAACTAAAAAATTTGCCGATATGCCAGAAGGTTGTATGATGTTAGTACCAACGCCACTTCTTATTGAGAACTACATTAAAAACATTCCATTTGGGCACACTGCCAATGTGCAACAAATGCGTAAAGATTTAGCTGCAAGCTTTCATGCAGAATATACTTGCCCGTTAACTTCCGGTATTTTTTTACGCATTGTAGCCGAAAAAGCTTTTGAAGAATTGTGGCAAGGAAAAAACAAAGATGAAGTAGCTCCGTTTTGGCGAATCATCAATCGTCAATCAGCAACGGTAAAAAAACTTAGTTTTGATTATGCCTTCATTCATGAAATGCGTTCTCAAGAAGAGATTCCGGACTAAAAGTGGTCTAACAACTCAACTATTTCTTAGCTTGCAATAGCTGCTTATATTGCTCCGGCTGAACCAGAAGTGCGGCTGCTTTAGCTGCATCTTTATCCTCTTTTAACCCTTGTTCAATTCTACCTTTAAAAAAGTAGTAGCGCGATACAATTTCGTTTTCTAACAATCGCTTTATGTCCTCTTTGTTTTTAATTAAATCTTGTTTTTTATCGTGTGCCACCTTTGTTTGTAACAATCCATATTCTGCTTTTATAGCATCAAATGTTTTTTCGCGTGTAGCAATACTTTTCAAAGAATCTAAAGCAATTTCTGTTTCTGTTTGATAAGCAAAATCCTTTCCTTCCAACCATTTTCCAAATACTGCATAATCAGCATCGGATAATGAAAAACTACCTGCCGGTGCAATGGTAGCATGTGTTTTGGCGTATTGTGTAGCAAAGTCGAACAAATAATTTTTAGTAAACAATACTATGGATAATTTGCTGGGCGTATTGTCTTCTAATTTCACATCCGCTTCAACGCCGCCTCCACTCATCACCTTTCTGCCATTCAGCGTAGTGAATGTATGTTTCAGTGAGTCAGCCATTTTCCCTGCTTTCCCTTCTGCATTTCTGTGTGTGTAATCTATTGCTTGAATGCAGCGCCCACTGGGTGTATAATAGCGAGCAATAGTCAATTTCAGCCGCGCATTAAAGCCTAAAGGAACGGTTTCTTGAACAAGTCCTTTGCCAAAAGATCGTTCGCCAACAATTATACCTCTGTCCAAATCTTGCATAGTTCCAGCAACAATTTCTGATGCTGAAGCAGAACCGTGACTAATCAGCACTGCAAGTGGTATTTTAGCATCCCATGCGGTACCTAGTGTTTTATACGCTCGATTTTTTTCGGCAACTTTACCTTTAGTACTTACAACAAGTTGTCCTTTCTCTACAAAAAGGTTGCACATGCCTACCGCTTCATCAAGTAAACCACCAGGATTACCACGAAGATCAAGAATAATGCCCTTTAAATTACGCTGCCCGTTTTTCAAACTGTCCAAAGCTGCTCGAACTTGACGGGTACAGCCTTGTGTAAATTGAGTGAGTTTTACAAAGGCAATATCTTTACCTGACCCGATAAGTCCGGCATAAGGCACCGGTGATACATTTATTTCGCCACGAGTTAATTGTTTTTTTGATTCTGCTCTTGTGTAAGCATCTTTAATTTTTAAAGAAACCGAAGTGCCTGGAGATCCCTTCAATAACACACTTATATCTTCAATAGATTTTCCGATAAGGGGCTGATTGTCTATTTCCAAAATTTGGTCGCCCGGATGCAATCCTGATTTTTGCGCAGGGCCATTTTCGTAAATATCGCCTATAAAAATATTGTCCTCCCTTTTGCGCATAGTTGCACCAATGCCGCCATATCGTCCGGTTGTTTGAAATTCAAACTCTTCAATGTCTGATTCAGTAATATAGTTGGTATAGGGGTCAAGGTCGTCTAACATTGCATCAATACCCGTTTTCACTAACTTTCCCGGTTCTATCGGATCTACATAATAAGCGTTCAATTGTTTGAAAAGGGTAGCAAAAATGTCTAAGTTTTTGCTGATCTCAAAGTAAGAATCTGCCGATTTTGCTTGAATAAAAAAAGTAAATAAGACCACTATTCCAATTCCTGCAAAAAAAATCTTCCCTCTTCTACTCAGCTTTGATAATGACCCTTTTTTCATTTGACAATCGGCTCTCTTGTTATCTTTTAAATTGTATAACAGCAATGTTACGAAAATTCAAGTCGTTGCATCCAAAAAATGAAAATGGCTACAGTTTTAAGAAAGTTTTTTTGATACAATGCAAAAAGTTCGTAACTTAGCAGCAAGTAAATCATGATAACATGAAGAGAGTTATACTAGCCCTTGCTTTTTTGCTGGCGCTTACATCTGGAATAAATGCCCAAATTACCGTACAACATGATACGGTTGGAGCTACTTATTATGGTAGTGCATTAAATATTCACAATCCTATCTCAACTACTTCCACAACTCCGGTTGTTGTTCGTTGGTCTGTTACCAATCACAACCTTCCTGCTGATTGGATGAATTTTGATTTAGGCATTTGCGACAACCAATTGTGCTATGGCAGTAATATTTTTAATGGTAGCACAACACAAATTGATACGGCAAAAAACAACAAACCAATTGACCTGAAATTGGCAATCAATCCGGGTGTTACAAATGGTTCCTTCTTTGTGTCTGTAAACATTCGTGATGGTGTCAGCACTAACAAAAACGTTGTATTCATCATCAACAAATGGCCTACCGGTGTAACTACCATTTCAAAAGTTGAAGATGATGTAACGCTCTACCCAAACCCTGCAAATGACAATGTGAATATTGTTTTTGATGGTGGATTGAATGTGAAAAATGTAATGGTATATAACCTGATTGGTAAGCCTGTAAAAGTTTTCAAAGTTTCTGGAAACAGTGCAAAGCTTGACATTAACGATGTTCCTTCCGGCATTTATTTTGTTCGTTTACTTAATGCACAAGGTCAGATAGTAGCAACTCGTAAATTCACACATTACTAAGCAAAATTTAGCTTTTTACATAAGCTTATCCCTCACATAATTTGTGGGGGATTTTTTTGTGGGTTGTTGATTTGAAATAGAACTCTATACCCTTACAAAAAACGTTTTTCAGGGAATCTTTATTCGGAAATTCCAATCATTCCGAACATCCAAAAGGAGTTAATGTAAAAAATCGATACAGTCAAGGACAAACTATAATTCAACTGTTTCTTTACGGGAAAATAGCTTTATGGAAACCAATGGAATCCTAATGACTCTCTAAAACATTTGTGATATATAGTTTTAGAGAATTTGCGCAATGCTATTCTTCATGAGCGCCTTCCAAAACAGCGACTAATTCAGGCTTATTTTTTCGTTCGCGGCTTAATACCCGATAGCAGAGATAAAGGCTAATCACCATGCACAAAGAACCGATAAAAAAGTGAATACCCGGCAATTGAATTGGTGCTTTTGAGGAAGTAAAGTACGCAAAAGAGTTGTTCATCATCAACGGGCCAATGATAGTAGTAAGACTCATCAAACTGGTCATAGCACCTTGCAGTTCACCTTGTTGTCCAGCTTTTACATGGCCGGCAATAATAGATTGTAAAGAAGGTCCGCAAACTCCACCAAGGCAATAAGGAATTAAAAAAACAAACATCATCCAGCTTTGTGAAGCAAAACCAAACAATGTTAATCCAATGGCATAAAGCCCCAAGCCTAAATACACACTTTTTTCATCTCCAATTTTAGGGTTTACAACTCTTGTCAATCCGCCTTGAACAGCACCTACTAATACCCCTACAACAGCTAACGAAATTCCAACCATTGCTTCAGACCAATGGAAACGATACATGGTAAAGAATGTCCAGTTTCCTTGAACAGCTTGTGCGCCTAAATAAATCAGAAAGAAACAAATGGCCAATTCGCCAATCTCGGGATGTTTAGTCAAAAAGCGTAATGAGCCAAAGGGATTTGCGCGTTTCCAATCAAAATTTCGACGTTGTTCGGGTGCTAAAGATTCCGGTAAAATAAAATAGCCATAGAGGCAATTAATCAAACATAAAACGGCCGCTGCCCAAAATGGCGCACGAATGCCCCAATGAACCAAAAGTCCGCCCAGCGCAGGTCCTAATACAAAACCCAAACCAAAAGCAGCACCTATCATACCAAAGTTCTTAGCTCTTGTTTCGTTTGTGGATATGTCGGCTATGTAGGCTGAAGCGGTTGTAAAACTTGCTCCAGTCATTCCTGCAATCATTCTTCCTAAAAATAACCAACCGTAAGAAGGTGCTAATGCCAAAATGATATAGTCAATTCCAAAGCCTAATAAAGCAAGAAGCAAAATAGGACGCCTGCCAAATTTATCGCTGAGGTTTCCAACTACCGGAGCAAATAAAAATTGGACTATGGCAAAAACAGAAAGCAGAAGTGCACCATAGGCACTAGCTTCATTAACAGAAATTCCTTTTAATTCGGCTATCAATCGTGGCATCACCGGAATGATTAACCCCCAGCCCATCACATCAATAAGTAGCGTAATAAAAATGAACCCTATAGAGCCTTTACGTGGTTCTTTAGACATAAAAAAGTGGGTTGAAAAAAGAATCCGCAAAAGTAGGAAACGATATTACGAACCTTAAACTATTTCGGTAAATACAGCCTGCAAGTCGGTAAAGCTACTTGATAGTTTTTCGAAAACTTTGAGCAATTCCATAATGAAAACCAATGCTAAAAGTAACCGGAAATGTATAGGCTCCCGCATCATCTGCATCTTTCACAAACTTCCTGCTTCTAAATGGATAAATAGTCATCAAACTCACTTTGTTGGTTCGTTTTCTGTTTACTGCAATATCGGTACCTATACCAACCGAAGGTCCATAATACGTTTTCTTTGAAACGGTATGCCAATAATTATTTTTCACAATCAGAACGGAATTGTAGCCATACATAGCTATCAACAATGGGCTAACCCGCTTTTCAGGTAGAAATTTATATATACCCCCTGTATTAATACCAAAACCAGCAAAATTGTATCCGATTCCTAAAAACACACTCACTTCATCTACTAATGATAATTCCCCTCGAATACCAATACCCCCAAAATCAAATCCACCTCCTGCTCCGGCATACAAAACCGGTTTGGGTGCCATAATACGATCCCGATTCAACTTAGACTTTATCGGTTGCTTTTCAATTAGATTGGTTTTTTTTTGAATAATTTGGTCTTGAGCAAATGAAAAAATAGAGCTGAAAAACAAGCAAATAAAAATTGCACTTCGGATCATAGAGCGTAAAGTTAGCAAGCATATTCATTTTTACACTAACAAACAACCAATTTGTTTTCCCGTAGCTTATCATTTTCAGTGAATTGATACCTTCGCACAATCATGTCTAAATTCCCGATTGGCATTTTTGATAGTGGTTATGGCGGGTTAACTGTTTTTCGTTCTATTCAACAACTGTTACCCCAGTATGACTATATTTACTTAGGTGACAATGCTCGCGCTCCCTATGGAAATCGCTCTTTTGAAACCATTCATCAATATACTTTAGAAAGTGTAGCTTGGTTTTTGAAGCAGGGCTGCCCACTTGTTATTTTAGCTTGCAATACCGCTTCCGCAAAGGCTTTGCGCACCATTCAGCAAATAGATTTACCACAATTAGCACCTGACCATCGTGTGTTAGGCGTTATTCGACCATCGGCTGAGGTAATTGGAAATTATTCCCAAAGCAAGCATATTGGTGTGTTAGGTACAAAAGGCACCATTGTTTCCCAATCTTATTTAATAGAAATCAACAAATTTTTCCCTGACATAACAGTTCATCAAGTTGCCTGTCCGATGTGGGTTCCCTTGATTGAAAATAAAGAATACCAAAGCGAAGGAGCAGACTATTTTGTGAAAAAATATTTAGATGAACTGCTGCTTTTATCTCCTCAAATAGACACGTTGCTTTTGGCTTGTACCCATTATCCCTTATTACTAAAAAAAATAAAAATTTTTTTACCCAATACTATAAAGGTCTTGTCGCAAGGAGAAATAGTAGCAAACAGTTTGTCTGCATATCTTTCAAGGCATGAAGAAATAGAAAAAAAGCTGAGCAGGCAGGGGCAAACAAAATTTTTCACAACAGATGACCCGTTTGATTTTGAAGAACATGCTTCGTTTTTCTTTGGTCAGCCGGTAGAAGCCAAACAAGTAGAATTGGAAATTGTTGGCAAAGGAAGATTTTGATTTTTTCCCCCTTTAACAAAAAGTATATAGTCTTTATTTCAAGCAAAAACTCTCCTAAACCAAAACTTAGTAACGCTCATTATCATTTTATGAGCTTATTTATTTTTCTTTGCAATATGCCAATTATCCTTCCTGTAAAAGATATTCATCCACAAATTTCTGAAGATTGTTATGTAGCTCCTAATGCCACAATTGTTGGCGATGTAATAATGGGAACAGCCTGTTCTGTATGGTTCAATGCCGTGATTCGTGGCGATGTCAACAGTATTCGTATAGGCAACAAAGTAAACATTCAAGATGGGGCATGTATTCATTGTACTTATCAAAAAACAAAAACCATAATTGGAAATAATGTATCCATCGGGCATCATGCTTTAGTACATGGGTGCTTCATAGAAGACAATGTGTTGATTGGCATGGGTGCTATTGTGATGGACGGTGTTCGAATAGGCAGCAATAGTATTATAGGTGCTGGAGCGGTAGTGCTTGAAAATACGATTGTGCCTGCCGGTAGCATCTTTGCCGGCATACCTGCAAAAAAAGTAAAAGACATCAGTCAAGAATTGTTACAAGGAGAAGTGGAGCGAATAGCCAACAACTATGTGATGTACAGCAGTTGGTTTAAAGAATAGTTTTTTCGGTGCAAAATATTTATCTGACTATTGCGTTACTAATGGCGCATTACTTTTGCACACCATTTATTTCAATTATTTTATACCCCCATGCACTTCAAATTTTTATTGATCTTTTTATTTATTCCATTATTTTCTTTTAGTCAAAACCATACTATCAGCGGCAATGTAAAAGATGCTGCAAATGGAGAAGACATTATCGGTGCTATTGTTTCGGTGAAAGGCAAGTCCGACATAGGTGCTGCTACCAACAGCTATGGCTTTTATTCTTTAACGCTTCCAGCAGGAAACTACACTTTAGTATATCAATATGTGGGCTACAAGAGTAAGGAAGAAACAATAGTGCTTGCTGCCAATCAAGTAGTAAACATTAGTTTATCCATGTCTTCACGAGATTTAGATGAAGTTATAGTGCGCACAGAACGAGCAGATAAAAACGTGAGCAGTACACAAATGGGAGCTTTTAAATTAGACCCCAAACAGATAGAATCTGTGCCGGTTTTATTTGGAGAAAAAGATATCATTAAGACGCTGCAATTAACACCGGGAGTAAAAGCCGCCGGCGAAGGAAATGCGGGGTTTTATGTGCGTGGAGGTGCTGCTGACCAAAACCTTATTTTGTTAGACGAAGCACCTGTCTATAATGCCTCTCACATGCTGGGCTTCTTTTCTGTTTTTAATTCTGATGCCTTAAAAGATGTTACCTTATACAAGGGAGCAATTCCGGCAGAATTTGGCGGACGAGGCTCTTCTGTTTTGGACGTGAAAATGCGCGATGGAAACAGTAAAAAATATAGTGCTTCAGGCGGAATCGGATTAATTGCATCACGCCTTACGTTAGAAGGACCCATCGTTAAAGACAAGGGCTCCTTCATCATTTCCGGGCGCAGAACCTATGCCGACTTATTCTTAAAACTTTCGAATAATGACCGTATAAAAAACTCTAAATTATACTTCTACGATCTGAACTTGAAAGCCAATTATCAAATCGGAAAAAAAGACAGACTATTCCTATCCGGTTATTTTGGTCGAGATGTTTTTGGTTTTAGCAATGTATTTGGTTTCGATTGGGGAAACTCCACCGCAACGCTTCGTTGGAACCATATCTTGAGCAGTAAGATTTTTTCTAACACTTCCTTGATCTTTAGTAACTATAACTATCGAATCAAAATCAACACCAGCAATCAAGATCTCACCATCACATCTGCTATTCAAGATTGGAATCTCAAGCAAGATTTTACTTTCATCCCTAACCCCAACAACAATATAAAATTTGGCTTCAACCTGATTGATCACACGTTCAAGCCCGGCTTTATTAAAGCCGGTGCCAATAGCAATTTCAACAATCAAGAACTGAGTGGACGCAAAGCCTTGGAAGGTGCTATTTATGTGCAGAACGAAATGCGCATTACTGATAAATTAGGTGTTCAGTATGGACTTCGTTATTCGGGCTTTGATTTTATGGGCTCTGCTATTGCTTATACGTTTGATGCTGATGGAAATAAGATTGGTGAGAAAAAGTATAGTAAAGGACAAAGCATTACCTATTATGATGGATGGGAGCCGCGAATTTCAGCACGCTATGAATTGAACAACGTTAGCTCCGTAAAAGCTGCTTACAACCGAAACTTTCAATACCTACACTTACTTTCAAATTCTACTACCTCATCACCAACCGATTTGTGGGTGCCAAGCAGTAATAATGTAAAACCGCAAATAGTAGATCAATACTCTGCCGGATACTTCCGCAATATCAAAGACAATATGTATGAAGTGTCTGTTGAAGGCTATTACAAAACTTTGCAAAACCAAATTGATTATCGAAATGGTGCCGATTTAGTGTTTAATGAATTGGTAGAAGGCGAATTGGTGTATGGCAAAGGAAGAGCTTATGGTGTTGAATTGTTAGTACGCAAAAATATGGGGCGGCTTTCTGGTTGGGTAAGCTATACTTGGTCGCGCTCATTACGCCAATTTGATGCCATAAATCAAGGTAAAGAATTTCCTGCACGCCAAGATCGCATTCATGATGTAGCCATTGTGGTTATGTACGACTTGTCTAAAAAACTAAAAATATCGGGTAACTGGGTTTATTATACCGGCAGTGCCGTAACCTTTCCATCGGGTAGATATAACATCAATGGAATGCAAGTTCCATATTTCACCGAAAGAAATGGTTATCGAATGCCCGACTATCATCGGTTGGACTTAGGTTTAACTTGGATTACCCGAAAAACAGATCGTACAGAACGTAGTTGGAATTTC
Source organism: Bacteroidota bacterium (assembly GCA_018267875.1). GTDB lineage: Bacteria > Bacteroidota > Bacteroidia > Chitinophagales > Chitinophagaceae > JAFIGV01. The sequence continues at coordinate 2,759 of JAFDXP010000029.1, read as the reverse complement.
TCCCTCTACAATGCTTATGGTCGTCAAAACGCCTATTCCATCAGCTTTCAAGAAAATCCGGACAACCCACAGCAAACCCAAGCCGTACAAGTTTCTTTGTTTACATGGGTTCCCGCTATCACCTATAATTTCAAATTCTAAGTACTCCTATGAACAAAATATTTTTAACGCTTTCCGCACTATTCTTCCTATTGACTTCCTGCGAAAAAGTAGTCAATATAAACCTCAACAATGCCTCTCCACAATATGTTGTTGAAGGGGTGGTATTTGACGGAACGGATACGGCACGTGTGCGATTGGCAAAAACCACTGACTATTACGGAATTTCTCCTCAACAAATACTCACTAACGCAACTGTGTCCCTGAGTGATGATATGGGGAACAGTGTGGTTTTACCTTACATTGGTTGGGATTCATGTTATCAACTTTCTGGCTTCACGTCCATTTCTGGTAGAAAATATACTATTCATGTTTTGGTTGATGGGCTTAACATTCAAGGAAGCAGTACACTTCAACAATCTGTACCGATTGACAGTGTTTCTATCGTGTATAAAACTGATGGATTTAGAGGTGCTGGATATGAAGTGGCTACCAATATTAGTGATCCTGCAAACACCCCCAATTTTTATCGGTTGGTTACAACCATAAATGACACTTTACAAAACCAACCAAAAGATCTCTATTTATTCAACGACAAGTATAATGACGGGAAACACATTCGTACTGCACTAAAAAGGCGGTTTAAATCAGGCGACAAAATCACCATTGAGCTGAGGACAATGGATGCTGCCGTTTATGATTTTTTTACCAGTTTACGAGACGCGTTGAACAATCAAAATGGACCTGCACCGGCAAACCCAAACACCAATTTAATAGGTGGCGCATTGGGTTATTTCGGAACTTTCACTCGATCGAAAGTGAGTATTATTGTACCCTAATTTTTTTCAACTTTTCCCAAAACGTTCTCTGGTAGCTCGTTCTAAAGCTTCCCGATGACTGGGGTGTGCAATACTGGTTAGCAGTTTTGCTCTTTGCTCCATATTTTTGCCATAAAGATTAACAACACCATATTCTGTTACTACATAATGAACATGACCTCGAGTTGTAACGACACCGGCTCCTGGTTTTAATAGTGGTGTTATACGTGAAATACCTTTTCCCGTTTGCGAAGGAATGGCAATTATTGCTTTTCCACCCTCGGACAACGAAGCTCCCCGCATAAAATCCATTTGTCCACCAATGCCCGAATACTGATACAACCCTATTGAATCTGAACAAACTTGTCCCGTAAGATCTATTTCAATAGCACTATTAATAGCTACCACACGTGGATTTTGACGAATTACTGCAGTGTCATTCACATAGGTAACATCCATAAAAACAACAAAGGGATTATCATGTACGAAGTCATACAGTTTTTGTGTTCCTGCTACAAAGGTCGTTACCATTTTTCCCGGACGAATTTTTTTCCTTTCATTGGTTATTACGCCGCTCTCTACCAAAGGAATTACCCCATCTGAAAACATTTCTGTATGAACACCCAATGCCTTATGTCCGGAAAGTGCTTTCAAAACAGCATTCGGGATGGCTCCAATTCCCATTTGAAGGGTAGCACCATCTTCTATCAATTCAGCTACATGCCTTCCGATTTGCACAGAAGCTTGATCCAGCTTATCATCGTAATTTACTTCTGGCAAAGAGGTGTCTTCCCAAACCATTGCTGCAAATGAAGAGCAATGTACAAAGCCATCACCTTGTGTCCGTGGCATCTGTGGATTTACTTGAGCGATAACTTTTTTTGCCGTTTTAACAGCTGTCAAAGCGGCATCAACAGAAGTACCCAACGTGCAATAGCCATGTTCATCAGGTGGCGAAACATGCACCATAGCCACATCCAACGGTAGATAGCCATTAGAAAACAATCGAGGAATTTCGCTTAGAAAAACCGGAATGTAATCTCCCTGATTACTATTTACCCAACCCCTAACATTAGCAGAAACAAATAGTGAATTCAAATAAAAACTGTTTCTTACTTCAGGTCTATCCCAATCAATATCACCAAAAGTTGAAATGGCAACAATTTCCACATTGGAAATAGAGCCTCCTCGGTCAAGTAAACTGCTGACCAATTTTAAAGGTGTAGCTGCACTTCCATGAATGAATACGCGGTTTCCGTTTTCAACCATTTTAACGGCTTCTTCCGCACTGATATATTTAGGTTCCATTGGGGATGCAAATCTAAGTGGTAAACATTGTCTGTTAGCCGATATTTCATTTCTATTTACCGAAAAAGTTGCTTGTTCATATTCCTCATAGAAATAGTTTTGCGCTCTTAATACAGGTAAAAATGAAAACACTCACTACACTACTCTTTCTTTTATGCTATTTTGCAGTAGAGGCTCAAATTACCCTTAGCGGCAAAATCATAGACAATAAAGGAAATCCTATTGTAGGAGCCAGCGTATATCTCGATAATACTTTAGACGGATCTTCAACAGACTCATCAGGCAAGTTTAAATTCACCACCACAGAAAAAGGGAACCAAACGTTAGTGGCAACAGCCGTTGGGTTCTCAAATGCCGGAATGCAACTGAACCTATCAGGAGATAAAACCGGTTTAAGCTTAATTCTAAAAAGTACAGCCAAAACTTTAGAAGAAGTAACCATCACAGCCGGAGCTTTTGAAGCAAGCAACGATAAAGACAAAACTGTGTTGAAGCCACTGTATATTTTTACCACTGCCTGCAGTCAGGCAGATG
>JAFDXP010000028.1 GCA_018267875.1 Bacteroidota bacterium | reverse complement strand
TTGAAATCCAACTTAATCTATTCTAACAAACCGCCGTGTACCGAACGGTACGCACGGTGGTGTGAGAGGACAGTAAAGATAATCCGACATAGAAATCTGATTATCTTTACTTCCTACTCGATTTGAGATGTATCCTTGATTAGAAAGTAGTTGTTGGAAAATTCTCTTATGGTTAACACCCATAATGATAAATGTATTGACCTCAAGATGTATTGCTTAACTATTTGTATTGCCGAACAATTTCCTTAAGTTCATTGAGCTTTAAAAGTGCTTCAACTGGTGTAAGGGTATTGATGTCAGTTTGGTCAAGCAGTTGTTGTACTTGTCGAAGATCGGCGGTCAATCCATCAAAAATATTAAGTTGAAAACCTGAATCGGTAGAAATTCTTTTTACCTTTTTGGTGGTATTGTCTTCCTTATTATGACGTTCTTCCAATGTGCTTAAAATTTCTTCAGCACGAGTAAGCATTTCCTGCGGCATTCCTGCCATTCGAGCTACCTGAATGCCAAAGCTGTGGCGGCTTCCACCGGGTTCTAATTTTCTTAAAAAGATTACTTTGTTGCCGGTTTCTTTATGCGTAATATGAAAATTGCGAATGCCCGATAATTGGTTTTCCAATTCGTTTAATTCGTGATAGTGTGTGGCAAAAAGTGTTTTGGGTTTTATACTTCCTTTATTAAGGTATTCTACAATTGACCAAGCAATAGATATTCCGTCATAGGTGCTGGTGCCTCGTCCTATTTCATCTAAAAGTATAAGGCTTCGTTTGGTAACGTTGTTAAGAATGCTGGCTGTTTCATTCATCTCAACCATGAAGGTGCTTTCGCCACCACTTAAATTATCAGAAGCACCAACGCGGGTAAAAATCTTATCAGTTAATCCAATAGAAGCACTGGTTGCAGGCACAAAACTACCCATGTGTGCCATAAGGGTAATGATGGCTGTTTGTCGAAGCAAAGCACTTTTACCGCTCATGTTTGGTCCGGTTAGAATAATGATTTGCTGGTCATGGCAATTCAAGGAAAGGTCATTGGCTACATATTGTTCTCCAACAGGAAGTTGTTGTTCAATAACGGGATGCCTGCCTTGCTTGATTTCCAGATCTTGGTTTTCTGTAAGGGTAGGGCGGTGATATTGAAATTGTTTGGCATTATGGGCAAAACACAGTAGGCAATCAAGCTGTGCTATAATATGAGCATTGGTTTGAATCGTAGCTATAAAAGGTTCAACAGATGCTAATAGTTGTTGAAAAATTTCTGCTTCTATAGTAAGGATTCGTTCTTCTGCACCTAAGATTTTCTCTTCATATTCCTTAAGCTCGGGTGTAATATATCGTTCGGCATTAGTAAGCGTTTGCTTGCGAATCCACGAGGCAGGCACTTTTTCGCGATGGGTGTTTGTAACTTCTAAGTAATAGCCAAAAACGTTATTGTAGGCAATTTTTAAAGAGGTTATACCGGTATTTTGTGCTTCTTGTTGTTGGATTCGAAGCAGGTAGTCTTTTCCACTACTTGAGATCATTCTCAGCTCATCCAACTCTTGATGGATACCATCGCGAACTATTTTGCCTTTATTTAGTTGGGCCGGAGCTTCTTCAACTAAGGTTGTCAATATGCGTTCTCTCAATTCAATCAAAGGAAGGAGAGATTGACTTACTTGTAACAAAGGTTCAAAACTTGTTTGCAAACAAAGCTCTTTGGCTTGTTCCATCATTTGCAGACTCTTGGCTAATTGTTGCAATTCACGTGGATTTGCTTTTTTAAGGGGTATTTTCCCAAGGAGCCTTTCTACATCGCCAATTTGACGGATGAGGGAAACCATCTTTGAATTGGTATCCTGATGTCGAATGAAATATTCAGTCAGGTTTAGTCGCTCTTCTATGCGGTGTATGTCATAAAGTGGAAAAACAATCCATCGTTTGAGCAACCTTGCACCCATGGGAGTGGATGTGTGGTCAATAGCCTCCAGTAAGCATGTGCCTTGCTCGGCGGAACTATGAATTAGTTCAAGATTTCGGATTGTAAATTTGTCCATCCAGAGAAACTCATTGGCTACAATTCTTTGTAGGGAATTAATGTGTTGCAGATGAGGGTGTTCGGTATCTTTTAAATAATGTAAAGCTCCGCCGGCTGCTATGGTAGCGGCTTTCAGGTCTTCAATGCCATATCCTTTTAAAGATTTAGTTTGAAAATGATTGATTAGAGTATCATAAGCATATTGTTCTTGAAAAATCCAATCTTCAATTTGAAATGTATATGTTTTGGTATCAAACAGTTCCCGAAATTTCTTTTGTTGCGCTTTGGATAAAATAATTTCTGAGGGAGCAAAACTTTGCAAGAGTTTTTCCATGTATTCATTGCTTCCTTGACCTACAAAAAACTCGCCGGTAGTAATATCCACAAAGGCTACACCAGAATGAGGTTCACCGATGTATAAGGATGCTAAAAAATTGTTGGCTTTATTTTCTATCAATTTATCTGATGTGGCAACACCCGGAGTTACCAATTCTGTAACCCCTCGTTTTACAATGCCTTTTGCTAATTTGGGGTCTTCTAATTGATCACAAATAGCTACCCGATAGCCGCCCTTTACTAATTTGTGTAAATAGGTATCAAGTGCATGGTGCGGAAATCCCGCCAATTCAATGGAAGACGCTGCACCGTTGGATCGTTTGGTAAGCGTGATGCCCAATATCTTGGAGGCAACAATCGCATCTTCAGCAAAGGTTTCATAAAAATCACCTACCCGAAATAAGAGTATGGCATCGGGATAACGAGCCTTTATTTCGCGATGTTGTTTCATTAGTGGAGTCTCAACTATAGTCTTAGCCATCGCGGTTAAAATTAGTTATTGCTCGAAAGTTTTTTCTTGAACAATTCTTTCAACTACTCAAAATGGGGAATGTTTGGGGATTGTTCGTACCCAAAAGATATGGTTGGGCAAAAAAGAAAGTACGATTAAACCTTAGATTGATTGATGTATTGCTTTTATTTATTTCGCTCGAAGTTTTTTTGCATGAATTTTGAGTGGAATATTATCTAACTGTTTTTTTTATGCACAACAAGTTTTTTCTTTTAGTAGCCATTTTGTTTGGCACCCTAACTTGGTCAGGATGTATTTCTTTTAAACGAGGTCCGGCAGAAGCTCTATCCACAGCTCATAAAATGAAGGCTTTTGATGCGGTAATAGTGCCGGGCATTCCATTTAAAAATGGTCATTGGGATTCGGTGATGAAGGCTCGTGTGATGTGGTCTTTCATTTTATACAAAAGTGGCATAGTGAAGAACATAATTTATTCCGGCTCGGCAGTTTATTCTCCTTTTAAAGAAGCTAAAATTATGGGTTTGTATGCGCAAAAGTTAGGCATTCCAAAAGCACATATTTTCTATGATACTCTTGCTCGCCATAGTACAGAAAACATCTATTATAGCTATCTTTTAGCACAAAAATTAGGATTCAAAACTTTAGCCTTAGCAACTGACCCGGTTCAGTCTTTTTTTCTTCGTGGTTTCACACGCCGTCGTTTTGCTTCCCCTATTTTTCACCTTCCATTTGTAATGGATTCCGTTCGGGCTTATGCTGGTTATAATCCTGAAATCAATCCGACTTCAGCAAAGGTTGATCAATTCGAAGCATTAACTTCTCAAGAGGGCTTTTTTCGCCGTTTTAAAGGTACCTTAGGCAAGGACATAGATTGGGCAAAATATAACGATAAACGTTTAGCGCCATTATAGTATCCACAAGCTTAATGTACATTTAGAATGAAAAGCTCATCGTATTTGTATGTTTCATTTGTGCCTTTTTAAGTCAGTGAATTTAAGTGTTTTATATGTCTTGTTTGGATTTTTGTTTACTTGTTTAATAGGTAATGTCTATTGATTGATTGGTAGTAGCTACACTAAAATTCGTTACCTTTGCTTTCCCATCCATCTTCACAACCTCATTTTATTAATTGTTTCTATCATAAATCTCTTTTTGTTCAAAGTGGTTATTGGTGGGTATATTTTATGAAGATTATGGACAACGTAGCACTGCAAAAGGACATTAACTACAAGGGAACTCTTTTTTCAAAACATTTTATAGATAGCAAATCACTTTTTCTATTTCATTTTCATCGTTTACCGAGTATTACAATTGTGCGCCAGGTAGATCATGAAAAGATTTGGAAGATGTTGCAAGATGAATTCGGAAATCATATTGTAGAACAATATCACTACACCGCAGTTTCAAAGAAGAAAGCAACAGAAGAAAAGGAAGAGTCTATCTTATTGCTGGATGAGGGATTGGTAATAGAAATAGGTGATGGATATTGTGAGTTTTATTTTTCTGAAACTAAGCATATACTCTTACAGAAAATAATGAATCGGGTAGTGGCTCTTCGTGGTACGCAACGTACAAAACCACAAGAGATTAATCTAATTACTCGGGGTGATTATGGATTAGAGCTTACTAAAATGGATGTGAAGCGTTCACAACTAAATTTGGATTTGTATTACGAGGACGATTTTCTTCCTGTCCATCAAACTATTTTACGAAGACTTAATAAAAAAGATGATAAGGGAATAGTGTTGCTTCATGGATTGCCCGGCACAGGTAAAACTACTTACTTGCGCTATTTGATTGGCAAAGTAAAAAAGCGAGTGTTGTTTATTCCGCCGGATTTGGCTTCTCAAATCGCTAACCCGGAATTAGTTCGTTTGTTAGTTGACAATCCCAATTGTGTGTTGGTGATAGAAGATGCAGAATCTTTGTTGATGCAACGCCAATCGGGTCAGGATTCAGCTGTGAGCAATCTTTTGAATATTTCTGATGGCTTGTTGTCTGATTTTCTAAATGTACAAATTGTTTGTACTTTCAATAACCATGCAAGCTTGGTAGATAGTGCTATTATCAGAAAAGGGCGACTTATTGCCAGCTACGATTTTCATAGGTTATCTGTGAAGAAGGCTCAACAACTAAGCAGACATTTGGGATACCATAGTTTGATATTAGCACCTATGACCGTTTCGGAAATTGTGATTCAAAAGGAGCAAAACTTTACTGCACCGCACGAACGACCTGTCATAGGATTTCAGTCCTCAAAATCAGTAGTAAAGGCAGTATAATAGGGCTAACGTAGCAAGGCAGCATCTCCTTTCACTAATAATTCTTTCCCATATCGATCTGTCATGCTAAGTACCCAAAAGTAAGTACCAATTTCTTGTGGAACGCCATTAAAGATGCCATCCCAACCATCGTTAAAATCGGTTGAGTAAAACACTTGTTGCCCCCATCGGTTGAATACTCGAAAGTAATTTATGTTCCTATATCCTATGCCAAAAGGTTTAAGCTTATCGTTTTTACCATCTCCGTTTGGGGTAAAACCGGTCGGTACAAAAACAGACGACTGACCAACAACCCACACATGTATGCTATCATTGCCTTCGCATCCGCCCATGCTTCGAATAAATACATTGTAGTCAAAATGACCGGTATCGGGATAATAGCCAACCGGATCGTTGATGTTTGGATTTGAAAGATTAGTAGCGGGTGTCCAAAGGTAGAAATCACCGCCTAATGCATTAAAGTTGATAGTTTCTCCTTTTACAATAATCGTGTCATTTCCGGCAAAGGGTACAAATCGTTCTACGGTTACATTTTTTTTGACAGTATCAACACAGCCTTTTGCATTTTTTAAAATAAATTGAACCGGATACACCCCTCCATCTTTGAAAGTGTGAGCGGGGTTTTTTAGTGATGAAGAGTCGCCATCTCCAAAATACCAAAGCCATGAATTGGCAGGAAGGGTGGTGTTATAAGAGCTATCGCGGAAGGTTATGGGGAAGTTTGGACAAGGTTTACCGGAATAAACAAATTCTCCATAAAAATTCGGGTAAACTTTTACAAATCGTTCAATGCTGTCCGGACAAGTGCTGCCTCTGTTTACTACCAATTTTACAAGATAAGTTCCGGTATCTGGGTAGGAAAAAGTAGGATCAAATTGGGTAGAGGTTGCGGTAGGTGAACCGGGAACACCAAAATCCCAAAAATAGGTCTTTCCGCCAGTGCTTAAATTGTCGAAATGAACAGTAAAGTCATGACAATTCACTATGTAAGTGTTGTATTCGTCTGAATATTGAGGAATGTTAGCTACAACAGCTTTCGAACAATTGGTAACAACAAATTGAAATTCACGAATAACGGTGTCAATTATTTGATGATTGCGCCATTCAAAACAATATACCGCAACCACAAAGCGCCCTGATGTGGTTGGTGTGCCACTAATAATACCTGTTTGAGGATTTATTTGAATTGCAGGAGCACCTCCCATGGGACGTTGTGGTGTGAATCCAAAAGTATATACTACAGATGGGTAAGGTGGGGGAGTAGCTTGTGCTGAAATTTGATTTCCGGAAGATGATATCTTAGCGTTAAACGAAGGTCCAAAAGCATAAGAGAGCGAATCGCCATCATCGTCTGTGGCAGAGTGGTCATAATAGAAAGGGTTATTGACGCAAATAATTTGGGGCGGTAAGTTTTTGAATTTTGCGCTGTTGTTTCGAATAGGTAAGGGTGGTAAATAAGAAAAATAGCTTGCACCGGTTGTGTTTGGGTTTATGATGTTTATGATGGAACCATTTCGGCAACAGTTATTGGTAGCTACATAAAATCCCATAGTATTGTTTGGCGTTATCACATCAAATTGATACACATTTCGGAGTAAACAAGTTGCAGGTGGATTGTCCACACATTCGTTTGAAAATCCGGCAGGGATTATACCGGAAGCATTTGGATTTTTAGGAACCTTGAAACTGTCGAGTAATTGACGTGGAAATGTATTGCTGTAAAGGTAAAAGATTCCTACATCTTCGCGTTGAATAGCACCAGGCTCACCATTGATGCAGTCCATGTACAAGCTGAAAGTGATTCGATATTTTACTAAGGAAAGATCGCCGGGAGCATTCATGTTTGTAAACTGAAACTCACCACCCACAATATGGGTAGCCTTTGCCGGCATTGAAAAGCATAAAATCATTGCTATGAGCCAGCCTGATATATTCTTACGGTACATTCAGGTTAAAATTAACAATTAAAACAGTATAGCGTGAAATCTTTCAAATCTTGTTCCAATAAGTAGGGGCATTCAATCATGCTCATGTGGCCACTTTGGGTATAAAGCGATACAAAATTTACTTGAGCTAAGCTGCTTTGTTGAAGGGCAGATTCAGTTGGTATCAAGTTGTCGTATTTTCCTATTATCCACTGAACAGGATAAGGTACTTGTTTTAAAATAAATGTCCGCATAGGTCTGATAAGCATTGCTTCATAAAAGGCAATCATGCTTTCAGCATTAAGTTTTAATCCCGTTTCTATATGGTCTTCAATCACTTTGGGGTTTAACTGTCTAAAAGAATCGGAAAATAAGTTGGGAACCATTCCTCGTACAAAGGCTTCCTTACCACCTTTTTGAATTAAAGCTATTGCCTTTCTTCGGTTCTCCTTCTTTTCTGCGGTGTCTGAAACAGTGGTAGAATGCACTAAAGATAGCCCTTGAACATAACTGGGGTATATCTCGGCAAATGCAAGCGAAACATATCCCCCCATTGAATGTCCGGCAATCACTGCTTTAGAAATTTTTTCTGCATCCAGTATCTCTTTGATACCTTCAGACAAGAGTTCCATACTGGTTTTTTCGGCCGCCAATGTACTATTGCCACTGCCTGGCAGATCGGGGATGACAAGCAAAAAATCTTTACTCAATGTAGGGGCTATTTTATGCCACAATGTACCTGATTCAGGAAAGCCATGAAGCAAAAGCAAAGCAGGTGCAGTTTCTGATCCGCTGATAGTGTAGCTTAACTTGGAAAACTTTGTTGTGCTGATTTGTTTGTTTTTCATGTAGGTAAGCTTAGTAAGTCCAAAGCGTGTATAGCTTTTTTGATGACCATTTGCGAAATTACAAAATAGTAACACTGTGTAAAATCAATACTGCTTAATGTAGAGGAAATGAATTGAGATAAAAAAAATCGCGTTTTCTAAAGGAATTAGAAAACGCGAAAAATTGGTGTTTGTAGCGAGATCGGGATTTGAACCCGAGACCTCAGGGTTATGAATCCTGCGCTCTCACCAACTGAGCTACCTCGCCAAAAAATGTCTGAAAACTAAAATCGTTTTCAAAAACGGAACGCAAAAGTAGGAGGAAATTTTGAGAATTACAAACCTTTTAGGCGAGCTTTTAATTCATCTTTCAACAAGGCTACTTTTCTTATGCCATAATCAAAGCATACCATAGCTGTTTTTGCTTGAGCAATGGAAATTTGTTGGTTGTGTCGTTCGGTTGAAACATCATACAATAAATCAAAAGACCGATCTCCGATTTCACCATTGAAAATCTTGATCTGAAGCGTATCTCCATAAAAGGCTTCACCCCGATAAGCAATCATAACATCTGCCATGATTAAACTATTTCCACCGGCATTCAATTCCGTGAATTTCCACTGAGCTAAACATTGTACACGTGCCTCATGGAGAATTGCCAGCAAACGATCGTTGCCTAAATGATTTCCATAGTTAATATCGGTTACCCTCACTGGAATGAAACAATCAAACAATGGAGTTTCGATAGGAAATTTTATTTTTACACGACTCATGATGTGATTTTTGAACAAAGCTTATCGTCAAATATAATTGGGTGTGTAGATTGAAAACAAGTTTTTTTAAAATTCGCTTTGCCTTTATCATTAAATTCAAAAAGGTGGTGAGTGATTAAATACATACGCAATGAAAATAATTTGCATTGGGAGAAATTATGCGGCACATGCTAAGGAATTAAACAACGATGTGCCCACAGTACCGGTAATTTTTTTAAAACCCAAAAGTGCCTTGTTGTTTCCGGAAAAACCCTTATACTTTCCTGAATTTACCGATGATTTGCAATACGAATGTGAGTTAGTCGTGAAAATTGCCAAAAACGGTAAATATATACAGGAAAAATTTGCCCATAAATATTACAACGGTGTCAGCTTAGGTATAGATTTTACTGCTCGAGATCTACAACAAAAGCAAAAAGAAAAGGGACTACCTTGGGAAATAGCCAAAGCTTTTGATGGTTCGGCTGCCATTGGCGAGTTTGTTCCTTTGTCAAAAGAAATGAACATTCAACAGCTTCATTTTGAACTCAAGAAAAACGACAGTACGGTTCAACATGGATATACAGGCGACATGATTTTTGCTGTCAATAAAATTATTGAGTACGTTTCTCAGTTTTTTACGCTCAACATTGGTGATTTGATTTTCACGGGAACTCCTTCCGGTGTGGGTGCCGTCAACGTAAATGATAAGCTGGAGGGATTTTTAGAAGGACAAAAACTTTTTGAAGTTAACGTCCGCTAAAATCTTTATGCAGCATTGATTTTTGAAAACCCAATTGCATTCCATTGATTTTTGCGTTTTTGGGCAATCATTTCAATGCGCCATTCTAGTGCTAAACGGATAGCTTGCAGGTCACAAAATTCTGCGAAAGCACTGATTGGTTTTGCTGTTTGGCGAAGTAAGTCAAGTCCTTTTTCTACCAAGCGTAAATAGCTAAGATAAGGCATCTGATATGGATACTTTCTTTCAAATAATTGGCGAGCGATTGGGTTGTCTGTTTTCATTGTTTAGTTTTTAAATTTCTGATGCAAAGCACTTACAATTCCGAAATCTTGTCCTTATTTCAATGCGTGATTAACGCTATGTTTACAGCTGCTTAACGAGTGGTTTACAAATTGAAGTTTGCCGTTTGTACTAAAGCTTATGTAATTTTCATTCAAAATTTTTAGGCTTGATCAACTATGACACCTGAACGTAGAAACAGAATAAACCATGTGCTGAATTGCCGTCAACCGGATTTAGCTATTGTTTTAGAAAATGTATTTGATCCGCATAATATTGCTGCTGTGATGAGGACGGCAGATAGCGTGGGAGTTCAAGATGTGTATGTACTTAACACCAAAATTGCACAGCATAAAAAATTTGGCATAAAAAGTTCAGCCAGTTCAGCCAATTGGCTTACTATTCATGCTTATGATACGGTGGAAGCTTGCTTTGCCGAATTGAGAAATAAATACCAAAAAATATTTGCCACACATTTAGAGGTTACTTCTAAATCGCTTTATGAATTAAACTTGACGGAGTCTGTAGCCTTAGTTTTTGGAAACGAACAATGTGGCGTGAGTGATGAAGCCTTACAATGGTGCGATGGCAATTTTATTATCCCTCAAGTTGGTATGGTAAAGTCGCTCAATATTTCTGTGGCTTGTGCTGTCAGCTTGTATGAAGCGTTGCGTCAGCGTGAAATTGTTGGTATGTATGCGCAATCCAGAATATCGGATTTGTCACGAAAGCAACTAAGTGAAAAATGGAGCCTTAGTGATGAATAAGAAATCTTTGGTAGGGCGACCGTTTCATCTTTTATTACGTTTCTCTTAAAGCAAGTACAATATGTAGATTGTCAGCACGATGTTCAAAAAATATTTGCTAAAGACAGTCAGTTTTTTTACTCTTCCGTTTAAATTGTGAAACATTTTTTAGGGTGCCGAAGCACAAAAATAAAAATAACAGTTTTTTTTTATTTTCTTTTTGTCAAGACGTCAAAGATAGTCAGATAGGGATTTTCGATAAAGAAAATGATATCTTTACTAGTATAATGCAAATACTCATGAAACAAATATTGGTACTTATTTTTGTCGGAATTTCTTCTAATTTCTCGCAAGCTCAAAATTTTGCTATTGGAGTAAGAACCGGAGTTAGCTATTGGATGGAACACCAGAGAGAAAATTGTCAAACCAATGCCATTAACGGACAACATATTACTTGGGATAAAGCTTTTTTTGTAAATTATAAAAGTAAGAAACATTGGTTATTTGAATTGAGCGGGGAGCAATACGCTTTCAATCAGGGGAACATCAAAGAAACCTATGGTTGTGATTACAATGCTGTATATAACACTTATGCTTTGTGGGTAAATAGAACACATGAAACGTCGCAGAATTACACCATAAATCTAAGTATTCAATATCAAGTAAGCTGCCCCAAAATTGAGTCCAAATGCAAACTTATGGCGCGGTTGCACAACTATGTAGGAATAACTATTAGCCCTACTTTTAGTAAAAACATAACGAAATATGGAGTTGAGGAATCTGTACAAACTAAATCTATTCAACATGAAACTACTTTTTGGTCGGGCATCCAACATTCATTAAGGTTTGACCTGAATAAGCGTATTTATCTCAATTCGTATGTGTTAGGACAAATCAATCCAATGGACTTTTTTAGCGATTATTCTATTTTACAAAATAAGAGGAATGTTCGAATGAATGTAGGTTTAGGGATTGGGTATAGATTATAATTCAGTACACTTTCCTTTACGATATGCGAATATCAGATTACTTGCTCGGTTAATTTTGTCCTATTCAATTATCCTATCCAATGGCGAACCAATTTTGGTGATAGACATATCAGTAACATGAGTGTAAACCTGCGTTGTTTTGATGTCGTTGTGCCCCATTAGTTTTTGAATGAAAGTGATGTCGGTGCCTAATTCTATAAGATGTGTGGCATAGCTATGTCGCAAACCGTGAATACCGATTTTTTTGTTGATTTTTGCTTTTTTCATCGCCTCTTTGAACACTAATTGTGCCGAGCGAACGCTGTATTGTGTGCCTTGTTGCCCCTCAAAAAGAAATACTTTCGGGAGGTGTTCTTTATAGTATTTTCGCAAATCTTCTAATACTACGTTGGGCAAATTAACAAATCGGTCTTTTTTGCCCTTTCCTCTTTCTATGCGTACCTTCATATCCAAGCTATCAATGTCTGAAATTTTTAAATTTACAATCTCGCTAACGCGTAACCCCATTCCATAACAAAGCTGCAAAATGAGGCGGTGTTTGAGATTTTCGGTTACAGAAAAAAGGCGTTTAACCTCATTAACGTTGAGTGGTTTAGGTAGCAATACAGGTTTTTTAGGACGAGGGATATCGAAAAACATTTTGGATTGATGAAGCACCTGTTCATAATAAAACTTAATGGCATTAATACGGCTATGGATCTGGTTTTCAGATAATTGTAATTCTTTATGACAATACAGAAAATAGCTTTGCAACCGCTCTTTTGAGAGTTCTTGCACAGGGAAATTTTTGAGAACATAGAGTAACTGAGCAAACTCTATGGAATAGGTACGTCGAGTGTTGACTGAATAGGCTTTAAGGATAAGTATGTTTTGGAATTTTTGGAATTCGGGTAAATTAATTTCTGATATTTTGAGTAAAACCTCTTTTCCTACCAACTCGGGCTCTAAACCACAAAGATTTCGATGAGTTGAATTGTCTGTCATATACCAAGCTTTTTGCGAAGCTGACCAAAGTACCTTAGCATAGCTTCTTAGGTGTTGAATTAGATTTTTGTCGTAATCAAATTTCACCCAAATCACCTTGTTTCCGTGATGTGAGCC
>JAFDXP010000027.1 GCA_018267875.1 Bacteroidota bacterium | reverse complement strand
CTCATTACGCCTTCCCGAACGATTACCTGCTTATCTTCGAGAAACAGAAGCTGTAGATCTATTTCAAAAACCAATTTTTACTGAAGGATTTGAAGGACATACAGAAAGGCTGATGCTTGAGCTGTTTTATCAAGTCGGGCTAAGGCGCAACGAATTATTGACAATGAAAGAATCCAATGTGGAGTGGTCATTAAAACAACTACGGGTTTTGGGAAAGGGAAATAAAGAACGATTGATACCAGTAAAAGCCGAGCTCTTGGTCATGTTACAGAAGTATCTGCATGAAAAATCATTATTACCTAAAGTTGATGAGCATCATTTATTGGTTTTGCCTACGGGTGAACCTTTGTATGCCATGTATGTTTATAGAAAGGTGAAACATTTCCTTACCCAAATTACAACCTTACAAAAGCGAAGTCCACATGTATTGCGCCACACGTTTGCTACTCATTTGTTGAACAATGGTGCTAATATTCAAGCCATCAAAGACCTTCTGGGTCATAGCAGTTTGGCCGCTACCCAAATCTATACCCATACTAATATCGAAAAACTGAAAGAAATCCATAAGCTCAACCATCCTCGAGGATGAGAGAGTAGATTGTTTAACCATAAAACGTTTAAGAACTATGAACGTCCAAATCCAAACCGTGCACTTCGAGGCAGATAGCAAATTGCTCGACCGTGTGAATGCGAAAGTAGAAAAGTTAAAAACTTTTCATGACCAGATTATAGGTGTGGAAATTTATTTGAAATTGGAGAACCCTTCGCAGCAAATTCGCGACAAGGTTGCAGAAATCAAGGTGTATGTCCCCAAACACTCCTATTTTGTAAAGCACTCCAGCAAAACTTTTGAAGAGTCATTTGATATGGCTTTTGAAGCAATGGTAAACCAAGTTAAACGCCAAAAAGAAAAATCAATGGCTTAATCAATGGCAAACGTTCCTTAATAAAGACCGGTCTTTTACCCTAAAGACCGGTTTTTTTTTCGAGTGTTTGCAATAAAAACCGAAAACGCCTATTTTGCACTACCTTACAATACTTAATATTCGCATCATGCAGTTACGCGCAAGGACTTTACTTTTTGCAATTATTGGATCAGTTTGTCTGTTTTCTTTTTCTGCCTGCAAAAAGGATTTTAGCCAAGATAAGCCTTTTGCTCCCGTATATACACCTACCATTTATATAGGTAGTCAAAACCAATTCTTATATGCTTTTGACCCAGCAAATGGACAGAAAAAATGGGAATATTTTGCCGGTTCCAACATCCACTCATCACCGCTTGTGATGGGCGATTTCGTGTACGTAACTGCTGAAAATGGTTTTATTCATAAATTAGATGCTAAGACTGGAACTTTAGTAAAACGAATAGCTGTTGGCGGTTCCTTACAATCTACTCCTTATGGAGAAATGAAAGGAAAAGACGGCAACGATTATATCTATATCGGAACAGGTTCAAACAACTCGTTAATAGCTTATGATGTTACCGCAGATAGTGTTGAATGGACATTCTCAACCGGTGACAATGTGTTCTCTTCTCCAACTGTTTATGACACTTTGGTGGTTGTTGGCAGCAACGACGGAAAGGTTTATGGCATTAATAAGTTTACAGGCGTTAAAGGTTGGGAATTTCAAACTGGAGGTCCTGTTATTTCTTCTCCAACAGTGAATGCAGCAGGATATGTTTATGTAGGCAGCAACGACTTTAATCTATACTGCCTAAATGTAGTAGATGGTACACAAAAATGGCTATTTGCTACAAATGGATTAGTGCAAAGCTCTCCAATATCTTACGGTGGAAACGCCATATTTGGTAGTAACGATGGAAACATTTATTGTGTAGATACAGCAACTGCCATTGCTCGTTGGAAAGTGAAAACTAACGATCGTGTAAATGCTTCACCTACATTTTGGACTAAGCAAAATGAATCAAGCTCAGTGCAAGTTGTGTTAGTGGGCAGTTACGATTATAAAATGTATGCGATCAATATCTTAGATGGATCAATTAGATGGAGTTTCCCTACTAAGGCAATTATCAAATCATCACCTTTAGTTTTCAACGATTATGTTTATTTTGGATCTTTTGATAAATATCTCTATTGCGCTCAACCTGATAACGGCGATTTGATTTGGAAACAAAACATAAACGGACTGATTGAATGTTCACCGGCAGTTGACAACCTGAATAAAAAATCAATTTACACTTCTTCTATCAGCGGCAATTCCATTTACTAATTTCGGAACAAGGCAAACTAAGTGATAAAGCTTATTTTATAACCTTTAAGTGAAAGGTATTCTTTTAAACAGTTGGCATTGTCATGATGCTCAATGTACATGAAGTGCGCAGATTCCGGATCTTTTTGCTGATGCTTGATTTTAGTAGTGTATGAGATGGAAGCCTTCTAAAAACGATGCCTATCTTTACGCTATAAATTGGCATAGGATATGAGATTATTTTCTTTGGTTTTTATGGTTTTGTTCATGACCGGTTGCAGCATGGAGCCAAGAAACCATACTGCTGAAATAGACCGGTTAAAAGATACCATATTTCAAGTGATTCCTCATGTGCAACGTGTTAGCATCGAAGTAAACAATGATTTTGGCGAAGAACTTATAGTTACAATTGGAAGCAAAGAACTTTACAACGCTGATGAAGTAAAACGTAAAGAAGTTGCAACAGAAATAAGTGCTGTATCTAAAGCGATTTTTTCAGCCAAGTTGCCAGATCAGGGAAAGGTGCATTTTGTAGCTGAGGAAAGCACCTTAATAAACGCTCCAGGGGCTGAAAAAACTGAATCTTTACTGCTTAAATAAACGCTTCTGAAAAAACTGATTGGATGGTTGCTTAAATTATTTTTTTGCCTTTCATGGCTTCTTTTAAAGCTACATCCATAACTCTTTCAGCATAAGGACGCGACACATCATTTAACGCTTCTGTTGCCTTTTGAATAGCATCTTTATTTTTTTCTTCAATAGCCACTTTAAGTGCTTCGATATAACTTTTTGTTTGCTTGATTTCATCTTCAATTAAATATTGATGATGCTTGGAAAGAAATTTTTCAGTGGTATCAATCATTTGATTTCCTTCAGTGGTGGCTTCGGTTAAAGCACGTAATTGTATATCGCCTTGAGCATTAGTAAGCGAATCGAGTAGCATTTGCTCAACCTCTTCGTCCGTCAATCCATATTGAGGGCGTACATCAATACTTTGTTCTACTCCGGTTCGCAATTCCTTGGCGGTTACTTTCAATATACCATCTGCATCTATCAAGAAGGTAATTTCCACTTTAGGAAGTCCCGCTGGCATGGCAGGAATACCTTTTAAAATAAGCTCGGCTAATTTTCTATTGTTTTCAACTAAATCGCGCTCACCTTGAAAAACGGAAATCCGAATACCGGATTGTCCATCTTTTTGTGTGGTATATTGTCTTCCGGCTTTGGTAGGGATTTTTGAATTTCTCGGAATCAATACATCCATCAACCCGCCCATAGTTTCAATGCCTAATGAAAGTGGTGTAACGTCCAACAGTAACATATCTGTATTGTTTCCGGCAAGAATGTCTGCTTGAACAGCTGCGCCAAGAGCTACCACCTCATCCGGATTTAACTCATTGTGTGTTTTTTTCCTAAAATACTGTTCCACAGCGGTTTTCACGGCAGGAACACGAGTTGATCCACCCACTAAAACAACTTCATCAATCTCTGCTATTTTTAGATCAGCATCTGCCAATGCTTGTTTGCAACTGGACAAGGTTCTGTCAATTAACGGTGTGATAAGAGAATTAAAGGTTTCCAAATCGAGCCGAAGCAGAAGTCCGTTTAAGTGAGCTTCAAAAGTGGAATGGTTTGAAAGGTGTTTTTTAGCATTTTCTGCGTAAAGGCGTAGTTCTTGTGTAGTAGCCTTTTCATCAAATTCTTTCAATGAAAAAAATTGTTCGCGCCAATATGTTGCTATCAAACTGTCCATATCGTCGCCGCCCAAATAAGTGTCGCCATGCGTAGCCAGCACTTCAAAAATTCCGTTAGTGATGTGTAGGATAGAAATATCAAAAGTGCCTCCACCTAAGTCATAAACTGCAATTGTTTTTTCTTCTTCCGGTTTTACTCCAAGTCCATACGCGAGGCTGGCTGCGGTAGGTTCATTGATGATTCTTAATACATCTAAACCAGCTAATTTGCCTGCATCGCGTGTTGCTTGTCTTTGTGCATCGTTAAAATAAGCAGGCACCGTAATTACCGCTTTCGTAATTGGCGTTTTAAGGATATGCTCTGCTCGTTTTTTAAGCTCCTTCAGTATTTCTGCGGAAAGTTCGATGGGTGTAAAGAATCTATCGTCCACTTGTACTTTAATCAGGCTATCTGTATTATCATCAATCAAGCGATAAGCAAAATCTGATGTGTGATTTCCGATGTCTTGATATGATTTGCCCATCAATCGTTTCACAGAATAAATGGTGCGATGAGGCGCAGCGATAAGCATTTCTTTTGCCTGATTCCCAACTTTAGGATTACCATATTCGTCAAAATGAACAATAGATGGAACCAAAGAAAATCCATCAATTTCACGTAGAGCCATTGGTTTGCGTGTTTCAGGATGCACTATGGCAACCAGGCTATGGGTAGTTCCCAAATCAATACCTACAATTGTTTCTTTTTGCTGAATGCTTCCTGTAGTGAGGTTAATGCCGACTTTA
This sequence comes from Bacteroidota bacterium, assembly GCA_018267875.1. GTDB lineage: Bacteria > Bacteroidota > Bacteroidia > Chitinophagales > Chitinophagaceae > JAFIGV01. Next base: position 203 of record JAFDXP010000027.1, on the reverse strand, counting down.
GCCATGATGGATTGCTTCCTGTTTTTGCGTGTGCAAAATTACAAAAGTTGTAGTCGGTAATTTGTTTTCAAAATGGGAGAAAAATGTAAAAACACAACAATCCGAAACTTTCAATAAAAAAAGTGCCTGAGAATGCTTTACTTTGAAAAATATCTAAACTTTTTTCAAATATGGCACTATTCAGGCGTTCCAAAAATACAAAT
>JAFDXP010000026.1 GCA_018267875.1 Bacteroidota bacterium | reverse complement strand
TTAGTAGAAACATTAATGGTGCAAAGCAATACGTCTAAATTCAGTCTTGCCGGCTATAGCATGGGTGGTCGAGTGTGTTTGGTAATTGCTGAAATGATGCCCGAAAAAATAGAACAGATAATGCTTGTCGCTTCTGATGGATTGGTGTTTAGCCCTCTTTATTTTTTTGTTACTAAAACCTTATTGGGGCGGAAAATATTTCGGGGATTTTTGGCTGATCCTAATAAATATCTAAAACTGCTGAAATGGCTTCGTGATAAGGACTGGATTGACGCTTCACGATACAAATTCATCACTTACTATTTAGAAAATGCGGTTGATAGAGAATTTTTAAGGCATGTATGGCAAGATATGAGCTTGATAGTGCCTTCTATGAAAGACCTTAAATCTGCTATCAATAAGTATCAAATTCCTATTTGCATTTTTTCCGGAAAATTTGATCGGGTGATTCCTACATCACAAGCGAAACAATTTATGAAAGGGCTTTCTACCGTACAGATTTTGGTTGTGCAACATGGGCATCGTATGTTCGGTGCTGATACTTTGCCTAAAATGGCTTCTTATCTCATTACCGGCAAATGCTAATTTTATTCGTTTCAATACTGGCTCTGTCATCGCTCTATGGTGCATTAATGTTGTTGTATGCTATGGGTTGGCAACGACAAAAAGAGTTTTTTATACCTAAAAATTTTGAACCTAAAACAAAGATTACTGTAATTGTTCCGGCAAGAAATGAAGCTGAAAACATTAGTAGATGTATTCAATCTATTCTTTCAAACCACTATCCAGAGCGACTTTTCGATGTGATAATTGTGGATGATTTTTCTACTGATGGAACGGCAGATTTGGTAAAATCTTTTAGCCAAGCTAATGTGCGATGCCTATCTCTGAAAAATGAAATTGGAGACTTGAAACTTAATTCCTACAAAAAAAAGGCAATTGAAATAGCAATAAAATACAGTCGTGCCGAATTGATTGTAACTACAGATGCAGATTGTGTAGTTCCTCCCTTTTGGCTTCAAACGATAGCGGCATGTTATCAACAACCACAGAAGCCAACAATGATTGTTTCACCAGTTTGTTTTTCCAATCAAGGAAATATTGTTGAAGTATTTCAGTCTTTAGATTTTATGACGATGCAAGGAATTACAGCTGCAGCACATAATATGAAGTTGGGAAACATGAGCAACGGAGCCAATCTTGCTTTTTCTCGTCAAGCATTTTATGAAGTGAAGGGATATAAAGGGATTGATCATCTTGCTTCGGGTGATGATCTCTTGTTGATGAATAAATTGCAACAAGAATTTCCAAACGGCATTGCTTATTTAAAAGCAAAAGATGCCATCGTGCAAACTGCACCTCAACCTACCTGGCGAGCCTTTTTAAACCAACGTATTCGCTGGGCATCCAAGTCGGGGAAGTATAACGATGCCAAACTAACCGGTATTTTGTTGGTGGTCTATTTATTTAATGTAACCCTTTTAGGGCTTTTTGTTGGTGGTTTTTTTCAGGCTTTTTGGTGGCTATTATTATTGGGCTTATTGTCATTGAAGACTGCGCTGGAACTGCTTTTGCTATTGCCTACGGCTGCTTTTTTTGGAAAACTTCGAGAGTTGATATTTTTCCCTTTTTTACAACCACTACATATTTTATATATTGTCATTGCCGGTGTGTTGGGTTTTTTCGGTTCCTATAAATGGAAAGAAAGACGTGTGAAATAATGGGCGGCATTCTAAGATAGAAATAAAAAAACCGTAGGTGCTTTTTGAAGTTCCAGCTCTTGTTTACGCCATTCTGCAATGGTTTTCGTTCGAATAAAAGCATTGGGTGCTGAAATGTTTTGTGCTATGCAAAGTCTTGTTGATGATTGTAAGTGTCGTGTTAATTCACTAAATAAAGTTTGATTTCGATAGGGTGTTTCGATAAAGAGTTGAGTCTGTTTGTCGCGTTTAGACTGCAATTCGGTTGCCTTTATTTGTTGACTTCGAAACGGTTCTTTGATTGGGAGATAACCATGAAAACAAAAGCTTTGCCCATTTAACCCCGATGCCATCAAAGCAAGCAGCAGTGAATTGGGTCCAGTTAATGGAATAACTTTCACTCCTAATTGCTGAGCCACTTCTACTAATTCAGCTCCAGGGTCAGCTATGCCAGGGCAACCGCTTTCGCTTAAAATTCCAACACTGAAACCTGCATTGAGCCAACGTTTCAATAAATTTATATCAGCTCCTTTGTGCTTATCTATTTCTGAAAAGTGAAGAGAATCTATCTCAAGCAAAGGGTGCAGTGATTTTAAAAAACGTCGTGCAGTTCGTAGGTTCTCAACAAAAAAATATTTGGTTGAAATAGTATGAATTAGCACTTCAGGGGAAATGGTGTGTAAGGCTCCTTCAGCAATAGGAACCGGAATCAGCAGGAGAGCAGCTTTTTCAATCATGAACCGTAAATGTAGTAACAATGTGTTTTATGCCTTCTTCATCTATGAAATCAATGTTTTCACACTATACTTATTACCTTTGCCCACAATTTTTTTTAAAAACAAAGTGCCGTTTTTTATCCTTCGGTAGCTTCTTTAAATAACTTCAATATGAATGCAGAAAAGCGCGTTTTTGAAAACGTTCTTCAAACTATTGGTAACACACCTTTGATAAGACTCAATAAAGTTACAGCCGACCTACCATGCCCTGTATATGCAAAAGTTGATTTTTTCAATCCCGGCAATTCCATAAAAGATCGCATGGCACTTAAAATGTTAGAGGTGGCAGAGCATGAAGGGAAGATTAAACCCGGTGGAACCATTATAGAAGGAACATCAGGAAACACCGGTATGGGCTTGGCTTTAGCTGCTATTATAAAGGGATACAAATGTATTTTTGCTACTACCGATAAGCAATCAAAAGAAAAAATTGATATCCTCAAAGCAGTTGGAGCAGAAGTAATTGTTTGTCCGACAAACGTTGAACCAGAAGACCCACGTTCTTACTATTCTGTTTCCAAAAGATTAGCAACTGAAATACCCAATAGTTGGTATGTCAATCAATATGATAATTTGGCTAATCGTCAAGCGCATTATGAATCTACGGCTCCTGAAATTTGGAATCAAACAGAAGGGAAAGTAACACACATTGTAGTTGCATCGGGTACTGGTGGCACTATTACCGGTATCGGTATGTTTATGAAAGAAAAGAATCCCGAGATCAAAATGTGGGCTATTGACACCTATGGCTCTTTGCTAAAAAAATGGTTTGATACCGGAGAGTTAGACATGAATGAAGTGCATCCGTATATTTCAGAAGGATTTGGTGAAGACTTTTTACCACAAAATTATATTCATGAGGTAATAGATCATTTTGAAAAAGTAACTGATAAGGATGGTGCTGTAATGGCACGTCGTATTGCAAAAGAAGAAGGCTTGTTTGTTGGCTATTCTGCCGGCTCTGTAATAGCTGGACTAAAGCAACTTAAAAATAAACTGAAACCCACAGACCTCGTTGTTGTTGTGTTTCACGACCACGGAAGCCGATATGTAGGTAAGATTTACAACGATGAATGGATGTTGGATCGTGGCTTTTTAGAAGTAGAAACAGTCAAAGACTTGATTGGAGGATTAGGCAGAAGAAGATTGGTAACTATTGATGCAGGAGCTAAAGTAAGTGATGCACTTGCTTTGATGAAAAAGTATGACATTGAACAAATACCGGTTACCAATGAGGGCATTATTTCTCATGCCATTACGCAAAGCGGGTTGTTTAAAAAGTTGATTGAAAATGGCGATGTTAAAGATTTTACTGTAGCCGATGTGTCAGAACCGTCTTTGCCAGAAGTAGCTATGAATACCCCATTAGAACGTCTTTCGCATTTTATTAATAAAGAGAATGGAGCCGTTCTTACTAAAGATGATAGTGGTGAATTCCATATTTTGACTAAATATGACGTACTGAATGCTTTGAGCAAAGGATAGTTAGTCAGACTAAATATTACATGGATCAGAACACACCTTTTTTTAAGAGAATTATTACAAAGCCACCTATGTTTTTTCCATTTGTGGCTTTATTTCACCTTTTCATGCTCGCATACAGTATTTGGATGTATCGCGATTTGCCAGTATTTTCAATAGATTGGATTTCCAATGCTTGGCTGTTGGTATATTTTACTATCTGGATTTTTGTATGCGATTTTCAACGGTGGGCTGCTAATATCTATTTGGCACTAACTGTTCTAAATATTATTCTCTATTATTTGCTTCCTTCTCATTCTCGAGTTTTGTTTACTCCACCTTTTTTACCGGTATATATTTTGTTTTCGTTTTTGCTATTATGGTTTTATAGAAAGTTTGACGGAAATAAAAGGGTTAAAGTATAAAAGTGCTTGAGAAAAAAATTAATTTTTTTCAGCAATAAGGGTAGATTTATGCAAGCTAAAAAGTGATTATTGGTTCTAATTGAATGTAGTTTCCACGAAATTGTAAATTGACTTTATTTTATTTTGCTAATATCGTAAACCAGTCTGCAAGAGTATAGCAATTTATTGTTGTCCAATAAAAATATGCACAATTGTTGGAGAGAATAGGAAAAAAGAAGCCCCATCAAGGCATAATGTCAATAGCATTTGAACAGTCAAATATTAAACAGCTCCGTAGGCGCGAAACAAAAAAACGATAATGGCTAATACATGCATCCAGCTTTATGTTCATGTGGTATTTGCCGCTAAAGGCAGAAACAATCTCATTTCCAAAAAATGGAAAGAAACATTGTATTAATATGTTAATGGCATTGTTACCAATAAAAATCAAAAATTGAGGATTATAAATGGTATGTCGGATCACATTCATACTCTTTTAGGGCTAAAATCTGAACGTAACCTTTCGGATTTATGGCGCGATATAAAAGCAAATTCATCCAAATGGATAAATGAAAATATATATGTGGTGAGGAAATTTGAATGGCAAATGGGTTTTAGTGCATTTACTGTTAGTCAGTCTTAATTAAAAAACGTTATAAATTACATTTTAAATCAGGAAAAGCACCACAAAAGAAATCGTTCAAAGAAGAATACATTTGTTTTTTAAATTCATATCAAATTGATTTCAAACCAGAATATATTTTTGATGACTATGGTGTCGCTCCTACGGAGCTAAACGATGAAATGATAAGCGTTTTTTTGGGTTATTATATTCCTTCAGAACTTGAATATAAATGACAATAATTGATTCTTCTGAATTTCAAGCAGCTTAATCATTACTATTGTTTAATATAAAAGGCGATAATGTATCAACAATTATAAGTTAGGTTTGGGGGGGCTGTAATTCACCAAGAGTAGTCAGCGTTGGCTATGCAACTACTTGGAGCAATTAACCAAATGTGTGTAAGTTATCTAATTTTAAACTGTTCAAAAATAAGAAAACCTACAGTTTGTTGTTTATTAAACTTTTGTTGAGATGATCTCAACAGCTTCATTTATTGTCATTAATTTTTGTTCGCCGGTATTGAAATTTTTTAGACTTACTTTTTGATTTGCTCGTTCATCGTCGCCTAAGAGCAATACAAAAGGAATGCCTCGCTTATTGGCATATTTCATCTGCTTGTCAAACTTTGTTGCATCTGGATATAACTCAGATGCAATACCATTTGCACGTAAATATTGCAAGATGGAAAGAGCATAAGATTCATTTTCTCCACCAAAATTGATGATTAAGACGTGTGTGGTGCTTGACAAATTTTGTGGGAATAATTGCAATTCGTCTAACACGTCATAAATACGGTCAATACCAAAAGATATTCCTACTCCACTAAGTCCTTTTACGCCAAAAAGACCGGTTAAATCATCATAACGCCCACCTCCGCCTATACTTCCCATTTTTACAGACCCTGTAGTAACTTCTACAATAATTCCGGTATAATAATTAAGTCCACGAGCTAAGCTTAAATCTATCACTACATTTCCTTCCCAATTTGTTTGTTTTAAAGCTTCATAGTAGTCGAGTGTTTGTTGAATTTCATCTATTCCTAATAGCCCAATTTCAATATCTTTCATCAACACGCTCAGTTCACTCATTTTCGTTTCGTTACTGCCTTCAATTTGAGTGATTTTTTCAATTGCTAAAACGCCCTTTTCTGATATTCCACGTTGCTCGAGTTCTCTTTTTACGCCTTCCCAACCTATTTTATCAATTTTATCTAGTGCAACAGTAATGTCTGTTAGTTGATTGGAGGCATCAGCCAGTTCAGCCAGTCCGGCTAAGATTTTTCTATTATTGATTTTAATGGAAATATCAGGAATTTGAAGTTGATGAAAGGCACTTTGGTAAATACAAAGTAGCTCTGCTTCGTTTAGTAAAGATGTAGAGCCGACAACATCACAATCACATTGCCAAAACTCACGATAGCGCCCACGTTGAGGACGATCTGCCCGCCATACAGGTTGCATTTGATATCGGCGAAATGGAAAGACAATATCATTTTGGTGCATGGCTACATATCGTGCAAATGGAATCGTTAGATCGTAGCGAAGTGCGCGCTCTGTAATGTCTGTTGTGTTTTTCCCGGAAAGAATTTGTAAAAATCCGGCTTCAATTTTGGTGCGTTTTTCAATATTGTCTAAGCCATTGTTTAGAATTTTAAAGATCAAACGGTCGCCTTCATCACCATATTTTCCCATCAGTGTAGATAGGTTTTCCATTGCCGGTGTTTCTAAGGGTTGAAAACCCGAACATTCAAAAATACTTTTGAGTGTTTGGAAAATATATTGACGCTTGCGCACTTCAATAGGTGAAAAGTCGCGCGTGCCTTGTGGTATAGACGGCTTCATTTGGCTTAATGTAAAAATTAGAAGGTTGAATAGTTATTAGTATGCGAAGGTAAAGGGTGAAATGCAAAAGCTATCATACATCTAACGGAGAAAAGATTTTTTAGAGTTTGTTTATCGAATGCCTTTCTCAATGATAGCTTCACAGGCTTTGTCTATCATATCAAAAACGGGTGTATAGCCAGCTTCATCTCCATACCAAGGATCAGGAACAGAAATGTTTGCATTTTCATAAACTTCATTCATCAATAATGATACCTTATTTATGTCGGCTTGCTTGTCTCCAATTTGTACAATCTCATCATACACATCGGATGCCATTGCGTATATTTTATCATAGTAATTAAAGTCTGCAACTACAAATTGCCTAGCTCGTTGTCCCGAAATATCTATTCCGTGTGTCAAACAAATCTTTTGTGAAAAGCGATGAGGGGGTTCGCCGATATGATAGGATTCGGTGCCTGCTGAATCTATTTGCCAATCTAATCCATGTTGTTTTGCTTTGAACTTTAAAACCCCTTCTGCAATGGGCGAACGACAAATATTACCCAAGCAAACCATTAATATGCGCATAGTTTTAAGTTAATAAAGTGTAATAAAGCTTGAATGAATTATTTTATTGAAAATTGTTGAAGGTGGTTTAGAATGCTCTATTGATACCAACCACGTATCGCCAACCAAAATATTGAGGTGCGGCATAGGGTGGACGGTTGATGAAACAAGGTACATCAAATCGAATCGTTAAGGGTTTTGCTTTGTCAAATACGCCCCATTTTTTGATAGTGAAAGCTGCGCCAATACCGGCATCCAGTCTAAGATCGCTCCATTGGTTTGAGGGCGTAGCATTTAGAAAATTGTTGATGTTGTTTACTTTGCTCAGTTCTATAATACCACAGTCAGCAAATCCGTAAAGATCAACATGTAGCCAATTTCGGGTGTATCTTGGTTGCAGTTTGATATAGTTGTCCACATCCAGCTCTACGTTAATGGCTGCACCACTTCGACCTTTATAGCCGATATAGATTTCGCCATTTCTTTCATCAGCAACAAAATATCCAGCATAGCCTCTTAGGTTCAAACCACCGCCCATTTGAAAATGATTGGTTTCATATCGAGAAATTCCACTAAATTCATCAGGGATATAACCCACACTTCGAGTGTATTTATTGTTCATTAAATCTTCAGGATTAGCCCCCGACAACCATAAAGCACTTTCATAAGGAATGCTGGTTCCGGTACCTACACGTGCAAAAAATCGAGTTCGTAAGGTCAGTTTTCCAAAGGTGATATTGTGCAAGTGGTTGATTTGAATATAACCATAGTTAAAGGCTCCACTATCATTACCGGTTAATAGAGGAGCGCGCATTGTCAATACGGCTGAACCAACACTCTTAACCCCTTGATAGGAGCGACTTAGAACAATATTTAATGAGTTGTTGGGTCGCGAACTGGTACTGCTCCATTCTTGAGGATACAACAAATAATCTTTGTCGAAACTAAGGTTAGGTCTCCAAAGTGTTTGATAGAAAAATTCAGCTCGAGTGTTTTTATTAGGAATCCAATTGTGACCGATGCGCCCATACGCTAAACCATCTAAGAACCGAATGTTAATTTGTTCTTCATGCTCAGGATGGCGCGGAGATACGGGTGAAACATAGTCCAAACTAAAGTTTATAGGTGCATATCGAGAATACCAACCTTCACTTTTTCTGCTTAAAAAATTATCTTCCTGCAATGCATGTGTATTCCACCATAAAGACGCTTCAAAACGGTGCATGGTTCGTAGATAATCTCCTTCAGCATGAACCCCTAACTTGAGTCCGTCAACAGCATTCCACCAAAAATCCGGACGAACCCATAACTGATAGTGTCTTCTATTTAAAATTGAATTTACCCCGCCATCTAATTTTACTTGCCAAGAGCGTTTTCTGGGAAATATTCCGCGTGAAAAATTATTGTCTAATGGATAAATATCTGCAATCCGGTTGGAGGTGTCAATCTGCACACTTTTGATACCTGATGGAATATATACGATTGCATTATATCGTGGTTGAATTTTGCTCCAGCCATACCATTTAGGAAGTAAAATAGCATTAGTTTGTTTGGTAAACCAGGTGTTGGGAATATGAAAATCTGTTTGTGTACCATCGTTTGCAGTAACCGTAAAGTCAATTGGCATCTGCATATCGCCAACTCGTTGAAATCTAATGTTAAAACTGTCTGTGCCATGAATACGCTTCATCCCGTCAATTCGATAGTCAATCGTTTTAGTTGTTTCAAACCATTCATCAAAAAACCAATTGAGATCCACGTGGGTAAATTGAATAATAGATGCTCTAAAATCTTCAAAATAGGGATGCGCAAATTTCCATTGATGGAAATAATGTTGAAAGGCGGCTTGAAATAAGGAGTCTCCCAGCACATATTGTAAGTTATAGAGCATAGTTGCCGTCTTGAAATATACCATTCCATATCCACCTTCATGCCCCAATGCATCGTTGAAATCATTGCTGTGCGTGTTGATGGGTTTGGGTTCTCCGTTCAAGGCAGTATATAAATATGAGTTGAAAACTCGAGCATCTTTTGATTGAGTGGGCTGATAAAAATGACGGCGGTATTTTGATTTTGGCAATCCTTCTTTGATGTATTTTCCATCAATTTTATTTAAGCCCCAAGATGTAATAAACTGAGTGAAACCTTCATCCATAGCGGCTCTATATGTTTCGTTGCTGCCCAGCATGCCATAAAACCAATTGTGCCCAATTTCATGTACTAGTAATCCTCTGTAGCCAGGTTCTGATCCTCCATCCAGCGTTAGCATTGGATATTCCATGCCATCTGCGGCATCCGCAGCAACCATTTTAGGATAGCCATACATGCCAATATCATTTGAAAACTGTTCAATGATTTTTGCAACTAAGCTGCCACTATTTTGCCACCCTGATGCGTGTGGTTCTTGTACAATACCTACACATTCTACACCCTTCCAATAGCTGGTAGAAAGCCTATAAGACGGATCAGCTGTAAAGGCAAAGTCATGCACATTTTCGGCATGATAATGCCAAGTTTTTCTTTTCCCTTTTTCATACGGAATAATGATTGATGGAGCTTCATTCCAAGGTTTATTCCCAAAGTGTTTAACGTCTATTTTTTCACGTAAATCATCGGGTAGTACATCTTTTCTGTTTTGCAATATTCCAGTTGCTTCTACTATATAGTTTGAGGCAAAATTGAGCGATACATCATAAATGCCAAAATCACCATAAAATTCTTTGTTTAAATGCTGATATGTGTCCCATCCAAACTTGCGGTCATACACACAAACTTTTGGAAACCATTGAACACCATTGTAGTGCATAAAACCCCATGCAGGATACATTTTCATGCGACGACGGGTGCTTCCGTTATCAAAATAGGTGCGGAAATTCATGCTTAATGTTACACCTGAATTAGGGTATAGTGGCTTATTTAAAAATACTTTTAAAATAGTGTTGTCCAATTCTACTTTAGCAACTTGACCATCCACTTTTATGTTTTCAACAACGGTGCCTAAGCCGGCTGCCTCATACTTGCCAAGTTTTACCCCAACTTTTTGTTCTTCTTCCAAATTATGTAGGTATGATCCCTTTACAAAGGCATTTTGAAAGAGGTGGAAATAAACATAAGTAAGCGTATCTGGAGAGTTGTTCCAATAGTCTAATTGTTGTGTAGCAGAGATGATATGGGTTGTTTCATCCACTGTTGCATCTATGGTGTAATGCACATCTTGTTGCCAATAATCTGCGTCAGGTTTTCGGTTTTTCCAGTATTCCTTATTTGCGATGCTTTGATATCCCTTTAAGTTTTGTGCATCTACCAAATATGTAGTGAAAATGAGGCAGATACTAAGGAGCCAAGTTTTGATCATGGGGTGAAAATACAAAAGCTCAATTACCTAAGACAAGGTTACTAAGGAGTTCGTAAATATGTTTTGAAATGAATGCCGTCTCCTGCTACTACACTACTATATTGTTTAGGTACTTGATCAACATAAGTCTTAATCCATTTAGGATCGGGCATGTAGTAAAATACAATCGGTGCCCAAACTTTATATTCCGGATGTACTTTTGTTATGACTTCAGCGCATAAAGTATCTACTCCTTTTATTTGTTCTACAGTAATGGTATTCGTTTGAATGTGTCCAGGTTTGGTAGGATTCAATTTCCAATCATCGCCACACACACCGTCTGTTACCATGAAAGGAATATTTTGAAGCCTTGCTTTTCGAAGAGCCTTGCCGGTATTGCGATACGTCGTTATGTAGTCTTGATATTTTTCGTAAGTAAAATTGTTGATGCAAGAAGAAATGATGTTCCCAAATAGTGCAATGAATAAAACAAAAGCTATTCCACTTGCCAATTTATTATATCCAAATCTGCTTTTCATGTCGTCCAGCAAAAAAATAATCAAAATTGAAATTGATGGTACTGTGTAAGCTGTAAGTCTTGCGACACCACCTATTATTTTCCCCGAAAACAAAAGTGCCAACACAAGCAACACAAGTACAGCCGCATAAAGACGGATATAGTCAGCAGTGTGTGCTTGTACCCATTTTGTTTTGATGAGACGAAATAGAGTATAAATAAATGCTGATAGTCCAATAAGTCCAAACACAATTTCAAAAATAAAGCCGGATCCTACTAAGGAAAAAAGATTCCATAAATCTCCCAACAGGGTTTCTTTCTGACTATGATAATAAGCTCGTTGATAGGAAACGTACATTTCCTTATTCTCCATTACATTCTTAACATCAACGGCATAAAATATTAGGATGGAAATGACGGCTAAAAGAAGTGGAAATATTATTTGTACCCACTGAAAGAACGAATGATTTTTTTTCTTTTCGTTCCATAATTTCCAACTGATTATTACAAATATCGGAGCCAAAACAATAGGGTATATATAACTCAGAAATGGTACAAAAAGCAATGAACAGGAAAGCATCCAATAGCTTATCCGGTGTGGTTTTTCAAGTGTAGCTTGATTTAAAACTAATAGCTGCCAAATAGCTAATAGAGACAGTAAAATATCCATCTCATATTGCTTTACTTGCACCATATAGTCAGTAAAAGTTTGAGAAGAAAGGAGTATCAAAATAAACAAGTAGCTTATAGTATTTCGAGCCGGATAGATGCGATGGTGCAGGTGAAAAACAAAAAGGGCACTGATGCCGGCAATGATTAAAGGAGGTAGGCGCAATGCTGTGTAACTATAATCGAAAGCTGCACTAATATATTTGAGTAGAGTCAAATATACACGTGGACATTCTTGCAATAAATCTAACCTTCCCCAGAGCTCGGGTACTGATTTGAATTTTATGTTGTAAATCAATCTCCATTCATCATTCCAAAAAGGGCGGATAGGAAAAAAAGCTTGGGCAATTCCAAAAGCAAAAAGAAAAAGCGTTATAGCTACTACTGAATATCGAATCAGTTGGTCGCGTTTATTTGGTTCAATATGGTTACTAAGCTTCATGAAAATGTATAATCTACATGCAGAAAGTGATGTTGGAAAATCAACTGAGCGAAAGAAGGTTGTGATGAACAGTCTGTTTTTATTAGACTTAATCTACCATTTTACTTTTTGTAAACGTTGAAAAAAGTCTCTTTCTTTCATGCCGCATTGTTTTAGTAAAGCACTTAATTCATCGAATGAAACCAAATCGCTTTGTCGAGCTTTCATTTGTCGAGCTGCATGATAAGCAAAGTTTCTCCAGTCATCTCCAATTGTAGTTAGCTCTTGACTCATTAATTTCAAGTCATCTCGATGAAGCATTTCGCCGGCTTCTTGTAAAAAGGCAGCGTATAAATATCGAAAACCAGCGCCTCCGGTACCAATTTCTTCTTGCATTCTAATGATATTACCAAGATAAAGAGAAGCCTTTCTGGGTGTAAGTTTTGAAGGATAATATTTTATTTTTTCAGCAAGGAAACCTATTGCGCGATTGCCAAACCAAGGTAGGGGAGGCGATAGCATGAAGAAACAAGTTTGCTTGATTCCTTGTTGAATGGCTTTTGGAAAATCAATTTTTGAGGGAATGTTTGTAATGTAATACATAAAGCCGCGTGGCTCTGGCATACCTTTCGCAAATCTTGCTTTTGCCAAGTCTTCCGGTGCAATATGTGTTTGATTTTCTAAAACTGGATCGCTTACCGAATATTGATTGTCTTGTTTGCCATAAATAATAAGGTTATGAGCATTGAAGTGAAATCGAAAAGCCTCAGGCAAATAGGGTAGGAAATACACACTACTTAACATGCCCACAGGTTTTCCCGTTTGTAAAACCTTGTCCAAGGCAAGCATTGCTTTTTGGGGTGATCTGAATTTTTCTGTATGAACTCCAATATTTAATCTTTGAGCTACACGTTTGAAAATAGCCCCAGGCCATGTTCTGAATGTAGTTCCGGGTACGCCGCTAACTTTTACAAAAGGTAAATGAGCAAAGAAAATTCCGGCACCTATACCAAAGGCTAATGGCTCGCTCAAGTGAATGCCTTCGTGCATCAGTAAGTTTGATGTTACGCCGCTTTCGCAATGGGCGTGTTGATGGTGGATGAAATGTTTTTGTTCCAAAAAAGACCGGATTATTTTTTTTCAAAATTTACCAAGTCAGACACTGAAATGCCAAATAGGTCAGCATATCGCGTGAGTGTCTTGGAATTGATATGTTTAAATACTTTAGGATTAAGGTGTCGTTTTACTTGCCATTTCCATTTGCCTACATAGCTGGCTAATAAACCAACGTCCATTAGTTTTAATCGCATGAAATAGGCAATGGGGCTTAGTTTTCCATTTAAGACTAAAGTCTTTGTATGTTGTAGCTCTTCTTCCACCGCATCCCAAGCTTGTTTTGTAGCTTCATTTTCAGCTTCCCACCCTACAGAACTGATGCCAGTATAATGCCCTTCTTTATCCACCGCATACATCAGCTTTTTTAATTGATCTCTTCCCTTATAGTGAAGAGAGTCTTGTGGAACTTCATGAATATCCATCTGTTCAAAAAAAGTAAACAACAAAAGTAATATGAATGAACCTTTTACAAAAAAAGGGAACCAAGTGTTTAGTTCCCCATTTTATATTTTAAGGTGTTTGGCTATTATTTACCGAGTTTCACTTGTTCACTTAAATCATGGTCAACTAATACACGACCACAATGTTCGCAAACAATAATTTTTTTGCGTTGACGAATCTCAGATTGACGTTGAGGAGGAATGATGTTAAAACATCCACCACAACTATCTCTCAAGATGGAAACTATGGCAAGCCCGTTTTTATAACTTTTTCTAATGCGCTCATAAGCAGAAAGCAAGCGAGCATCTACTTTTTCTTTGGCGGCATCAGACTTTGAAGTCAATTGCTTTTCTTCCTTCTCTGTTTCGGTTATGATTTTTTCAAGTTCCTTTTGCTTTGTACCTAAAGCTTTACGAACAACGTCAATTTTTTCTTCAGTAGCCTTTTTTTGAAATTCGCGTTCTTTCAATTCGATATTCGCATCCTTGATATGCTTATCGTTTAGCTTCACTTCAAGTTCTTGCATCTCAGTTTCCTTAGTGATTGCTTCAAACTCTCTATTATTCTTAACGTTATCTTGTTGCTTCTCGTATTTTTTGATTAAAGCTTGTGCTTCTTTTTTCGCCTCTGTTTTTTGAGAGATGAAAGTTGTGATACTGCTGATTTCTGCATTAATATTGGTAATGCGTGTTTGCAAACCTTCAATTTCGTCTTCAAGGTCTTTTACCTCCATGGGAAGTTCACCTTTCAGCGTTTGAATTTCATCAATTTTTGAATCAATTTTTTGGAGCGTTAGCACCGCCATTAGCTTTTCCTCTACCGAAAAGTCCTTTACATTAGCCATGTCAGCAAAAATATTTTACAGGATTGGTTGATAAATTGGATAAAAGAGGAGCAAAATTAGGGATTTTTTCTTTAAGAATGCGTGCTAATAGTTCCACTGTAAATTGTTCGCTTTCATAATGCCCAATATCAGCAATAATGATTTGCTTATCTGCATCGAAAAATTGATGATACTTGAAGTCGCCGGTTATAAAAATATCCGCACCAGCTCTGATAGCATCTTTAAGTAAAAAACTGCCGGATCCTCCACAAATAGCCACCCGCTGAATAGGCTTTCCGATAAGGGATGTGTGTCGAATACAGTCTGTTTTCATCTGTTGCTTCACAAATGAAAGGAAGTCTATTTCGGATATGGGATGTTTAAGATTACCGATCATGCCGGATCCTATTTCTTGATTTCGATTTTGAAGAGAAATTATTTCGTAAGCCACTTCTTCATACGGATGATTCGCAAAAAGTGCTTTTAAAATTGCTGGTTCTTGATGTATATTAATCAATACTTCAATTTTTACCTCCGATACGGTTTCTCTTTCACCACCAGCTGTTCCAATGGTTGGTTTGGCATTATTATTTGGTCGAAAAGTGCCTAAGCCGTCTGTGTTGAAACTACATTCGTGATACCGCCCGATGGAGCCTGCTCCGGCTGCAAATAAGGCGTTTCTTACTGTGTCAACAGCTTGATTCGGAACATAGGTGTACAGTTTTTTCAGATTGTTTGTTTGGGGGGTTAAAATACATGTTTGCTGAAGTCCAATTCGTTCTGCAAACATGGCATTTACACCTCCATTCACATTGTCTAAATTGGTGTGGGCGGCATAGATGGCAAGATCTGCTTTAATGGCACGGCTTACAATTCGTTCCACATAGTTCTTACCCGTAATTTGCTTCAATCCTGAAAATATGATAGGGTGGTGTGCTATAATTAAATTGCACCCTCTTTGAATAGCTTCATCCAACACATCTTCAGTTATGTCTAAGCTCAAAAGTACTCCGTTCACTTTCATTGTCCTTTCGCCAACTTGAAGTCCACTATTGTCGTAGCTTTCTTGATAAACTAATGGGGCAAAGGATTCTATAGCGGAAATAATTTCTTGCACAGTCATTGTTAGTAGTATGAATTTTACCCGTAAAATAGAAAAGTAACGGAAATATCCGGACGAAGAGAAACGGAATAATAGTTTCTGTGTATCTTTTAACGATAAATTCGCCTTTGAAATAAGCCTAACCCGATAGGTTTTTTTATTATTGCGCTGTTACAAACTGCATATCTTCATTTTAATCCCCAAGTTTGAAATGCGCTACTATAAGCGTTTCTTAATACCTTTTGTTGTCACGCTACTTCCTTTTTTTTGTATTGCCGATCAAGCATTTTTAGTTGCGGATACGCTACGTTTTGATCTGAAAGATGCAGAGCGGATTTTTTTTGAAAAGAACTTACAACTCGTTGCGCAACATTATCAAGTGGAAGCCGATAAAGCTATTGTGCAGCAAGCTCGATTATGGGATAATCCCATGTTAGTTACAGATCAAAATATTTATAGCAATCACCAGTTTTTTGAACATAGAAAGAACCCTGACGGAACCTATGGAGGACAATATTATTTTCAACTTCAACAATTGATAAAAACCGCTGGAAAAAGAAGTAAAACTATTAGGATAGCTCAAACAAATGCACAAATTAGCGAGTGGCAATTTCGAGACTTAATGCGCAATTTGAAATTGCAATTCAGAACTGATTTTTATACCATAGCACAATTAATCAGTAACCAGAATTTGTATGATCAACAGTTAGTACAATTGGACAAATTGTTGATTGGCATGAAGGCTCAATTTCAAGCCGGAAATGTTGCCAGAAAGGATTTACTGAGAATTCAAGCTTTGCAAATGAGCACTCAAAAAGATGCTTTGGATAATGCTCGTCAGCTTATGGATTTGCAAACTGATTTGAAAAACCTATTGCTCATAAATGGAAATGTTTTTTTATTGCCTTTGGTGAAAGAAGAGAGTCGAAAACCATTTAGTGAATTGCAAATTGAAAGCTTGATTTCAAAAGCTCAAGATCAAAACCCTGAATATCATTTGCGCCAATTACAACTTCTATATCAAAATCAAAACCTTTCTTTACAAAAAGCACTTGCTATTCCTGATGTAATCTTGTCACCCAATTTTGATAAAAACAGTAACTATACGCCCAACTATTTTGGCTTTGGTATTTCTTTTGACTTGCCTTTTTTAAATAGAAATCAAGGAAACATAAAGAGTACGAAATGGTTAGTGAAAGCAGAAGAAACAAATGTTCAACAAGCCGAAGTAGAACTAAAAAATGGTGTACTTGCGGCATATCAAAAGCTTTACTACACTCAAAAATTTAGTGATATTAATGCAAAAGACTTCTACCAGAATTATGGTAGCTTGTATGATAATATTGTTGAGAGTTATCGATTAAGGCAAATAAACCTTATTGAGTTTATAGACTATTTTGAAGCCTATAAAGAAACTATGCAAAAGGAAATGGAGCAAAAACTGCATCAACAATTGGCAGAAGAGGAACTCAATTATCAAGTTGGAACGGACATACTGTAACTTCAAAATCAAGATTTTTTTAAAAACATGAATCGCCTAATTATTTTACCCTTACTGGCATCATTTCTTTTGTTTTCCTGCGGTAAAAAGGAAGTAAAAGTAGAAAACGAAACTTTTGTGTTGAGTGATACAATGGCTCGTATGATTCAGCTGGACAGTGTGCGATTCTGCACCATGGACTATGAATTATCGTTAAGTGGAGAAGTGAATTTCAACGAGAATAGCGTCATCAAAATTTTTCCTCGTGGTAGCGGACAAGTGCTTGAATCTAAAGTTTCATTGGGTGACAAGGTGAGGCGTGGACAAGTGTTAGCCGTAATTAGAAGTGCTGATGTGGCAGGGAATTATGCAGATCTGAATAGCACTACAGCAGACGTTATGATTGCCAAACGCCAATTAGACAATACGGAAGGGCTATACCAAAACGGCATAGCTAGCGAGCGAGAGTTTACGGAAGCAAAAGAAAATTATCAAAAAGCATTATCCGCCAAAAACAAAGTAGTTTCTGCTATCAACATCAACGGGGGCGGCAATAGCAATGCAAATGGTCAATATATTCTTACCTCACCAATTGATGGATATGTCGTTGAAAAGAAAATAAATGCAGGCGACTTTATTCGCCCTGATAATGGTGAAAACCTTTTTACTATTTCCGATCTAAAAGATGTGTGGGTAATGGCCAATGTTTATGAAACGGATATTCCTAAGGTAAGGCAAGGTTATAGCGTAAAAGTGATTCCAAGTGCTTATGGCGATAAGGTGCTGTACGGAAAAATAGATCAGGTAAGTCAAGTAATAGATCCACAGAGCAAGGCTATGAGGGTACGCATAGTGTTGCCTAATAACGACATGTTGTTGAAACCCGATATGTTTGTTCGAGTAGTTGTTTCAAATGTTGAGGGTACTCGAGCACTTTGTATCCCTTCTAAATCTTTGATTTCTCAAGAAGGTAAAAATTATGTGGTGATTTACAACAGTAAAAATGATTTAAAGGTTTCAGAAGTAAGTGTATTACACACCGTAAATAATCAAACCTTTGTGGGAGGCGGGGTTGAGGCAGGACAATGGCTAGTAACAGATAAACAGCTTTTCATTTTTAACGAGTTGGTTAGTAAATAATTTTTATCTCGTTGAATAAGTGTGGTTAACGAAATTTTTTGAAGTTTTATTATTCATAAAGGCGAGATAAATGAAACATAGCAACAACTTGCAAATAGTTCAATTTACAGCTAAAAATAGAACAACAATCAAATGGGCAAGTGGAACTAGTACGGAGATTTTCATTTTTCCGAACAAAGCCAGTTTTGCGGAACGAAATTTCATGTTTCGAATCAGTACAGCTACTGTTGAAGCCGAAGAATCAACCTTTACTCATTTTGCCGGAATTACAAGGCATTTGATGATTTTGAAAGGCGAGATGGAATTGAAGCATGAAACACAGTACACTAAACACCTCAAGGCTTTTGATCAAGATACCTTTTCCGGAGAATGGAATACATCAAGTATAGGGCGTGTTACTGATTTCAATCTCATGCTTCAAAACGGAATAAAAGGAAGCTTGACTCATCAATTTATTACTAAAGGCGAAAAGCTTTCTATACAGAGTAATTCTGATTTTAGTTTTGTCTTTTTAGCTAAAGGAACAGCCACCTATAAAGCAGATGAAAAAATTGACACGAACGATTTGTTGAGAATTCCCAATGGAATGAGTTGTTTGATTCAATCAGTCACTGATTGTGATTGGATCATAATCAAAGTGTTTTTAAATGCAAACCAGGAAAGTGTTTTGCCGAATTGTTAAAGAGTTTTTTTAAAAAAATAATCACAGCTTATCCTTCTTTTTTCTTTCAAAAACAATGTGGCACAAGTTTTTATTTTACCTGAAGCGTTATGGGGTTGCAGAACTTGTCGGCGGCTTGATTGTTATCATCATTTCAAGCCTTGTTTACTACTTCTCGGGTAACAAAATATTAGCAGCTTATGCCGGTGCTTTTGGCGAAAATATCGGATTTTATGGGGCAATTATTTTTGGTGATATATACAAAGCCCGCAAACAAGCTGAACATTGGAGTTGGTCACATATTTGGCGT
Organism: Bacteroidota bacterium; assembly: GCA_018267875.1. Taxonomy (GTDB): domain Bacteria; phylum Bacteroidota; class Bacteroidia; order Chitinophagales; family Chitinophagaceae; genus JAFIGV01. The sequence continues at coordinate 1,297 of JAFDXP010000026.1, read as the reverse complement.
GTGCTGAGGAATGTTATGATTGAATTTGGTGGTGCAGAATTTCTCGATTCGCTTCTTGTTCGTCCGGGTTTTATTTTTTTAGGAACAACGATGTTTGAAAATTACCAACTGGGTGCTTTGTGCGGTGTAGTAGCAGCAGATATAGTGTTCTATGGGTTGGCGGTACTTTCCAGTGAGCTGACAAAGAGATTTAGAAAATAAAAGGCAATAAAAAAGCCGACCTGAGAACAGGCCAGCCCCTATAAACCCTATCAAAGTCAAATGTACAATTTGATTTCGATTTTTCCAAGAATTTTTTACCCCAAAAAGAAATATCCCCTAAATGGGGTGAGTAATTTTTAAACGGCAAATTTTAGGTAAGTAAATGTATCGTAATTGCATGCAAGTTAGTAGGGTCAAATAAGGCAAAACCTAGTGATGCAAATTGTAGAAAATAGATGATTGATAGAAGAAGCTGAAATGCTGATATATTTTTTGAGAATCGTTTGATTGTACCTCTATTATTTACTCGTCAAAATTCAATTTTACTCGTCTTCATTATCTGTTTTATTGATTTTCTTTTTTGGTTGTTCGTGCGGTAATTTTCCTTTTCGTTTTTGTTTTCTTTCCTCTATGACACTACCTTTAGAGTCTTCATAAGCATTGTCGGCATTGAGTTCTTGTTCTTTGGAAACAGCAGCAGGATTTCCTTCTTCCATTCCCTCTGTTGCAAGCGCATTATTGATGTCAATCAAAAAGGTTTTTTCCTTTTGTCCAAAGTCGTTTATTTTTTTATAGACTTTGTCAACATCTTCTTGATTGGTGAGCGAAATGGCTTCAGTGGGAACCATAACATCTTTTACAAACTGACGTTCAATTTGCAAGTAGTTGCTAACTGCGGTTAATAAGGCACGACCATCACCCTCAGCATAAAGTCGGCGTATTGAGGATAGATTTTTGTCGAGGAAAGATTCATACTGCATCCTTGTGGGATTCAATGCTGTCAAGCTTTTAGCCGAAACTCCTTCATCAAATAGTTTCAACCAATTGATTCGTTGAGCTTCAGATTGATCAATAATGTTCATCAATCCTTTATTGGATAAGTCTTGTGCATGGCTGCAAAACGAAAATATCAATAAGAAAGCTTGTGTAATTAAGTAACGTTTCATTGAAAGTAATATCCTTTAATTATATGGCTACAGTTTAATGCTTATAAACTCATTTTTTCCATGATCCGCTCTAAATCGTTGTCGTTATAAAACTCAATAGTAATAGAGCCTTTTCCATTCCTTTTTCTATCCATTTTTACTTTGGTTGA